>DATKCY010000067.1:0-7817 GCA_035512995.1 Thermohalobaculum sp.
ACGAGCAGCGCGATGCCGAAGACGTGGCTCGTGTTGACGACGGCATAGCCCCACTTGCCGAAGCGCAGGTACTGGACCAGCCGCAGCCCCTCGACCCAGGCAAGAACGTCCTCCATCTCCGTCAGCCGCCCGGACCGCGGACGCGCCGCGCGGATCGCTGTCGATCAGGTTCGGTCATGTGCGGCCGGCCCCCAAGATTCCTCGAATAGGAGAGAGCACAGCCGCGGCGATCGCGAAACCGCTTTCTCGCGCCGACGCGCGAAGCGGAGCGGCTTTCGTCGGCTCGGCGCCCATCGGCCCCGAGCCCCGGCCCGGAGGCCGGGGGCAGAGACCATACGGCGGCGGGTCTCCGGACGCGACCGTGGCTCAGGCGGCGCCCGGGCCGTCCGGCTCCGTGTCCTCGCGATGTGCCGAGAGGTCGAGGACCTGGCCCGTGCGCTCGGCCGGCGTCAGGGCGAGCTGCTGCTCCTCACCCTCGACCCAGCGGCCGACGCGGACGATCTCGAGCGTCGCCTCGGGGGTGGCGGCGGCCTCGGGGCTCTCGAGGATCACGAGGCCCTGCTGGTCGACGTAGAAGGTGTGCTCGCCGAGCGCCTCGGCGAGCTTGGCGTTCGCGGGCTCCTCCTCGGGAAGCGGGTTCGCGCCGGTTGCCTGTTCGACAGCGGCGATCTGCGCGCTGGAAAGCTTCATGACTGATCCGTTGGGTCCGTGTTCGAGCGGCGCCGGGAAGCGCGGCTCATCTGAAGGCAGCGTGCCTTGGCCCCCAAGGTGTCAGTCAGGATGGACCGGCGCAAGGGGGGTGGTGCCTGCTTTGTCGGCGGCCAGCGACCGGAGCTCTCCGCCGGGGGGCGTCACGAGAAAGCGAACGTATAGCCCGTCGGCCGCGCCCTCGAACCGTCGGATGCGGAAAAGGTGCGCTTGAACGCGCACCCCGCTCAGTTCTTCTCTTTATCCACCATGCGGCTCTCGCCGATCCAGGGCATCATGCCGCGGAGCTTCTCGCCGACCTGCTCGATCTGGTGGCCGTCGTTGACGCGGCGCGTCGCCTTGAAGGCGGCGAGGCCGGAGCGGTGCTCGCGCATCCACTCGCTGGTGAACTTGCCCCTCTGGATGTCCTCGAGCACCGCCTTCATGCGCTCCTTGGTCTCCTTTTTCGGCAGGATGCGCGGGCCCGAGACGTACTCGCCGTACTCGGCCGTGTTCGAGATCGAGTAGTTCATGTTGGCGATGCCGCCCTCGTAGATCAGGTCGACGATCAGCTTCACCTCGTGCAGGCACTCGAAATAGGCCATCTCGGGGGCGTAGCCGGCCTCGACCAGGGTCTCGAAGCCGTCGCGGATCAGCTCGACGAGGCCGCCGCAGAGCACCGCCTGCTCGCCGAAGAGGTCGGTCTCGCACTCCTCCTGGAACGTCGTCTCGATGATCCCTGACCGCCCGCCGCCAAGGGACGCGCAGTAGGAGAGGCCGAGCTCGAGCGCGCGGCCCGACGCGTCGTTGTGCACCGCCACCAGGCAGGGCACGCCGCCGCCCTTCTGGAACTCGCCGCGGACGGTGTGGCCGGGGCCCTTCGGTGCCATCATGATGACGTCGACCTCGGCGCGGGGCTCGATCAGGCCGAAATGGACGTTGAGGCCGTGCGCGAAGGCGATCGCGGCGCCGTCCTTCAGGTTGTCGTGGATGTCCGCCTTGTAGGTGTCGGCCTGCAGCTCGTCGGGCATCGCCATCATGATCAGGTCGGCCCATTTGGCGGCCTCGGCGATCGACTTCACCTCCAGCCCCGCAGCCTCGGCCTTCCTGGCCGACGCGCTGCCCTCGCGGAGCGCGACGCAGAGGTTTTTTGCGCCCGAGTCCTTCAGGTTCAGCGCGTGCGCGTGCCCCTGGCTGCCGTAGCCGACGATGGCCACCTTCCGGTCCTTGATCAGGTTTATGTCGCAGTCGCGATCGTAATAGACGCGCATCGCTCTTCCTCGTGCTTCGGGAGTTCTGTCGCCGGACGGCGGGGCGGGTGCCGGGTTAGCGGAGGCTACTCGAGTTGTCCAGCCGAGGCGGCGGCCTGGGTCTGGGCGACGGCCAGCCGTTCCCAGAGCTTGCGGGTGCAGACGTTCTGCGGGCGGGTGTCCTCGGGGGTCGCGGCGAGGCCCCGGTCGATCATCCGGCGCGAGACGGCGACCGCCATGAACTCCGGCAGCTGGCGCGGATCGACGCCGCGGCGCGCGACCTCGGGCCCGAAGACCGGGCCGTCGCCGCCCCGGGCGCCGTAGCGCGACAGCTCCTGCGGGTTGCAGCGCCCGCCCTCGGGGGTCAGCCGCATCGCCGGCTCGTCGGACGGGTCGGCATCGCCCGCGGCGTCGATCGCGAACACGATCGAGACCGGGCGGCCGGGATCGGCCTCGAGGCTCATGTAGACCGCCGGCGCGGCGCGCGTGGCTTCGGGATCGACCAGCGCGCCGCCGGTGTCGCCCGGCCCGTCCAGCGCGGACGGCAGGGGCAGGCTGCCTGCGGCCGCGGGCGGCGGTGCCTCCTGCGGCTCCTCGGGCCCGGCGCAGCCCGCGAGCGCGAGCGCCGCGGCGAGCGCGGCCGCGCGGGAGCGGCCGCGAGGCCTCACGGCCGGCTCAGCCCCTTCGCCCCGCGCGACATCGCGGCGACGCCGGTGCGGGTCACCTCGACCAGGCCGATCGGGCGCATGAGCTCGACGAAGGCGTCGATCTGGTCTGTGTCCTCCGCGAGCTCGAAGATGAAGCTCTCGAGGGTCACGTCGACGACGCGCGCGCCCATCAGCTCGGCCATGCGGAGCGCCTCGACCCGGTGGTCGCCCGTGGACGCGACCTTGACGAGCGCCAGCTCGCGCTCGACGTGCAGGCCCTCCTCGGTCAGGTCGTGCACGTCGTGGGTCGTGACCATGCGCATGAGCTGGGCGCGGATCTGGTCGATCACCTGCGGCGTGCCGGTGGTGACGATGGTGATGCGGGAGAGGTGCGCCGAGTGGTCGGTCTCGGCGACCGTCAGGCTCTCGATGTTGTAGCCGCGGCCCGAGAAGAGCCCGATTACGCGGGCGAGCACGCCCGGCTCGTTGTCGACGAGCACGGAGAGGGTGTGCCGCTCCTCCTCCTGACTGAGCGTCGGGCGGAGGTTGTAGGCGGACTTCCGGTTCGAGCCGGGTTTCAGGGAAAGGGCGTTCATGCGGGGGCTCCGGTAAGGGACAGGGTCACACGAGCACCGCGCCGTCGGCCTCGATGGCCTGGGCGGTCGAGGCCTCGCCGAGCAGCATCTCGTTGTGCGCCTTGCCCGAGGGGATCATCGGAAAGCAGTTCTCGTGGCGCTCGACCAGGCAGTCGACGATGACCGGACCGTCGTGGTCCAGCATCTCCTGGATCGTTTCGTCGAGGTCGGCGGGATCCTCGACCTTGATGCCCTTGGCCCCGAACGCCTCGGCCAGCTTCACGAAGTCGGGCAGCGCCTCCGAGTACGAGTGGCTGTAGCGCCCGCCGTGCAGCAGCTCCTGCCACTGCCGGACCATGCCGAGACGCTCGTTGTTCAGGATGAACTGCTTGACCGGCAGCTTGTACTGCACCGCGGTCGCCATCTCCTGCATCGTCATCATGAAGCTCGCCTCGCCGGCGACGTTGATGACGAGGCTTTCGGGGTGCGCCATCTGCACCCCGATCGAGGCAGGCACCCCGTAGCCCATCGTGCCGAGGCCCCCGCTCGTCATCCAGCGGTTCGGCTCCTCGAAGCCCAGGAACTGGGCGGCCCACATCTGGTGCTGGCCGACCTCGGTCGTGACGTAGCGGTCCATGCCCCTGGTCAGCGCCTCGAGCCGCTGGAGCGCGTGCTGCGGCTTGATCGAGGTCTCGGAGCGCTCGTAGCGCAGGCAGTCGACCGCGCGCCAGGTGTCGATCTGCTTCCACCAGGCGCCGACGGCGTCCGCGCGGGTCTTGCCGCCGCGCTCCTTCCAGCGCGCCAGCAGCTCGCTCAGCACCTCGGCCACGTCGCCGATGATGGGGACGTCGACCGCGACGTTCTTGTTGATCGAGCTCGGGTCGATGTCGATGTGGACCTTGGCCGAGCCCGGCGAGAACGCGTCGATCCGGCCCGTGATGCGGTCGTCGAAGCGTGCGCCGATGCAGACCATCAGGTCGGCGCCGTGCATCGCCATGTTCGCCTCGTAGGTGCCGTGCATGCCGAGCATCCCGAGCCACGACCGCCCGCTCGCCGGATAGGCGCCGAGGCCCATCAGCGTCGAGGTCAGCGGGAACCCGGTCGCCCCGGCCAGCTCGCGGAGCAGGCGCGAGGCTGCCGGCCCCGAGTTGATGACGCCGCCGCCGGTGTAGAGGATCGGCCGCTCCGCCGCCTCGATCAGCTCGACCGCCGCCTCGATCGCGGCGGCGTCGCCGCGGGTCTGCGGCGCGTAGGTGCGGGTGTTGGCCTCCTGCGGGCCGACATAGGCGCCGCTCGCGAACTGGACGTCCTTCGGGATGTCGACCAGCACCGGCCCGGGGCGGCCGTGGGTCGCGACGTGGAACGCCCGGTGCAGCGTGTCGGCCAGCCGGTCCGTCTCCTTCACCAGCCAGTTGTGCTTGGTGCAGGGGCGCGTGATGCCGACGGTGTCGGCCTCCTGGAACGCGTCGTTGCCGATCATGAAGGTCGGCACCTGGCCGGTCAGGACGACGATCGGAATCGAGTCCATCAGCGCGTCGGCCATGCCGGTGACGGCGTTGGTGGCGCCGGGGCCCGAGGTGACCAGCACGACGCCGGGCCTGCCGGTCGAGCGGGCGTAGCCTTCCGCCATGTGCGCCGCGCCCTGCTCGTGGCGGACCAGCACGTGGGTGATCTGGTTCTGCCGGAAGATCTCGTCGTAGATCGGAAGGACCGCGCCGCCGGGATAGCCGAACACCACCTCGACCCCCTGGTCCTTGAGCGCTTTGACGACGATCTCCGCGCCGGTCATCTGCCGTGCCGCCTCGTCGGTCATCGGTCCTCTCCGTTCTCTTCGGGGCCGCGCCCCGTCCGTTCAGGCATAAAAAAAGCCCCGTCGAGGGGCTGGAACGCGCGCGAGCCGGTCTGGAGGGTCACTCCATCCGGGGTCCGCGCGCCGCGATTACGAGGATGTCCTGCACGTCACGTCCTCTCGATTGCGGCGCCAGAGATACCGGGCGCCGGGGAAGGGGTCAAGCGCTAAGGCGAGCGCCGGCCGCGGGTTCGAGCGGCAGGGCGCGCACTCATGGGCGCCACGCGGGCCGTCGGCGCGCGTGGGTTCGCTCCATAGGCGAGAATACGGGTGCCTCCCGCCCCGTCAGCCGCCGTGGCGCTTTCGCGCAAGCGCCGCCCCGGCGCCGAGCGCCTTCAGCTTGCCCTCGGCCACCCCGCGGGGCAGGGGCGCCATGCCGCAATTCGTGCAGGGCATCAGCCGCTCGCGGTCCACGTGCGCGAGCGCCGCCTCGATGGTCGCGGCGACCTCCTCGGCGGTCTCCACCGTCTCCGTCGCGACGTCGATCACGCCGACCATCACCGCCTTGTCCGGCAGAAGGTCGAGCACCGACAGCGGCACCCGCGAACTGGCGCATTCGAGCGAGACCTGCCCGATCCGGCTGGCGTTGATCGCCGGGAATATCCGCTCGTACTGCCGCCATTCGGCGCCGAGCGACTTCTTCCAGTCGATGTTCTGCTGGATGCCGTAGCCGTAGCAGATGTGGACCGCCGTCGCGCATCTCAGCCCCTCGGCCGCGCGCTCCAGCGCCGCGATCCCCCAGTCGTTGACGTCGTCCATGAAGGCGTTGAAGGCGGGCTCGTCGAACTGGATCAGGTCGACGCCGAGGCGCTCGAGCTCGCGCGCCTCCGCGTTCAGGATCTCGGCGAAGGCCATCGCCATGTCGGCGCGCCGGCCGTAGTGCGCGTCGGCGATGGTGTCGCAGATCGTCATCGGCCCGGGCAGCGTGAACTTGAGCCCGCCCGCCACGTGGGCGCGGGTGAACGCGACCTCGTCCGCATGGACCGGGGCGGGGCGCGAGACCGGCCCCGTGACCGTCGGCACCTCGACCGTGTAGCGGTCGGCCCGGATGCCCATCCTGGTCTTCTTCTGCCAGTCGATGCCGTCGATCGTCTCGAGGAAGCCGTGGACGAAGTGCGTGCGGAACTGCTCGCCGTTCGAGACGATGTCGATGCCGGCGTCCTCCTGCGTCTTGATCCAGACCAGGGCCGCGTCCTGCTTGCCGCGCTCGAGCTCGGCGCCCTCGAGCCGCCAGGCGGCCCAGAGCTTCTCCGGCTCGGCGAGCCAGGCGGGCTTAGGCAGGCTTCCGGCGACGGTGGTCGTGAACATGTCAGGCCCCTTTCAGCCCCGGCGAAGCGCGATCTGCGTCACGTCGGTCGTTCCCGCATTGAAGCAGGCTGCGCAGACCGCGAGGTAGAAGTTCCATGTGCGGCAGAAGCGCTGGTCGAAGCCGAGCTCGGCGACTTCGGGCCAGCGTGCATTGAAGGCGGCGCGCCAGGCGCGCAGCGTGCGCGAGTAGCTCTCGCCGAACTCGATCGAGCGGATGATCTCGAGCCCCGCGGCGGCGGCCTCGCGGGGCAGTGCGGACGTTGGCGGCAGCATGCCGCCGGGGAAGATGTACTTCTGGACGAAGTCGGTCCTGCGCCGGTAGGCGGGGAACAGGCGGTCGGCGATGGTGATGCTCTGCAGCGCGGCGATGCGGCCCGGCTTGAGCCGGTCGCGGACGACGCCGAAGAAAGTCGGCCAGTATTTCTCGCCGACCGCCTCGAGCATCTCGATCGAGGCGATGCCGTCATAGGCGCCGCTCTCGTCGCGGTAATCGCGGAGCGCGATCTCGGCGCGGTCGGCGAGGCCGGCATCGTGGAGGCGCTTGCGGGCGTAGTCGCGCTGCTCGCGACTGAGCGTGAGGCCGGTGACGCGGGCGCCGCGCTCGCGGATCGCGTATTCGGCGAACCCGCCCCAGCCGCAGCCGATCTCGAGCAGATGGTCGCCCGGTGCGACGCCGATCAGGTCGCAGATGGATGCATACTTCCTGGTCTGGGCCTCGCGGAGCGGCTCGCCGGCGCGCGCGAACAGCGCCGAGGAATAGGTCATCGTCTCGTCGAGCCAGAGCCGGTAGAAGTCGTTTCCGAGGTCGTAGTGGTAGGCGATATTGCGCCGCGACCCGCGCCGCGTGTTGGTGTTCAGCCGGTGGCACAGGCGCCGGTAGGCGCGGGCGAGCCCGGCGCCGGGGAAGCTCCGGGCGACCCGCTCGTTGTTGAGCAGGACCACGTCGAGGAGCGCCTGCAGGTCGGGCGTGGTCCACCAGCCCTCGATGTACATCTCGGGCAGGCCGATCGCTCCCTGTCGGATCATGCGGGCGAAGAAGCCCGGCTCGGCGACGTCGATCCGGCCCGACGGCCCGGGGCGAGCACCCTCGGCGGCGAAGACGCGGCCGTCGGGGAGGGCGATCTCGACCGAGCCGATCTCCAGCCGCTTCAGGATCGACAGGAAGATCACGAAATAGCGCGGCAGGTTCCGCTGGCCGGCCGCGCTTGTCAGCCTCCGACCGCGGCCCGGGATCTCCTCGCCTGCCGCAGCAGGCTCTCCCGGAAACCGGTCCCCGAGAGGCCGGGGGACGGAAGGCCTGGTCGAATTGGCCATGCCCACTTCACCTTCGCATTCTCGGCTCCTTCGCGGGGCCGACGCGCCAATCTAGCGGGTTGCGGGCGTTCATTGAACCGGCATTCCCGTTCGAGCGGCCCCAGGACGCGGACTCATTATGCAGCAAGCAGATGCGGATTGCGGCGAGCTTGAGAGCGCGGATACCGCGGCCCGCCGAAGGCTCACG
>DATKCY010000068.1:0-12558 GCA_035512995.1 Thermohalobaculum sp.
GGCATCACCGAGGTCGAGAGCCGCGTGATCCCGCGCGGAACCCGCTATCCGGTGCACGACCTGGTGTGAGGAATCGTAAGCCGTAGGGTGCGATGAACTCGCACCGCCGGGCGTAGTGGTGCGATTTCATCGCACCCTACTCGCTGATCGTCCGGATCATCCACGCGAAGCGGGACGCGCCGACGCTGTTCGAGGAGTGAAGCATCCCCCCTGTGTGACAGCGGTCGTCTCAAACACCAGCGCGCCCTACGCTTGCTGATGGTGGTGCGCCAAGACGCGCGCCCTACGCTTTATTGTCTATATACTCGCGTAGTCTGTCAAGATTACCAACATGCGAGAGTAGTGCGCCAACGATGCCGCTGACCACAACGGCGCTGGCGATAAGGAGCAGCAAGTTCAGTTGGATATACTCCAGAACACGATCGGACGGAACATCGCGGTAAAATGACTCAACTGCATAGGCCGCCGCAATGAAGACAGCGCTTGAAACTGCAACCATTATAGCCTCAACCATAATACCAAACCATTTGACGACTATGATAAATATCTTGGAAACGAGATGTCCGATCGCAGACAAGTAGATTAACGGCTCGAACCACAGCGCGACACCTATGCAGCCGAGAATGAGAAAGACGCAATCAAAAAAAGCGACCTTGACCTCATATCGCCGACCTACTGGCGTGTCCCTCGCGGAGAGGTTCGATTCTATGGTCATGGCTTGTTTAGAATTGTCTCTACATGCGGAGCGATACCGACCGCAAGTTGATCGGTTCGACCCAGCGTGTCAACTTCATTCTACACTCGTCGGTCCTTGCCCCGTGTTCTCTTTCGGGACGAAGAAGCTCACGGCGCGATCAGTCGGATTGGCGATCATGCCTAATACACCGCGCGACACCGTCGGCGGAGCGAACGTTCCGCGGTGGTTCTCGGTGACCGGCACTGCTATAGCGGTGAGTGCAATCACGCACGATGCGCTTGAAAGATAGCCGAAACATCCAGATCAAGCACCCTCGCGCCCTACTCCATCATCTGGAAATTGAACTCCGAGCCCTCCTTCGCGCCGCTCGGCCAGCGGCTCGTGACGGTCTTCGTGCGGGTGTAGAAGCGGAAGGCGTCGGGGCCGTGCTGGTTCAGGTCCCCGAAGACCGACTTCTTCCAGCCCCCGAACGTGTGGTAGGCGAGCGGGACCGGGATCGGCACGTTGATGCCGACCATGCCGACGTTGACGCGGTCCGCAAAATCGCGGGCGGTGTCGCCGTCGCGGGTGTAGATCGCGACGCCGTTGCCGTATTCGTGGTCCATCGCGAGATTCAGCGCCTCCTCGTAGGACTTGGCGCGGACGGTGGTCAGCACGGGGCCGAAGATCTCTTGCCGGTAGATGTCCATGTCGCGGGTCGCGCGGTCGAACAGGCAGGCGCCGATGAAGTTGCCCTGCTCGTAGCCCTGCAGCTTGAAGTCGCGGCCGTCGACGACGAGCTCGGCCCCCTCCTCGACGCCGCGGTCGATCAGGCCGCGGACCTTCTCGTAGGCCTGGCGGGTGACCAGCGGGCCGAAATCGACGTCCTCGCCCGCGGTGTAGGGGCCGACCTTCAGCTTCTCCATCCGGGGCGTCAGCTGCTCGATCAGCTTGTCGGCCGTCTTCTCGCCCACGGGGACCGCGACCGAGATCGCCATGCAGCGCTGGCCGGCGGCGCCGTAGCCCGAGCCGATCAGCGCGTCGGCCGCCTGCTCGATGTCGGCGTCGGGCATCACGATCATGTGGTTCTTGGCGCCGCCGAAGGCCTGCACGCGCTTGCCGTGCTCGCTGCCGCGCGAGTAGACGTAGTGCGCGATCGGGGTCGAGCCGACGAAGCCGACGGCCGCGATGTCGGGGTCGTCGAGGATCGCGTCCACCGCCTCCTTGTCGCCGTTGACGACGTTCAGGATGCCGGCCGGCAGCCCGGCCTCGATCATCAGCTCGGCCAGCATCAGCGGCACCGAGGGGTCGCGCTCGGAGGGCTTCAGGATGAAGGCGTTGCCGCAGGCGATCGCCGGGCAGAACTTCCACATCGGGATCATCGCCGGGAAGTTGAACGGCGTGATGCCGGCCGCGACCCCGAGCGCCTGGCGCATCGAGTACATGTCGATGCCGGGGCCCGCGGACTGCGTGTACTCGCCCTTCAGGAGATGCGGCGCGCCGATGCAGAACTCGGCGACCTCGAGCCCGCGCTGCACGTCGCCGCGCGCGTCGGGGATGGTCTTGCCGTGCTCGGACGAGAGCGCCTCGGCCAGCTTGTCCATGTCGCGGTTCAAGAGGTCCACGAACTTCATCATCACGCGCGCCCGGCGCTGCGGGTTGGTCGCGGCCCAGGCGGGCTGCGCGTCGCGCGCGTTCTCGACGGCCCGGCGCACCTCCTCGGCGGACGCCAGCGGGCACTGCGCCTGCACCTCGCCCGTCGCGGGGTTGAAGACGTCGGAGAACCGCCCGGAGGCGCCCTTGACGTGCTCGCCGCCGATGAAGTGGGTCAGTTCCTTGGCCATGGTATCCTCCGTTCGCGTGTCCTGCCGGCAGCCCCCGGCCTCAGCCGGCGCGCGCCGCCCGGGCGTCGGCGAGCCGGGCGAGGCGGGCGACGTCCGCTCCCATCGAGAGCGCCTCGTCCGAGGCCGCGTTGCCGCTCAGGCCCCGGTGATAGACCCCCTGAAGGATCGCGGCAATCCGGAAGATGTTGAACGCGAGCAGGAGGTCGAGGTCGGGCAGCCCGCTCCGCCCCGTGCGCGCGCCGTAGCGCTCCGCCGCCCGGCCGAGCGTCGGGATGTTCAACGCCTCGAGATCGAGCTCCGCCATGCCGTAGCGAAGGCCGGCGGGGAAGGTCCAGGTCATCAGCAGATAGCCGAGATCGGCGAGCGGGTGGCCGAGGGTCGAGAGCTCCCAGTCGAGCACCGCCACGATCCCGGGCCGGTCGGGCGCGAACATGACGTTGTCGAGCCGGTAGTCGCCGTGGACGAGGCAGCTCTCGTCGGGCAGGCGCTCGACGGCGCCCGGCAGCCAGTCGATCAGCCGGTCCATCTCCGGGATCGTCCCGGTCTCGGTCTTGCGGTACTGCTCCGACCAGCGCCGGACCTGGCGGGCGACGTAGCCCGAGGGACGGCCGAAGTCGCCGAGCCCGGCCGCCTGCCAGTCGATCAGGTGCAGGTCGGCCAGCCGGTCGATGAGCGCGTCGTAGGCGGCGCGCCGGTCCTCCCGCGACAGCTCCGGCAGGCCCGTGTCGAAGAAGACGCGCCCCTCGACGTGGCCCATCAGGTAGAACTCGGTCCCGACCACGCCGCGGTCCTCGCAGAGCGCCAGCATCGGCGGCACCGGGTAGCCCTGCTCGCCCAAGGCCCGCATCACCCGGTACTCGCGGTCGATCGCGTGGGCCGACGGCAAGAGGTCGCCCGGCGGCTTCCGGCGCAGCACCATGCGGCCCGCGGCGCTGTCGACCAGATAGGTCGGGTTCGACTGTCCGGACCGGATCTGCCGGACGTCGAGCGGCCCCGCCCGCTCCGGCACGTGCTCCGCCACCCAGGCCTCGAGCGCGGCCGCGTCGATCCCCAGCCTTCCGGACGGCTCCACGGTCTCCGGCTCGCCCATCGCTTCCCTCCGCCAGCCTCGTGCCCGGTCTAACCGCCCCGGCGCCGCCTGGCGAGGCGGCGCCGCCGCGTTCGCCTCGCATTAACCATTATTTGCGAGAGTCGTCCCCGGCGGCGGCAGGTCGGCGGACCACACGCCAGCCGGCGGTCGTCGCCACTCCTCCCTGTCGGACTGGCCGCGTCGAACCACGGCGCGGCCACTTTTTCGTCGAAATTCGTTGACCTCGTCGACAGGCGTAGTAACTTCGGGCGCGCAAATCGGCACGGCCGGTTCGACAGGGATAAAAATCGACAATGGCGGGAATATCCGCCGCCAGGGGCGCCTCGCGGGGCGCCCCTTGACGTTCCGGGGTGCGGCCTGCGGGCAGAATCGGGACGGCGCCGGCCTTGAATTCCGCCCGCGCGCTTGGCATCTGAGGCCCCGGACGAGCAGCGCCTCTGGAAAGGATTCGACCGTGACGCGAGCGACAAGAACCCTCGGCGCAGCTCTCGCTGCCGTGATGCTGGGCACCGGCAGCGCCCCGGCGCAGGAGCAGACGGCGGGCGAGGTCGTCGCCACCCACGGCGCATGGAGCGTGCGCTGCGCCGGCGGCGAGGAGCTCTGCATCATGAGCCAGGTCGGCAAGGACGCGTCGGGCAAGGAGGTGATCGAGCTGCAGCTCCGCAAGCTCGAGGGCGCGAATGCCCCCGACGGCACGCCGGTCCCCGCCGCGATCCAGATCGTCACCCCGCTCGGCGTGCTGCTGCCCGCGGGCGTGCGCATCAAGATCGACGCGCAGCAGGAGCGGGCGGCGCCCTTCCAGGTCTGCACGCCCGACGGCTGCGTCGTGCGCCAGCCGCTGAGCCCCGGTTTCCTGGAAGAGCTCAAGGCCGGCGCCAACGCGACGATCACCATGGTGGCCGTGCCGCAGCAGGAGGTCCCGGCGACGATCTCGCTCACGGGCTTCACGAACGCGTTCGACGCGCTCTGACGGCACCGGCGTCACGGCCCGGCTCGTCCCCGATGGCGCGTCGGCGTCGGTGACCGAGACCACGGCGTCCGCCGTGTCCGACAGCAGCTCCCAGGCCAGGATCGAGACCTCGCCGCAGGCGAGACCCGCCATGACGGTGTCGAGCGCGCCAACGACCGCGGTCCGCCGCCGGCACGCCTGCCCCACTGCAATGGGCGGCCGGAGCGCGGACGCGCCGGGCGCGGCCTCGTGACACGGGCCTCCCACGGGCTAGCATTGCCTCACCCGCGTCGCGCGGGGGCGCAGGAGGGGGGCACAGGGTGAGCACGGGACTGATGGCGCTCCTCGACGATGTCGCGGCGCTCGCCAGGGTGGCCTCGGCCTCGGTCGACGACATCGCGGGACAGGCGGCCAAGGCCGGCACGAAGTCGCTCGGCGTCGTGATCGACGACGCGGCGGTGACGCCGCGCTACGTCGTCGGCTTCGCGGCCGAGCGCGAGCTGCCGATCGTCGCCCGGATCGCGCGCGGCTCGCTCCGCAACAAGATCCTGTTCCTGCTGCCGGCGGCGCTGGCTCTCGCCTTCCTGGCGCCGTGGGCGATCACGCCGCTCCTGATGCTGGGCGGCGGCTTCCTCTGCTACGAGGGGGCGGAGAAGTTCTACGAGGCGGTCTTTCCGGACGCGGCCCATGCGCACGAGGCGAAGCTCGTCGAGGACCCGGCCGACCCGAAGGCCGTCGAGGACAAGCGGGTCGCGAGCGCCATCAAGACCGACTTCATCCTGTCGGCCGAGATCATGGCGATCACCCTCTCCGGCCTGCCCGAGAGCGGCTTCTGGACCCAGGCGATCGTGCTGGCCGTGGTCGGCATCGGCATCACGGCGCTGGTCTACGGCAGCGTCGCGCTGATCGTGAAGGCCGACGACATCGGGGTCGCGCTCGCGGCCAACAGCGCGTCGGCCGTGCTGCGCGCGATCGGGCGCGGCCTGGTGATCGGGATGCCCTACTTCCTGAAGGCGCTCACCGTCGTCGGCACCGCGGCGATGGTCTGGGTCGGCGGCGGCATTATCGTGCACGGGCTCGCCGGATACGGGGCGGCCGGGCTCGAGCACGCGATCCACGACGCGGCGGTGGCGGCAGGCCACGCGCTGTCGTTCGCGACAGGCGCGGTCGAGTGGCTGGTCACCGCCGCGGGCTCGGGCCTCGTCGGGCTCGCGGTCGGCGCGCTCCTGATCCCGCTCGTCGGCTCGGTGATCGCGCCGGCGTGGAAATCGGTCCGCGGCGGTCTGACGAGCGGCTGATCCGGGCTGCCGCTGAGGGCGGCGCCGGCCGGAACGGGACGGACCCGGCCGGCGCCCCTTCGCTCAGGCGAAGCTCTCGCTCACGATCGCGAAGCGCATGCAGGCGTTGCTGCGCGTCGCCTCGGCCGCCGCGCGCCAGCGCGCGCGGGCGCTGTCGTAGCTGACGAAGGGGCCGAAGATCTGCGCCGTCTCGGCCTTGAGCTCGGCGAAGCGGGTGTCGCTGTACTCGCCGCCGACGACCCAGTAGCGGTCCTGGCGGACACCGGTCATCATGTTCATGGTGCTTTCTCCTTCCATTCCGGTCAGACGAACTGGTCGGCTTCGGTGCTCTCGCCCATCGCGGTCGTCGACGAGGTCCCGGCCGACACCGCGACGCTGACCGCGTCGAAATAGCCGGTGCCGACCTCGCGCTGGTGCTTGGTGGCGGTGTAGCCGTCGGCCTCGGAGGCGAACTCCGCCTCCTGCAGCTCGGAATAGGCGGCCATGCCGCGCTCGCGGTAGCCCCTGGCGAGCTGGAAGGCGCTGTGGTTCAGCGAATGGAAGCCCGCGAGCGTCACGAACTGGAACTTGTAGCCCATGGCGCCGAGCTCGCGCTGGAAGCTGGCGATCGTCTCCTCGTCCAGGTTGGCGCGCCAGTTGAACGACGGCGAGCAGTTGTAGGCGAGCAGCTTGCCCGGGAACTCCGCATGGATCGCCTCGGCGAAGCGCCGCGCCTCCTCGAGGTTCGGCTTCGACGTCTCCCACCAGAGCAGGTCGGCGTAAGGAGCATAGGCGAGGCCGCGGGCGATGCAGTGGTCGGCGCCCGTGCCCTTCTTCAGGCGGTAGAACCCCTCGGCCGTCCGGCCCGCGTCGAAGTCGATCCAGGGGTGGTCGCGCTCGTCGATGTCGCTCGTGATGAGCTGCGCGCTCTCGGCGTCGGTGCGGGCGAGCACGAGGGTCGAGGTGCCGCAGACATCGGCGCCGAGCCGCGCGGCGTTCAGCGTGCGGATGAAGTGGGCGGTCGGGACCAGCACCTTGCCGCCGAGGTGGCCGCACTTCTTCTCGGACGCGAGCTGGTCCTCGAAGTGCACGCCCGCGGCGCCGGCGCGGATCATCGCCTTCATCAGCTCGAAGGCGTTGAGCGGCCCGCCGAAGCCGGCCTCGGCGTCGGCGATGATCGGCGCGAACCAGTGGATGTCGCCCTTCCCCTCGGCGTGGTGGATCTCGTCGGCGCGCTTGAAGGCGTTGTTGATGCGCTCGACCACGTTCGGGACCGAGTTCGCGGGATAGAGGCTCTGGTCGGGATACATGGCGCCGGCGAGGTTGGCGTCGGCCGCGACCTGCCAGCCGGACAGGTAGATCGCCTTCAGCCCGGCCTTCACCGCCTGCATCGCCTGGTTGCCGGTGAGCGCGCCGAGCGTGTTGACGTACGGCTCCGTGTGCAGGAGCTCCCAGAGCCGCCGCGCCCCCATCTCGGCCAGCGTGTAGTCGATCCGCACCGAGCCCGAGAGACGCTCCACGTCGCCGGGGCCGTAGTTGCGCTCGATGCCGTCCCAGCGGCTGTCGCGCAGCGCCTGGGGCGCGATGTGCGTGTTCATGCGTCGTCTCCTGTCCGGTTGCCGCAGCCTCGCACCGCAGCGTTGCTTCACAACACCGACTATACGAGAACGGTTCCTAAGATGCTGACGTAAACTGGAAATTCTGAATATTTTCGACAGCACCATTGCGTAAAGCAGAAAATCCTGTAAAGTTTTGCGGCGCGACAATGCAGGCGGACGGGCGATGGAAAAGAAGGCGATGATGGGCCACAAGGTCCGCCGGCTGCGCCGGGACAACGGGCTGGCGCAGGCGCAGCTCGCCGAGATGCTGGGCATCTCGCCAAGCTATCTGAACCTGATCGAGCACAACCACCGGCCGCTGACCGTGGCGCTGCTGCTGAAGCTCGGCCAGGCCTTCGACGTCGACCTCCAGTCCTTCGCCGAGGACGAGGAGACGCGCACGCTCGCGGGCCTGAAGGAGGTGTTCGCGGACCCCGTCTTCGGCGATGCCGAGCTCGGGCGCCAGGACCTCCGCGACCTCGCGATGAGCCCGGCCGTGGCCCAGGCGGTGATCGCGCTCTACCGCGCCTATCGCGGCACGCGCGAGGACATCGAGACGCTGGCCGAGAAGCTGGCCGACAGCGACAGAAACAGCTTCGTCTCGTCGGCCCGCTTCCCGGTCGAGGAGGTCGGCGACTTCTTCAACGCCGAGGCGAACCATTTTCCGGAGATCGAGGAGGCGGCCGAGGCGCTGACCGGCTCGCTCGACCTCGCCCGCAGCGACCTGCAGGGCGCGCTGACCCGGCACCTCGAGCGCAAGACCGGCATCGGCGTCAAGACGATGCCGGCCAACGTCATGGGCAGCGCGCTCCGCCGCTTCGACCGGCACAGCCGGCGCGTGCTGCTGTCCGAGATGCTGCCTCCGTCGGGCCGCACCTTCCAGATCGCGGCGATGATCGCCAGGCTCGAGCACAGCGAGCTGATCGACCGGCTCGCGGCGCGCGCGAAGCTGTCGAACCGCGAGGGCCGGCTGCTGGTCGAGATCGGGCTCGCCAACTACTTCGCCGGCGCCGTCGTCATGCCCTACGAGCGGTTCCTCAAGGCCGCGCAGGCGGTGCGCTACGACCTCGAGATCCTCGAGCGCCGGTTCGACGCGAGCCCGGAGCAGGTCTGCCACCGGCTGACCACGCTGCAGCGGCCCGGCGCCAAGGGCGTGCCGTTCTTCCTGATCCGGATCGACAAGGCGGGCAACGTGTCGAAGCGGTTCTCGCCCGGCAGCCTGCACCTCGCGCGCTTCGGCGGCGCGTGCCCGCGCTGGAACGTGCATGACGCCTTCCGGACGCCCGGCGTGCTGCACACGCAGTTCTCGCAAATGCCGGACGGCACCACCTGGTTCAGCATCGCGCGCACGGTCACCAAGCCCGGCTTCGGCTTTCGCAGCCCGCCGCCGGAATTCGCGATCGGCCTCGGCTGCGAGGCGTCCCACGCGAGCCAGCTCGTCTACGCCGACGCGCTCGACCTGAAGAACGCCGACGCCGCGATCCCGATCGGGGTGAGCTGCCGCCTCTGCCCGCGGCTCGACTGCAGCCAGCGGGCGTTCCCGCCCTTGAACCACCGGCTGGTGATCGACGGCAACCTGAGGGGGCTCAGCACCTACACCCTGGTCCCCGGCGCCGAGGCCTGAGGCTTGTCTTGCCGGAGAGCGTCGGGACCGGGCGCGACGGACCGGCCTCAGCCTCTAGGAGCGCGCCTCCTGTCCGAGCCGCTTGCGGGGCCGCTCGTCGCGCGCGGGCGAGTCGGGTGTTGCCGGCTCGAGCCTCAGCGCCTCCCGGCGGTGCGTCTCCGCCTCCTCCGGCTCGCCCCGCGCGCTCAGCAGGCCCGCGAGGTGCCGGTGCGCCGCCGCCCGGCCGGGCTCGAGGCGCACGGCCTCGCGCGCCAGCGCCAGGGCGCCGTCGCCGTCCTGCTTCGCATGCAGCAGGTTGCTGAGCGTGAGGCAGACCGGCGCATTGGCGACCCCCTCCTCGACCGCGCGTCGCAGCGTCTCCTCCGCCTCCTCCCCGCGGTCGTCCCGGATCAGCAGGGCGGCGAGTCGGGCGCGCAGGTCCGCGCTGCCGGGATTGGCGGCGACCGCCTGGCGCATGGCCTCCACCGCCTCCGCCAGCCGGCCCTGCCGCTCCAGGCTCTGGCCGAGGCGATGGTGCAGATCCCATGCCGGCTCGTGCGCCAGCGCCGCCCGCAGGTGCGCCTCCGCCCGGGCCGCGAGCCCCGCGTCCATCAGCAGCGCCGCCAGCCGCCGGTGTCCGCGCGCCTCCTCCGGCGCCAGGCGCACCGCCTCGTCGGCGGCGGCGATCGCCCCCTCCAGGTCTCCCGCCTGCTGCAGGAGATCGGCCAGGCGCAAGAGCAGACCGGGGCTGCCGAGGCCGTCGGCCACCGCCTCCTGAAGGACGCGCAGGGCCTCGCTCTCCCGGCCGGTCCCGAGGAGGATCGCCGCGAGCCGCCCGCGAAGGTCGGCCCGGCCGGGAAGCAGCCGCGCAGCCTGGCCGGCGGCCTCCGCCGCCTCCGCCAGCGCGCCCCGCTGCTCGAGGATCCGGCCGAGGCGGTCCCAGGCCTCGCCGTCGTTCGGCTCGAGCTCGATGGCCGCGCGAAGCTGCCTCTCCGCCTCCGCCCCATCGCCGTCCCGGTCGAGCGCGGCGCCGAGCGCCTTCCTCGCCAGCGGATTGCCCGGCTCCGCCTCGACCGCGGCGCGCGCGGCCGCGGCGGCCTCGGCCGGGTCGTCCGCAAGCCGGCTCAGCGCCAGCTGCACCTGGACCGCGCGCGGCATGGCACGCGCGGCCGAGCGCAGGACCTCCCGCGCGCGGTCGCGGTCGCCGGCCTTCAGCGTCAGCATCGCCAGGCGGTGGTGCAACGGCGCGTGGTCCGGCAGGCGGCGGAGGGTCTCCTCGAGCACCACGATCGCCTCCGCGGTGCGGCCGGCCGCGTCGAGGGCGGAGACCAGCTGCTCGCTCGCGTGGATCGGAGCGGTGCGCCTGACCTCCGCCGGATGGCTCGCGAGCACCGGCCGCCCGAGATTGGCCCGGGCCACGTCGAGGCTCTGCTCCGCCAGCGCATCGGCCGCAGCGCCGTCGCCCCTGGCCCGCGCGACCGCAGCCGCGAGCTGGTAGGGAAAGACCCCGGTCCGGCGCAGCTCGATCGCCGCCTCGGCCGCCCGCCCGGCCTCCTCCAGCCGCCCGAGCGCGAGCAGGATCTGCGCCCGCTCGAGCCTGAGGCCGAGGCACTCCGGCTGCAGGCTGAACGCGGTGGCGCGGACATACCACGGCTTCCCGGCATAGCCGAGCATGAGGTCCGCCAGCGACCCCTCGGCCGCGAGCCCGGCGTCCGCGGCCTCGAGCGCCTCCTCCAGCCGGCCGGCGCGGCGCATGAGGCGCGCCAGGAGCTGCCAGTCCTCCGGTTCCGCCCCCTCGGCCCGGACGGCCGTGCGGGCGTGGCCGATGGCGGCGGTGAGGCGCGCGTGGCGCTCGAGTTCCGCGGCGAGGGCCGCGTGGGCGCCGGCATCGCCGGGCGCGCGGGCGAGGCAGCGCTCCAGCACCGCCAGCGCCCCGGCCGGTCGGCCGAGCCAGCGCTCGATCTCGGCGATCCTGCAATAGGCGACCACCAGTCCCGGATCGACCTCGATCGCGCGCTCGAAGCTCTGCCGCGCCGCCTCCATCTCGCCGTCGTCCTTGAGCCAGCGGCCGCGCTGGTAGTGGACCCAGCCGTCGCCGTCGCGGATGTCCTCGGCCTCGGCGCGGGCGTCGGCGGCGGCCCGGTCGTTCCCCTGCCCGTCCTCGACCTCGGCGATCTTCAGCCGGAAGCCCGGGTGCTCCGGCATCAGCTCCGCCGCCCGGCGGAGGGCCGGCAGCGCCTCCGCTCCCTCGCCCGACGCGGCCAGGCGCCCCCCGCGCACCCGGTTCCGGTAGGCCCGGAGGCGGGGCGGCGCGGCCTCGTCCGGCCTCCGCTCCGGCCGGCCGGCAAAGGCCTGCTCCAGCGCCGCCCTCAGCTCCGTGTCGAGAACCAGTCGATCCGGCGGCTTCTCGGTCGGAGCGCTCCTCGTCCGGTCCGAGCGCACGGCGTCGACGTTCCAGTTCGAGTTGATCGCCTTGAAGTGGCGCATCTCGATGTCGAGCGACGAGGCGGCGCCGGCCATGCCGTAGACGAGGTGGATGAACCACAGCGCCTCCTCCGGCACGCGGCCCGGCACGACCGCCCATTTCGAGTTGCAGCCGGTGAAGTCGGACCGCTCGATGTAGCCGAAGTCCGCGTGCCGCGGCAGCCGGACGGGGTCGGCCTGCGCCTCGACCGGGCGGTTCTCGACCCACCTTCCCTCGAAGACGACGAGGCCGTTCGGCGCCGTCTCCGCCGCCTCGAAGACGCCGGGGCCGCGCCTGGCGAGGATCAGCTCGTCGACGTCGGCGTTCAGGACGCTCCGCGCCGAGGCCAGGAACCGGCGGCGCGCGTGCTCCAGCATGCCCGACTGGCTGTAGACCGAGTCGACCACGTTGTGCGAGAGCCGCAGCCGGTAGTCGGGGACGCCGTAGGAGAACGGCCAGTCGATCAGCACGACCGGGATCTCGCGCGCGAGCGCGTCGAGGTGCCGGCGGAGCGCGCCGAGCGGCCACCTGGAGGAGGCATTGTCGTAGAGCAGCACCGCGTCGCAGCCGTGATGGACGCGGTGGTAGTGGATCCAGTCGCCGATCCAGTCCGGGTGGTTGTCCCGGGACAGGGTCATGATCACGCGCCTGCCGGCGAGGAGGGCGGACAGGTTCGGCTGGATCGCCAGGTTGAACGCGCTGTCGCCGACGGCGAGGACCAGGTGCGTGGTGCCGGCCGGCACGGAGACCAGGAAGCGCTCGACCAGCCGGCCGCCGAGGGGGCGGACATCGCACCGCCTGCCCGAGGGCTGGGCATGGAAGACCGGGCTTCGGCCGATCGTCGGCGGCGATATGACGACGGCGTGCTCGCCGCATGCGCTCCAGAAGCAGTCGAAGACGAGGGTGGTGAAGTCGTAGCGGTCCTCGTAGTCGGCGTGGCGGAGGGCCAGGGGCCGCGGCGGCTCCGGCACGTCGTCGGCCTCGATGTCGAGCGCGCAGGTCGAGAGCTGGACGTGGTGACGGGTCATCGGCCGCCGCCCCTGCCGCGGGGCCCGGG
>DATKCY010000069.1:0-7940 GCA_035512995.1 Thermohalobaculum sp.
AGTCCCCCTTCTCGGCGTTACCCTCGTTCCGGCCGGGAGGACCTGCGGGACGCTCATTATCCGGCGCTCCGGGTCCACACCCCTGGCGCATCAGCCTGTTGCCCGTCGCGTCCTCCCGGCGCCCGCCGCGCGGCGGGTCTCCTGCGGGCCGTCCAGCGACGCGCAAGCGTGGCCGGCGCGGCGGGGCACCGGAAGCGGAAGACTCGCACCATCGGACACGAACCCTCCAGAGCGGAGGGTGGCCTAATGAGCCGGCACTTCCTCGACCTCGACCAGGTCCCCGGCGAGGAGCTGCGCGGCATCCTCGACCTCTCGACGCGGCTGAAGCAGGCGCGGGACGGCGCGCCGATGCTCGTGCGCGACGCCGAGCAGCCGCTCGCCGGGCGCATCGTGGCGCTCGTGTTCGAGAAGCCCTCGACCCGCACGCGCATCTCGTTCGACGTCGGCATCCGGCAGATGGGCGGCGAGACGATGGTGCTGTCGGGCGGCGAGCTGCAGCTTGGCCACGGCGAGACGGTGGCCGACACCGCGCGCGTGCTCAGTCGCTATGTCGATGCCATCATGATCCGCTGCTTCCGGCCCGAGACGCTGGAGGAGCTCGCCGCGAACGCGAGCGTGCCGGTCGTCAACGGGCTCACGAACCGCAGCCATCCCTGCCAGATCATGGCCGACGTGATGACCTTCGAGGAGAAGAAAGGTCCGATCCGCGACCGCCGCCTGGTCTGGACCGGCGACGGCAACAATGTCTGCGCCAGCTTCATCCACGCCTCCGCCCGCTTCGGCTTCGAGCTCGTGGTCTCGACCCCCGAGACGCTGGAGCCCGATCCGGAGATCGTGGCCCGCGCACGGCGCGAGGGCGGGCGCATCCGGCTCGAGCGCGATCCGATCAAGGCGGTCGCGGGCGCCGACGCGGTGATCACCGACACCTGGCTCTCCATGCACGACGACGTGACCTCGCGCGAGCGTCGCCACAACCAGCTCAAGCCCTATCAGGTCAACGAGCGCCTGATGGCTGCGGCCGCGGACGACGCCATCTTCATGCACTGCCTGCCGGCGCACCGGGGCGAGGAGGTCGCGTCAGCGGTGTTCGACGGTCCGCAGTCGGTTGTTTTCGACGAGGCCGAGAACCGCCTGCACGTGCAGAAGGGGATCCTGCGCTGGTGCCTCGGCGCAAGCTGAGCGACCGACGGCGACTTGGCGCTCGATTTCTGTATTCCTCTTTCAGTTAACCTGATATTTCGTCTCAGGCGCGACCCTGCGACAGGCGTCCTGTCGGTCGAGCGTTCTTCCCGCCGCCCCCGACGAACGATAGAGTAGCGGCGGCGGAGTGTGCGTGTTGCGTAGGTTTGAGTCCATGGCGAACGGCGACATTTTCTCCGACGTGATCCAGGCGGATCTGGCGCGTATCCCGCTCTTCGAAGCGCTGCATACGGAACGGTTCAACGGCTGCGACTACCTGCTCTCGCAGGTGGTCGTGAAGAACATCTTCACCGATTTCGACCGGCTGCTGTCGCGCCACCTGGCGGCGACGCGGGGCGAGGGCTTTCCGCAGTTCACCGCCTTCGTGCGCTTCCGCGAGGCCGCGGGAATGCCGACGTGGAAGAGCTTCGATCCGACGCACCACGCCTCGGTGCCGCACGCGCTCAGGCACATCGCCGAGCGCGCGGTCAGCTTCGGCCGCGACGAGGGCCTGATGCTGCGCCACGCCGGTCGCACCGGCAGCGCCGAGGACGAGGGGATCGAGGTGCCGCTCGAGCGCGAGGACGTGAACACCCTCAAGGACGCGCTCGACGCCTTCGAGACCATCGGAGAGCCGGAGTTCATGGAGATCTCCGGCGATTTCGACGTCGTCTTCTGCCGCCCGTCGCCGGAGCAGCGGCCGATCACCATGTACCTGCGCAAGGGCAGCGCGAGCGTGCCGAGCGACCGCAGCGCCACGGGCACGCCGTTCGAGTGTCCGATCGCGGGCTTCCGCCGCGGCATCCGCGACGACATGGGCGCCCAGGGCTACGTCGCCGCCGCGCGCCATGCGCTCTCCGCGGCGAAGGAGGCGGCGGTCAGCGAGTTCCGCAGCGCCGCCGAGACGCAGATCATGGCGTTCGACCGGGCGCTCCACGGCCGGCCGCTCGACGGCCACCGCTCCGATTCGGCGCTGTCGCTGATCGCCCGTCTCAGGGCCGGGCTCGGCGACGAGCTCCGGGGCCTCGGCGAGGCCGCGCGCATCACGGCGATGGAATGGTCGCTGGCGGTCGACACGCTCGGTCGGAACGGCGCGGTCCACATCGCCGCCGGTCACGACGCGTCCGAGGGGCACCGCCGCGCCGCGGGCTGAAGCCTGCGCGTCAGCCGCAGCCGCCCGGGGCCGCTCGGGCGTCTCAGACCAGCCGCCGGGCGATCGCCCTTCGCACGACCTCGCGGTCGCCGGCCACGTCGAGGGCCCGCGCCGCCTCGGCCGGGGCCAGCCACAGCGGCTCGTGGTCGGCCTCGGTCGGGGGCCCGACCCGCCGGACGGCGCGGGCCAGATAGATCGCCTGCACCTTGCGCGCCCACATCGTGTAGTCCGGCATCCAGCTGTAGCGCTGGAAGGCGTCGATCCGCCTCGGCGCCGCGATCGTCCAGCCGGTCTCCTCCAGCACCTCGCGGTGGAGCGCCGCGAGCGGGTGCTCGTCCGGCTCGATCCCGCCGCCCGGAAGCTGCAGCTCGCCCGCCTGGCGCACGCAGAGCAGCCCGCGCGCCCCGACGATCATCGCATAGACCCCGGGCCGGTCGCGATAGGGCCGCCCCGGCAGCCAGCTTTCCCCGATCCGTCGCATGGCCGCCCGAAATGGCAGATTCGGGCGGGTGGCGAAAGCGCCGACCCTTAACACCGCACCCTTGCGGCTCTATCTGAGCCCCGAAATCCCCTGAGCAGCGGCGAGCAGCCCTGATGTCAGCCGAACACGCCGGACCCGGTGGCCTGCCGGGCGACGACGCAATCCTGCCGTTCCAGCTCGATCGCTCCGCGATCCGCGGGCGCGTCGCGCGGCTCGACCGGACGCTGCAGCGCATCCTCGAGCAGCACCGCTATCCGCTGCCGGTCTCGGCGCTGGTCGCCGAGGCGGTGACGCTGGCGGCCCTGATCGGGCCCGCCGTCAAGCTCCGCTGGAAGTTCTCGATGCAGGTCCGTGGCGACGGGCCGGTGCGCCTGCTCGCGACCGACTACTTCGCGCCCGCGCGCGCGGGCGCGCCGGCGGAGATCCGCGCCTATGCGAGCTTCGACCGTGGCGAGGTCGCCTCGCGCCGGAGCAGCCCGTTCGCGATGCTGGGCGAGGGCGTCTTCGGCGTCACGATCGACCAGGGGCCGGACATGCGGCCCTATCAGGGCATCACGCCGCTGACCGGCGGCTCGCTGTCGGCCTGCGCCGAGACCTATTTCGCGCAGTCGGAGCAGCTCGCGACCCGGTTCAACGTCGTCGCCGCCCAGGCCCGCACGCCCGGCGGCGAGGGCGAATGGCGGGCGGGCGCGGTGATGCTGCAGCAGCTCCCCGGCCATGGCGGGCATGCGCCGGACGCGCCGTCGGGCGACGATGGCCTGATGAACGCCGACGACGTCGCCGCGATGGCCGGGGCCGAGCGCGAGGAGGACTGGGCGCGGGCGGGGCACCTGCTCTCGACCGCGGAGGAGCACGAGCTGGTCGGCCCGCACCTGGCGCCGGAGGCGCTGATCTACCGCCTGTTCCACGAGGAGACGCCGCGCGTCTGGCCGGCGCAGCCGGTGCGCTTCGGCTGCACCTGCTCGCGCGAGCGGGTCGAGGAGGCGCTGGCGCAGTACTCGGCCAAGGACATCGCCAGCATGACCACCGAGGACGGCCGCGTGACCGCCGACTGCCAGTTCTGCTCGGCGCATTACGACCTCGACCCGGCGACCCTCGGCTTCGAGGCCGCGACCGGCCGGGACGACTGAGCCGCGACCCCTGCGGCACCGGACGTCTCCTGTCCCCTTTCAGCCGCGGAGGGTGTCGAGGAAGCGGTCCACCTCCTCCCCGGTCGTGGCGAAGGAGCAGACGAGGCGCACGCCGAGCGGCGCGTCCCCGGCCCCGTCCTGCCCCCGCGGCCACGGGTAGTAACGGGCCCCCGCCGCCTGAAGCCGCCGGTGCTGGTCGGCGCCGATCTCGGCGAAGACCATGTTGGCCTCGACCCGGTTCATGACCCGCGCGCCCTCGACCGCCGCGATCCCGGCCGCCAGCCGGCCGGCCATCGCGTTCGCGTGTGCCGCGAGCCTCAGCCACAGGTCGTCCTCGAGATAGGCCAGCATCTGCGCCGCAACGAAGCGCATCTTCGAGAACAGGTGCCCGCCGCGCTTGCGCCTCAGCTCGAACTCCCACGCCTTCGCGGGATCGAACAGGATCACGGCCTCGGCCGCCATCGCGCCGTTCTTGGTGGCACCGAGGCAGAGCGCATCGACGCCGGCCCGCCAGCTGAGGCTCGCGGGCGTCGCGGCGAGCCGGACGACGGCGTTGGCGAAGCGGGTGCCGTCCATCTGCACGCCCATGCCGTGGTCGCGCGCGACCTCGGCGAGGTGCGCCAGCTCGTCGGCCGTGTAGACGGCGCCGAGCTCGGTCGCCTGGCTGACGGAAAGCGCGGCGTTCTGCACGTGGTGGACCCCGGGGCGGGCAGCCTGGCGCACCCGCCGGGCCAGCGCACCGGCATCGATCTTCGCGTTCCCGCCGCCGATCAGCGTGAGCTTCGCGCCGCCGGTCATGAGCTCCGGCGCCCCGCACTCGTCGGCCTCGACATGCGCCTCCTCGTGGGCGTAGACGGCGCCCCAGGGCGGGCAGAGGCAGGCGAGCGCGAGCGCGTTGGCCGCGGTCCCGGTCGCGACCAGGAAGACCCGGGCCTCCGGCGCCTCGAACACCTCGCGCACCCGGGCCTCGACCGCGGCGGTGAGCGCGTCCTGCCCGTAGGGCATGGCGGTGCCGGAGGCCGCGCGCCCGACCGCCTCCAGCATCTCGGGCGCGACGCCTGCCGCGTTGTCGGATGTGAAGATCATTCGTCGTCCCCGTCGTCGATCACGTGGTCCTCGAGCTCCTCCTCGGCGACCTCCCATTCCGGCACGGTGCGGTGGCGGAGCGAGATTCCGGCCTCGTGCACGCTCTCGGGATCGCCCGAGACGAGCGGGTGCCATGGGGCGAGGCCCCGCCCCTCGTGGAGCCGCCGGTAGGCGCAGCTCCGCGGCAGCCAGTGCGCCACCTCCGGCAGCGAGCGCGGCGTCAGCACGACGCAGCCCTTCACCAGCGAGGTGCGGATGTCGTACTGGCCGCAGCCGCAGGTGGTGTCGTCGAACAGCCGGCAGGCAACGTCGGTGTAGTGCGTCTCGTCCGTCTCCGCGTCCTCGAGCTTGACGACGCAGCAGCGCCCGCAGCCGTCGCAGAGGCTCTCCCATTCGGCCGGCGTCAGGCGGTCGAGGCGCTTGCTCTCCCAGAAGCGCCCGCTCACACCGGCCCCCGCGGCCAGAGGACCAGCGCCGCGCGGCCGATCCGCGTCTCCGGCGCGTGCCGCGCGACCAGCAGGGCGACCGGCAGGCCGGTCAGCGTCAGCAGCACCAGCACGTTCGTCGGCTCGACCCCGAGCGCGATCAGAAGACCGACAGCGAACGCGGAGAGCACCATGCCGCTCGCATCGACGACATTCGAGGCGGCGATGTACTGCGCGCGCCGTCCGTCCTCGGCCTCGACCTGCAGGATCGCGTTCAGCGGCGTCACATAGATGCCGGCGCAGGCGGCGATCAGCACGAAGTCGATCAGGATGCGCCAGGCCGCAGGGTCGGCGAAGAAGGCGGCCCGGTCCATCAGCGTCGCCGGCGGCTCGGCCGGTGTCGCGAGCCAGAGCTCGACCGCCATCACGGCGAGGCCGAGCGCGCCCCAGGGCGGCAGACGCGGGGTCACCGCGCCGCCGCTCAGCCGGTTCGAGAGCCCCGCCCCGATCGCGACCCCGATCGAGAAGGCGGCGAGGAGCGCCGTCAGCACGGTCTCGTCGGCGCCCAGCGCCTCCTTGGCGTAGGCGGGCAGGAGCGACAGGAAGGTCCCGCCGAGGAACCAGAACCAGGCGATCGCCAGCACCGCGCGGAAGGCGGGCCGGTTGCCCCGGACGCGCCCGACGAGATGCCAGATCGCGCGCGGGAAGACCCAGTCGATCGGCCGGCGCGGCAGCTCGCGCGGGGGTGCCGAAGGCGCCGTCAAAGCGGCGGCGAGGCCCGCGAGCGCGACGCCGACCACGATGACCGAGATCGCCGCGACGCCCCGGTCGGTCAGGATCAACTCGTTGCCGATGATCGAGCCGAAGAGGATCGCGAGGAAGGTCGAGCCCTGCACGAGCCCGTTGCCGCCCATGAGCTCGGCGCGGTGCAGATACTGCGGCAGCACCGAGTACTTGACCGGCGCGAACACGGCGGACTGGCAGCCCATCAGGAACAGGACGAAGTAGAGGAAGACGATGCTCTGGCTCCAGAAGCCGACGACGGCGAGCGCCATGACCACGACCTCCCACGCCTTGACCGCGATCATCATCCGCGCCTTGTCGACCCGGTCGGCGATCTGGCCTGCGGTCGGCGTCACCAGCGCGAAGGGCAGGATGAAGAGGCCGGACGCGATCACGCCCAGCATCGCGACGGAGACGCCCGCCTGCTCCGCCAGCCGGTAGGTCACGAGCGCGACGAAGGCCTTCTGGTAGACCTGGTCGTTGAAGGCCCCGAGGAACTGGACGAGGAAGAGCGGCAGGAAGCGGCCCGTCCGCAGAAGCGCGAACTGGTTCCGGACCGCGGGCGGCGGCGCTGCCGGACCGAGCGCCGGATCGGCCGGCGGTCGCCTTCCCAGCCAGCGCCCCCACTCGGCCGGGCGGAGCGGGGCAGCCCGGCGGAAGCGATAGGGCCGGATGCGCCGGCTCATGCCGAGGCCGGAAGCCGGCGGTCGGCCAGCACCGCGCGCGCCTCCTCCGCGTCGCGGTCCATCTGGCGGACCAGCGCCTCGGCGCTCTCGAACGCCGCCTCCTCGCGCAGGAAGTGGACGAGCCCCGCCGTGATCTCGGCGCCGTAGAGGTCGCCCGCGAAGTCGAACAGGTGGACCTCGAAGTTCGGCCGCGACCGGCCGAACGTCGGCCGCTCGCCGATGCTGGCGACGCCCCGGTGCCTGCCGCGGTGGGGGCCGTCGTGCACCGCGACATCGACCGCATAGATGCCGAAGCGGGGGATCACCTGCTCGCCGAAGTCGAGGTTCGCGGTCGGGTATCCGAGGTCGCGCCCGCGTCGGTCGCCCTCGACGACCCGGCCGGAGACGCCGTGCCAGCGGCCAAGCTGCCGCGCCGCGGCGGCGCAGTCGCCGGTGCGGAGCGCCTGCCGGATCGCGCTCGACGAATAGGGCTGGTCGCCGCCGAGCAGCCTGTGGACGCTCACGCCGAGCCCGAGCGCCGCGCCGAGCCGCTCGAGCAGCGCCGCGTCGCCCGCCCGGCCCTTGCCGAAGCGGAAGTCGCGCCCGACGACGACGTGGCGGAGGCCGAGGCCGCCGACCAGCACGTCCTCGACGAACGCCTCCGGCCGGGTTCCGGCGAGCGCGTGGTCGAAGGCGAGCACGTGCAACCGCTGGACCCCGCAGGCTTTGAGCTGGCGCGCCTTCTCGGACGGCGTCGTCAGCCGGAAGGGCGGCGCGTCGGGCTGAAAGAAGCGGCGGGGATGCGGCTCGAAGGTCACCACGCCCGTCGGCCCGCCCGCGGCGCGGGCAGCGGCGATCAGCGCGCGATGGCCCAGGTGCACGCCGTCGAAATTGCCGAGCGCCGCCGCGGCGCCCCGTCGCTCCGCCCCCAGTCCGCGATAGCCCTCGATGACCTGCATGCGGCCCCGCTCCGGGGCCCTCGTGGCGCCGCCCCGTCCTGCCTTTTCGTCGTCGCGCCGCCTTTTCGCTCAGGCCACG
>DATKCY010000070.1:0-4688 GCA_035512995.1 Thermohalobaculum sp.
CGAGGCCCGGCGGGCAGAGCCGGTCCGCCGCCCGGCTCTCCTGCACCCAGAGCACGGGGCCCGTCAGCCGCCCGGCGAGCGCCGCCGCGAAGGCGCGCCGGCCCGGGCCTGCCGCCTCGTGCACCCGCCCGGCGCGCAGGAGCCCGGGCGCCGGCATCGGCTGGCCGGGCTCGGGCCGGGGCAGCGGCGGGGCCGCCTCGAGGGTCAGGTTCGGCAGCGGAGCTCGGGCCATCGGGGCGCTCGGGGAGGTAATGTGTTCTTATTTTGTTCTTACAGCGATTCTCCCCCTCCGGTCCAGTCGCCGCCTCAAGGGTCGAGCGGGCGGTCGGTCTGGAAGACGGTGCCGGTGAAGGTGGCGACGACCTCTGCCGCGCCGTCGCCGTTGCCGTCGCCCGCGTGGGTGCGGGTGCGGGTGACGGTGCAGCGGTAGACCGCGAGCCGGCGGCTCCGCGATGCCTCCTCGGCCTCGGCCTCCAGCACGTCGCCGAGCAGCACGCCGCCCGTCATCGTCAGGTGCGCGTCGACCATCGCGGCGAGCCGGCCCGCGGCGTTCGCGGCGACGCCGAAGGCGGTGTCGGCGAGCGAGAAGACGAGCCCGCCATGGGCCGTGCCGAAGAAGTTGATGTGCCGCTCGTCGACCGTGACGCGGGTCGTGGCGCGCCCCGGCCGGACGGCCTCGATCTCGATGCCGAGGAGGCGGACATAGGCGTCGCGCGCGCGGCAGCGGTCGAGATAGGCGTCGAGGCCGGTCTCCGCCGCGTCCGTCACGGGGCGAGCTCGGCGAGAAGCCGGCGCGCGGCGTCGTCGGGGGCGATCTCGGCCGCCAGGATCGCATCGGACAGGCGGTCGACGCCGGGAGCGCGGCCCTCGCCGACCAGGCGCGCGACCAGCGCTTCCGCGGCCCAGGCGAGCAGGCGGCGGGCCCGCCTGCGGCGGCGCTCCGCCGGCGTCAGCGTCAGCGCCTCGGCCAGCCCGTCGAGGGTCTCGACCAGCGCGTCGACACCCTCGCCCGTCGTCGCGACCGTGCGGAGCACCGGCGTCGAGGCGCCGCGGGCGGAGAGGCCGCGCGCGCCCTTGAGGTTGCGGTGGAGCGCGTCCGCGCCGGCCGCGTCGCCCTTGTTCACGACCAGCACGTCGGCGATGTCGAGGATGCCGGCCTTCATCGCCTGCACGTCGTCGCCGAGGCCCGGAGCGTCGAGCACGACGCGAAGGTCGGCGACCTCGGCCACGTCGATGTCGGACTGGCCGGCGCCGACCGTCTCGAGGATCACGACGTCGAAGCCGGCGGCGTCGAACGCGTCGATCGCGCGCACCGCCGCAGGCGTCAGCCCGCCGACATGGCCGCGCGAGGCGAAGGAGCGGATGAACACGCCCTCGTCGCCCGCGTGCTCGCCCATGCGCAGCCGGTCGCCAAGGATCGCGCCGCCCGAGATCGGGCTCGACGGATCGACCGCGATCACCGCGACCGAGCGTCCGCTGCGGCGCAGCGCGGCGACGACGGCGCTGACCAGCGTCGACTTGCCCGCCCCCGGCGGTCCGGTGAAGCCGAGCGCGAGCGCGTGCCCCAGATGCGGCCCGAGCGCCGCCATCAGCGCGCGCACACGGTCGTGGCCGCGCTCGATCAGGGTCAGCGCGCGGGCGAGCGCCGCACGGTCGCCGGCCAGCAGCCGCTCGGCGAGGGAGGGGCGGACGTCCTCGGCAGGCTCTCCCATCAGGGCACGATCAGCGGGTTGCCGAAGCCGAGCGTCTCGCGCAGCCGGCCGCAGATCTCGCCGTGGGTCGCGCCGGCGCCGGCTGCGTCCACGACCGCGGCGAAGACGTTCTCGTCCTCGCTGTCGGCGGCGCGGGCGAGGGCGTCGAGGCCGCGGGTCGCGGCGCCCCGGTCGCGCTCCGCCCTGAAGCGCGCGAGCTCCGCGAGCTGCGCCTCGATCCGCTCCATCGGCGGCGGGCGGAGCGGCTCGGGCCGCTCCCCGGCCGTCTCGGGCACGCGGAAGCGGTTGACGCCCACGATCGTCTGCTCGCCCGTCTCCACCTTCTCCTGGAACGCCAGCGCGCTGTCGCCGACCATGCGCTGCACGAGCCCGCTCTCGACGGCCGCGTACATGCCGCCCGCCTCGTCGATGCGGGCGATCACCGCCTCGATCTCGGCCTCCATCGCGTTCGTCAGCGTCTCGACGTAGTAGGAGCCGCCGAGCGGGTCGATCACGTCGGTCAGGTGCGCCTCGCGCTTCAGGATCTCCTGGGTCGCGATCGCCACGCGCGCCGCCTTCTCGGTCGGCACGCTCAGCACCTCGTCGAAGGCGTCGGTGTGGAGCGACTGGAGGCCCCCGAAGATGCCGGCCATCGCCTGCACCGCGACGCGCGCGAGGTTGTTGAGCGGCTGCTCGCGGGTCAGATCCACGCCCGAGGTCTGGGCGTGGAACTTGAAGCGCCAGGCCTTCGGGTTCCGCGCCCCGAACCGCTCCTCCGTGATCCTGCGCCAGATGCGGCGGGCGGCGCGGACCTTGGCGATCTCCTCGAAGAAGCTGATCGAGATGTCGAAGAAGAAGGTGAACGTCGGCAGGAAGCGGTCGGGGTCCATGCCGGCGGCGCGGCAGTCCTCGGCGTACTGGATGGCGGACGAGAGGGTGAAGCCCATCGCCTCCGCCGGCGTCGCGCCGCCCTGCTGCATGTGCTGGCCGACGACCGAGAGCGGGTTCCAGCTCGGCAGCTTCGCTTGCGCATAGGCGATGTGGTCGACCAGCACCCGCCGCGCGCCAGGCAGCGCCAGGCGGAAGAACATGTGGTTGCAGACGAAGTGCGAGAGATAGTCGCTCTGGTTCGACGTCCCCGAGAGGCTGGCGAGCGGCACGCCCCGCCGCTCCGCCACGTTGATCAGGAAGGCGAGCAGCGTGAAGGGAGAGGGGTCGTTCAGCGCCGTCGAGAACTCGCCGATCGGGATTCCGTCGAAGCAGACGGCCATGTCGTCGACCGTGTTGACCACCGCGCCGCAGGTGCCGAGCAGCAGCGGATCGACCTCGTCGGCGTCGTAGCCGCGGTAGACCGAGTTGCAGGGGATGAGGCTCGCGGCGCTCGCGCCGCTCTCGACCAGCGCCTTGAGGCGGGCGTTGTAGTCGGCCGGCACGCCGAGGCCCGCGAGCTGGCGCTGCGTCCAGGTGCGCCCGCGATGCATGCTGGCATGGATGCCCCGCGTCATGCCGCCCTGGCCCGGGAAGCCGAGGTCGTCCATGTAGCGCTCCGGCCCCCAGTCCTCGGGCGTGTAGAGCGGCTTGATCTCGATGCCGGATCGGTTCCGCGGGTTCGGCGCGTCGCCTGCGTGGGCTGCGAACTCCTGCTGCCAGCGCGCCTTCGCCGCCTCGAAGCCGGGCAGCGAGAGCTGGCGCGGGTCGTCCAGGCTCATCCGATAGCCTCCTCTTTCTCGGCCTGCGCCTCGCGGGCAAAGCGGGCGACGCCGCCCACGATCTCGTCGCGGCTTGCGCCCGGATGATAGACGGCGGCGACGCCGATCTCGCGGAGCGCCGCCTCGTCCTCGTCGGGCACGATGCCGCCGACGACGACGCGGACATGGGCGAGCCCCGCCTCCGCCAGCGCCGCCATCAGCTTCGGGATCAGCCGGTGGTCGGTCGAGAGCGAGCTGACGCCGATCACGTCGACGTCCTCCTGCTGGGCGAGCTGCACGACGTGCGCGATCTCCTGCCAGGGCGGGGTGTAGATCACCTCCATGCCGGCGTCGCGCAGGTACGCGGCGACGACGCGGCTGCCGCGGTCGTGGCCGTCGAGGCCGATCTTGGTGACGAGCACCCTGGGCGGCAGGCTGTCCGTCATCGTCTCTCCTCCTCCGCGCCGGTCCGCAGGGTGGCGACGAGCTGTCGGGCGACCTCGCCCGCGTCCGCGCCGCGGCCGCCGTGCCAGACCGGCGTCCAGTTGAGCGCGCCGAGCAGCGTCATCCGGAAGAGCGTGCGGTCGGTGCCGGCCCTGAGCGGCAGCTCCGCGACCAGCGCGCGGAAACGCGCCTCGTAGCCGTCGCGGAGGGCGACGAGCTGATCGTCCGATCCCGGCACCTCGCCGGGCAGCACGCGCGTGACCACGGATCCGTAGCCCGCCTCGGCGTCGAGCACCGCCTCGAGATGGCCGCGGCAGGCGTGCTCGAGTCGCTCCCACGGGTCCTCGGCGCCGCCGATGGCCGCGTCGACCGCCGCCGCGATTCGCTCGACGCCGTCGGCATAGACCGCGGCCAGCACCGAGGCCTTCGAGGGGAAGTGGGCGTAGACGGCGCCCGGCGTGACGCCGAGCGCGCGCGCGATGTCGCGCATCGACACGGCGTGGTAGCCGTCGCGCGCGAAGAGCCGGGCGGCGACGTCGAGGAAGCGCCGCGGCGCCTCGGCCGCGAGGGCCGTGTCCGGCATCGCCCTCTCCCTGCTGAATGAACGTTCGTTCAGTATTCCCGCCCCGCGGCCGCCTGTCAAGCCGCGCCCGCCGCGCGACCGTTTCGGATTCGTCGGGAACGCCACCGGAAGGGCGCCCGTTGCCCCGGGGTACGGCGCCGCAATCGGCGGCGTCCGCGAACCACACCGAAAGGAGCCATCCATGCGAAACGTGCTCACCTTTGCTTCCGCCCTTGCGCTCGCCGCCGGCGTCGGCGCCCCGCCCGTCCTGGCCCAGAGCGAGGCCGAGACCCAGTCGCAGGA
>DATKCY010000071.1:0-22427 GCA_035512995.1 Thermohalobaculum sp.
GCAGGACGGCGGCGCGGATCGCTCGGGCGCGGCCTCTGCGCGCGGGCATCCCGGTCGTCTGCGTCGGCAACCTGACGGCGGGGGGCGCGGGCAAGACGCCGGTGTCGGCGTGGCTCGCGGCCCGGCTCGAGGCGCAGGGCCTCTCGCCGCACATCCTCTCCCGCGGCCACGGCGGGCGGCGCGAGGGGCCGCACCGGGTCGACCCGGTGGGCGACACCGCGCGGGAGGTCGGCGACGAGCCGCTGATGCTGGCGGCCCTGGCGCCGGTCTGGGTCGCGCGCGACCGCGTGGCAGGGGCGCGGGCGGCGGCGGCGGCCGGCGCGGGGGTGGTGATCATGGACGACGGCTTCCAGAACCCGGGGCTCGCGAAGGACGTCTCGCTCCTCGTCGTCGACGCGGGGCAGGGGTTCGGCAACGGCCGCACGATCCCGGCGGGGCCGCTCCGCGAGCCGGTCGCGGCCGGCCTCGCCCGCGCCGACGCGGTCGTGCTGATCGGCGAGGAGCGGGCGCGGGAGCGCCTGCTCGACCGCTGGCCATTGCTCCGCGACACGGAGATGCATCTCGCCCGGCTCGCGCCCCGGCGCACCGGCCTCGACCTCGCCGGCGAGCCCGTCGTCGCCTTCGCCGGCATCGGGCGCCCGGAAAAATTCTTCGAGACGCTGCGCGGCATGGGCGCCGAGCCGGTGGCGTGCGTCGCCTTCTCCGACCACTACGTCTATCCGCCCGAGGTGCTGCGCCGCCTCCTCCGCCAGGCCCGCAGCCAGGGGGCGATGCTGGTCACGACCGAGAAGGACGCGGTCCGCCTGCCCGCCGCCTTTCGGCCGGAGGTCGTGGTCGTCCAGGTGGCGCTCGAGCCGGAAGACCCGGACGCGCTGGCGCGCGCGGTGCTAACCCGACTGCGGCCCGCGGAGGCGCAGCAGTAGCGCCCCCGGCGCACGGCGGCGGCCAATCCTCACCGGCCCGAGCGCGACAGCGGCCGGTCAGACTTGCGTCACGGGGCCGCGCCCGCTATATCCCCGCGCACCAATCCACAGGCAGGGGTCTGGGGCCGAAGGGGAGACATCCCGGAGGCTCCGCCGGTTGGGCGCACGCTCTCTCCCCCTGCCGAGGTCTAAACCGGAAAGAAGGACCCGACATGGCCCTGCCTGATTTCTCGCTCCGTCAGCTCCTCGAGGCTGGCGTGCACTTCGGCCACCAGACGCACCGGTGGAACCCGAAAATGGCGCCGTTCATCTACGGCGACCGCAACGGCATCCACATCATCGACCTGACCCAGACGGTGCCGATGATGGACGCAGCCCTCAACGCGATGCGCGAGGTCGTCGCCCGCGGCGGGCGCATCCTGTTCGTCGGCACCAAGCGCCAGGCGGCGGAGCCGCTGGCCGATGCCGCGCAGCGCTCGGCGCAGTACTTCATCAACCACCGCTGGCTCGGCGGCATGCTGACCAACTGGAAGACGATCTCGCACTCGATCAGCCGGCTGAAGACGCTCGACGAGCAGCTCGAGGGCGGCGCCGAGGGCTTCACCAAGCGCGAGCGGCTGAGCCTCGAGCGCGAGCGCGCGAAGCTGCAGAGCTCGCTCGGCGGCATCCGCGAGATGGGCGGCCTGCCCGACATGCTGTTCGTGATCGACACCAACAAGGAGGCGCTGGCGGTGGCCGAGGCGAGGAAGCTCGGAATCCCCGTGGTCGCGATCTCCGACACGAACTCGGACCCCGAGCCGATCGACTATCCGGTGCCGGGCAACGACGACGCCAGCCGGGCGATCGCGCTCTACTGCGACCTCGCCGCCCGCGCCGTGATCGACGGCATGGCGAGCCAGATGGAGACCGCCGGCTACGACCTCGGCGACCTCGAGGACGCGCCGGCCGAGGACGTGGTCCAGGCCGAGGGCGCCGATCAGGCCGCGGCCGAGCAGCCGGGCGGCTGAGCCTGTCCCGCGGGGCGGCCCCGGCCGCTCCGCACTCCTTCGCGGCGCGCCTGTCGCCGCGCTGTCATTGAAGTCATGCTGGATGGTGCCGTCCCGCGGTCCGCGCGGGCAGCGCCCGGAATATGGAGTGGAAAGATGGCGATCACCGCGACGATGGTGAAGGAGCTGCGCGACAAGACGGGCGCCGGCATGATGGACGCCAAGCGCGCGCTGACCGAGACCGACGGCGACATGGAGGCGGCGGTCGACCTCCTGCGCGTCAAGGGGCTGGCCAAGGCCGACAAGAAGGCCGGGCGCACGACCTCGGAGGGCCTCGTCGCCGTCGCGGTGCGCGGGAGCAAGGGGGTCGCGGTCGAGGTGAACTCCGAGACCGACTTCGTCGCGCGCAACACCGACTTCCAGGAGATGTGCCGCGCGATCGCCGAGGCGGCGCTCGAGGTCGAGGGCGACGTCGAGGCGCTCAAGGCAGCGCCGATGGGCGGCAAGACGGTGGGCGAGGTCGTGACCGAGAAGGTCGCGACGATCGGCGAGAACCTGACGCTACGCCGGCTGGCCCGGCTCGGGGGCGGCACCATCGCGAGCTACGTGCACAACGCCGCGGCGCCGGACATGGGCAAGATCGGCGTGCTCGTCGCGATCGAGGGTAGCCAGGGCGATCCGGAGGCGATCGGCCGGCAGGTCGCGATGCATGTCGCGGCGACGAACCCCGCGTCGCTCGACGAGTCCGATCTCGATCCGGCGTTGGTCGAGCGCGAGCGGCAGATCCTGACCGAGCAGGCGCGCGAGTCGGGCAAGCCCGAGGGCGTGATCGAGAAGATGATCCAGGGCCGGATGAACAAGTTCTACAAGGAGGTCTGCCTGCTGAAGCAGCCCTTCGTCATCAACCCGGACCAGAGCGTCGAACAGGCCGTCAAGGAGGCCGGGGCCGACCTCAAGGTCACCGGCTTCGTCCGCCTCGAGGTCGGCGAGGGGGTCGAGCGCAAGGATGAGGACTTCGCGGCCGAAGTCGCCAAGGCAGCCGGCGGCTAGCTCTTCCCTGCACACGCCTGTCAGATGTCGGAGCGGCCGGGCTCCCCCCGTGAGCCCGGCCTTTTTGCTGTTGCCGGGCGCGGACCGCGGTGGACGTGACCCCGTGGGCAACCCGCTGGCGGCTCGGAACCGTGCCGAATCTCGGCGTCTCCGTCACCCCGGTCGTTGCCAACCGCTTCACCGAGCAGGAGCGGAACTGCGCGCGGCGGATCACGAACATCCGCCTCGAGGTGACGATGGACGTTCCGCCGACGGGCTGAGGAGGCGCTGCGGCACCTCGAAAAGGTTCCGAAAAAAATTCTTGACAATGCGAAAAAAAGCTCGGCCGGCGGACGGAACCGGCGGCGCGCTCCTTCGTTTCTCCCGTGACAGCCATCGTCATCGTGGAGCGGAGAGATGCAGACGACCCGTGCATTCGGGCGAACGACGGTCCTCGCCCTGATCCTTTCGACCGCGGCCCTCTTCGGCGGAACTGACGCGGCGGCGTGCGATGGCGATTACGAGATCAAGGCCGGCGACACGCTTGGCGCGATCGCGGCGAAGTGCGGGACGACGGTCGCGGCGCTCGAGGAGGCGAACGGCGTGAATCCGCGCGCCCTCCGGCTCGGGCAGATCCTGAGCGTGCCGAGCGGGACGACGGAGGAGGGCGTCGTACGGGAGAGCGCGCGCACCCGCGCAGATGCGGGCGCGGCCGAGGATGCGGACAGCTACCGCGTCGGCCCCGGCGACACGATCGCGAGCATCGCGGCGGAGGTCGGTCTTTCCGCCGACGCGCTGATCGCGGCGAACGAGGGCATCGATCTCCGGACGCTGCAGATCGGCGACCGGCTGAGCATCCCGGGCGACGACGAGGTGCGGGCGCTTCTGGCGGAGCGCCAGGCGGAGCGCGAGCGCATCGAGCGGATGGCGATCGACTACCCCGACCCCACGGTGGAGCTGCGCGAGGGCGAGTGGCGGCTGACGATCGACGTCAGGGCCGAGGGCCTGGCGCCGGACGAGCCGGTGACGGTCGCGATCCGCAGCGCCACCAGCGACTGGGTCACGCTGGGCGAGATGCCCGCCGACGGCAGCGGAGAGCTTATGGCGCGGGCGCGCATTCCCGGCGAACTGGCGCGGGACCGTGACCTCGAGATCGCGCTCGAGCGTGCCGGCGGCGACATCGTCACCGCCGCCTACGGCGAAGGCGCCAGGACGACCGTGACCGCCGAGCGCGAGCCGGAGGCCGACGAGCCGGAGGCCGAGACGGTCAGGATCGCCGGCAAGGTCGTGCGCGGCGGCGGCTGCTCGCTGCTGATCGCCCGCGACGGCCGGTCCTACGCGCTGACCGGAGACATGGTCGGCGTCGGCGCAGGCGACGAGATTCTGGTCAGCGGCGCCATCGAGCGCGGATCTCCCGGCTGCGTCGGGCACGACTCGCTGAAGGTCAGCAGCGCCTCGCCGTTGCCGAAAAGCTGAGCCGAGCCGCGCGATAAACGGCCAGCGTCCCGCTCCGGCGGGGCGCCTTTCCTTGGCCTCCTGCGTCTCGAATGCCGACTTGCATCCCCCACCGCACTCGGCCATTTTGCGCCCACCGTGCCGCCCCGAGGAGCAACGATGACCGAAGCCGTCCACCGCGAACCGGCGGCGCCGCTCTTCGACCGGGTCCTGCTCAAGATCTCGGGCGAGGCGCTGATGGGGGACCGGAGCTTCGGGCTCGACCCGCCGACGCTGAAGCGCATCGCCGCCGAGGTGAAGCTCGCCCACGAGCACGGCATCGAGATCTGCATGGTGATCGGCGGCGGCAACATCTTCCGGGGCCTAAGCGGCGCGGCGCAGGGCATGGACCGGGCGCAGGCCGACTACATGGGCATGCTGGCGACGGTCATGAACGCGCTCGGGATGCAGTCCGCGCTCGAAGTCGCGGGCGTGCACACGCGCGTCCAGTCCGCGATTCCGATGGAGACGGTGTGCGAGCCCTACATCCGGCGCCGCGCCGTCCGGCATCTCGAGAAGGGGCGGATCGTGATCTTCGCCGCCGGCACGGGCAATCCCTATTTCACGACCGACACCGCCGCGACGCTCCGCGCGATGGAGATGGATTGCAACGCGATCTTCAAGGGGACGAAGGTCGACGGCGTCTACGACAGCGACCCGAAGCTCAACAGCGACGCCCGCCGCTACGAGCGGGTCAGCCACGACGAGGTCCTGATCAAGAACCTGAAGGTCATGGACGCCTCCGCCGTCGCGCTGGCGCGCGACAACGATCTGCCGATCGTGGTCTTCTCGCTGGCCGAGGAGGGCGGAATGACGGATGTGCTTTTCGGCCGCGGGCGCTATACGATGGTCGGAGGTGGCTGAGACTGTGGGGAGAACATGTCCGACGAGACCGAGATCGATCTCTCCGATCTGGAGCGGCGGATGGACGGAGCGCTCGCGGCGCTGCGCCAGGAGTTCGCGTCGCTCAGGACCGGGCGGGCGTCTGCGAACATGGTCGATCCCATCACGGTCGAGGCCTACGGCGTGCAGACGCCGCTCAACCAGGTCGCCACGATCAACGTGCCGGAACCGCGCATGCTGACCGTGAACGTCTGGGACAAGCAGCTCGTCGGCAAGGTCGAGAAGGCGATCCGCAGTTCGGGGCTCGGCCTCAACCCCGTCGTCGATGGCCAGACGCTGCGCCTGCCGATCCCGGAGCTGAACGAGGAGCGCCGGCGCGACATGACCAAGCTCGCCGGCCAGTACGCCGAGAGCGCGCGCGTCGCCATCCGCAACGTGCGCCGCGACGGCATGGACCAGATCAAGAAGGGCAAGGCCGCAGGCATGGCCGAGGACGAGCAGCACATCTACCACGACGAGATCCAGCAGATGACCGACGACCACATAAAGAAGGTCGACTCGGCGCTGGAGGCCAAGCAGGAAGAAATCATGCAGGTGTGAGGCGATCTCGCCGGGCGCGGGTACGGTCTGGGGTGGCGCCCCGGCGGGAGTTCGAGCAGGACCACAAGCTGAGGAGCGGGAAGGGATGTCGATGAAAGAGGGCGGCGCTGCCGCCGGGCCCGGTCACGTGGCCATCATCATGGACGGCAACGGCCGCTGGGCCGAGGAGCGCGGCATGAGCCGTTCCGCCGGCCACCAGAAGGGCGCCGAGCGGGTGCGCGAGATCGTCAAGGTCGCGCCCGACCTCGGCATAAGGGTCCTGACCCTGTTCGCGTTCTCGACCGAGAACTGGCGCCGACCCGGCTACGAGGTGTCGGTGCTGATGAGCCTGTTCCGCCGCTACATCGTGCGCGAGGTCGATGCGCTCGACCAGGACGAGGTCGAAGTGCGCTTCCTCGGCGACCGCTCGCGGCTGCCGCGCGACCTGCGGCGGCTGATGACGGTGATGGAGGAGCGGACGCGCGGGCACACCAAGCTCAGGCTTCAGATCGCGCTCTCCTACGGTGCGCGGGCCGAGATCGTGCATGCGGTGCGCCACCTCGCGGCCGAGGTCGAGGCGGGGCGGCGGAGCGCCGAGAGCATCGACGAGGCGGCGATCTCGGCCGCGCTCTACACCGGCGGCGTGCCCGACCCCGACCTCGTGATCCGCACCAGCGGCGAGTTCCGGATCTCGAACTTCCTGCTCTGGCAGGCGGCCTATTCCGAGTTCGCCTTCGTCGACGAGTGCTGGCCCGAATTCGACGTCCCCGCCCTCGAGCGCGTGCTCGCGTCCTATGGCACGCGCGAGCGGCGCTTCGGCGGACTGCGCGCGAGCGGCTGAGCGGCCGATGGCGGAGCAGCTTCGCAGCCTTGCCCGACGCTTCGCCGATCTCCGGACACGCATCCTGTCCGCCGCGGTGCTGGCCGCGGTCGGCGCGCTCGCGATCTGGGCGGGGGGCATCTGGTTCGCGCTGCTCGTGGCCGTCCTTGCCGGCGCGATCGGCTGGGAGTGGCGCTCGGTCACGCACCACGGCGGCGGTGCCTGCGGGATCGATGCGGCCCCGCTGATCGGCGCCATGGTGGGCGGGATCCTCGTGGCGCATGTATGGGGCGTCGCGGCCGGGTTTGCCTGGCTCGCCGTCGTGCTCGGCATCGGCCTCGCCTGGGACGTCGTCACGGCGCGGAAGACCGCCGCGTTCTGGTCGCTGATCGGCGGCACCTGGTGCGGCTCGGCCGGGATCGCGCTCGTCTGGCTGCGCGACGTGCCGTCCTGGGGGCTCAACAGCGTCGTCTGGATCATCATCGTCGTCGCGGCCGCCGACATCGGCGGCTACTTCGCGGGCAAGACGCTGAGGGGGCCGAAGCTCTGGCCGCGGGTCAGCCCGAAGAAGACCTGGTCGGGCTCGATCGGCGGCATCGTGCTGGCGGTCGTGCTGGGTGCGCTCTTCTCCTGGGCGACCAGCGGCACGCATGTGGCGGAGGTCGCCGCGGTCTCGGCGTTCGCGGCGGTCATCAGCCAGGGCGGCGACCTGGCCGAGTCGGCGCTGAAGCGGCGGTTCGCGGTCAAGGACGCGTCCAACCTGATCCCCGGGCACGGCGGCGTGCTCGACCGCTTCGACGGGCTGATGGCCGCGGTGATCGTCGCGACGCTGGTGACCGGGGTTCGCGACCAGTCGGTCCTGGTCTGGTAGCGCGGATGCGCCGGCTCAGCATCCTCGGCGTCTCGGGCTCGATCGGCGAGAGCACGCTCCGGGTGATCGAGGCGATGGAGGCGGCCCGCGGCGGCCCGGCCTTCGAGGTCGTCGCCGTCACCGGCAACGCCAATGTCGCGGCGCTCGCCCGCGCCGCCCGGCGGCTCCGCGCCGATATCGCGGTCAGTGCCGACCCGGACGCGCTGCCGGCGCTGCGCGAGGCTCTGGCCGGCAGCGGGGTCGAGGCGGCCGCCGGCGGGCAGGCGCTGCTCGAGGCGGCGGGCCGGCCCGCCGACGTGGTCATGTCGGCGATCATCGGCACCGCGGGGCTCGCGCCGACGCTGGCGGCGGTCCGCGCCGGCGCCGACATCCTGCTCGCGAACAAGGAGTGCCTGGTCGCGGCCGGCGCGCTTTTCCTGGACGAGATCGGCCGCGCCGGCGGCCGCCTCCTGCCCGTCGATAGCGAGCACAACGCGCTCTTCCAGATCCTCAGCGGCCACGAGGGCGCCGAGATCGAGCGCCTGGTGCTGACCGCGAGCGGCGGGCCGTTCCGCACCATGAGCCGCGAGCGGATGCGGAGGGTGACCCCGGCCGAGGCGCGCGCGCATCCGAGCTGGTCGATGGGAGAACGCATCACGATCGACTCCGCAACCCTCTTCAACAAGGCGCTCGAGATGATCGAGGCCTGGCACCTGTTCGACGTGCCGCCCGAGCGGATCGAGGTGGTCGTGCACCCGCAGTCGGTGGTGCACGCGCTGGTCGGGCTGGTCGACGGCTCGATGCTCGCGCATCTGGGGCCGCCCGACATGGCGGTCGCGATCGGCCATGCGCTCGCGTACCCCGGGCGCGTGCCCCTGCCGGTCGACCGGCTCGACCTCGCGGCGCTCGGCCAGCTCGCCTTCGAGCCCCCGGACCCCGGGCGCTTTCCGGCGCTCAGGCTCGCGCGCGAGGCGATGGCCGCGGGCGGGGTTGCGCCCTGCGTGATGAACGGGGCCAAGGAGATCGCGCTCGGCGCCTTCATCGCGGGCCGCGTCGGCTTCCTCGAGATCGCCGAGGTGGCCGAGGCGACGATGGCGCACCTTGCGGACCTGGCCCCGGCCACCGATCTTGAGGCAGTGTTCGCGGCGGATGCCGAGGCGCGGCGGGTCGCGGCGGACCTCGTCCGCGCCCGCGCGGCCTGAGCCCCGACGACCAGAGGAGCGAGATGGACCTGATCGCAGACATCCCGGTGCTCGGCACCTTCATCACGATGGTGGTGCCGTTCCTGATCGTGCTCGGCGTCGTCGTCTTCGTGCACGAGTTCGGACACTACATCGTCGGCCGCTGGACGGGCATCAAGGCGGAGGTCTTCTCGATCGGCTTCGGGCCGAAGCTCGTCGGCTGGACCGACCGGGCGGGCACCCACTGGCAGGTCGCGGCGCTGCCGCTCGGCGGTTTCGTCAAGTTCGTGGGCGACATGGACCCGGCCAGCGCCGAAGCGCGGGCGGACGACGACCTCGCGCCCGAGGACCGGGCGCACGCCTTCCACAATGCCGGCCTCGGCGCGCGGGCGGCAACCGTCGCCGCGGGGCCGGTCTTCAACTTCATCCTGTCGATCCTGCTGGTCGCCGCGATCGGGCTCGCCTCCGGACGGCCGTCGACCGAGCCGGTGCTGGGCGAGCTCACCGGCGCGGTGGCCGAGAGCGCGTTCGCCGAGGGCGACCGGGTGGTGTCGATCGCGGGCGAGCCGACGGAGACGCTCGACGACGTCGTGGGCGCGCTGACGCGGCTCGACGGGCAGGCCGTGCCGGCGGTGGTCGAGCGCGACGGCCGGGTGCGCGAGATCGAGCTGACGCTGGCCGCGACGCCGGTGATCCGCGCCGTCCTGCCCGCGACGCCGGCCGCGCGCGCCGGGGTCGAGCCGGGCGACGTTGTGCTCGCGATCGGCGGCCAGCCGATCGAGACCTATCACGACCTTCGGGTCATCGCCGCGAACGCGCCGGCGGGCGAGCCGGTCGAGCTGACGCTCGAGCGGGCGGGCGAGACGCTGACCCTCCCCGTCATGCCCGATATGCTGGAGCGGGAGCACCCGGAGACGGGCGAGAGGATGATGCTGCCGACACTCGGGATCAGCGGCGGGCTCGACGGAATCGCGCCGCGGCTCGACAGCATGGGTCCCGTCGAGGCGCTGGTCTACGGGGCCGAGCGGACCTGGGGCATCATCGCCGTCACGGTCGGCTACCTCTACGACATCTTGGGAGGCCGGGCCGATGCCAGCCAGCTCGGCGGGCCGATCGGCATCGCCAAGATCTCGGGCGAGGCCGCGGCTGCGGGGGTCGGCTCGATAGTCTGGCTGATCGCGCTGCTCTCGACCTCGATCGGGCTCATCAACCTCTTCCCGATCCCGATCCTCGACGGCGGCCACCTGATGTTCTACGCGCTCGAGGGCTTGCGCGGGCGGCCCGTCAGCAGCGGCGCCATGCGCGTCGGCAACATGATCGGCCTGTCGCTGGTCTTGTTGCTGATGGTGTTTGCGACCTATAACGACTTGCTGCGGATATAGGTCGGTCCGCGCTTCGTCGGGGACGCCGATGGGCGTCGGCGGAAGCGGATCGGAGCGCTGGGGAGATCCGGTGCGTGCGCCGGGGATCCGCACCGGATCGGCCGATCGGTCCGGGCCTGTGGGGAGGCCGCGTCTACGCTGGACGTGAAGGGGGAATTCGAATGCTGACGCTCCGTCTGCTGCGCTGCGGGTACGCCTCGAGGCGTCCCGGCGGGATCGCCGCTGCCGCGGTGCTGGTCCTTGCAGGGCTTCTGCCGCCGGGGCAGCCGCTGGCGCAGACGCCGCCACAGCCTGACCCGCTGCTGCAGCGCGGGCCGGTCGTGCAGCAGGGGGTCGAGATCAGGGGCAACCGCCGGATCGAGGACGCGACGATCCTGAGCTACATGGGCCTCAGCCCGAACGAGCCGGTGACCGCCGAGGGCCTGAACGTCGCCGTGCGCACGCTGTTCGAGACCGGCCTCTTCGCGAATGTGCAGATCGTGCCCGCCGCCGACGGCCGGCTGGTCGTGGTGGTCGAGGAGAACCCGATCATCGGCCAGATCGCTTTCGAGGGGAACGACGACCTCGACGACGAGGAGCTCGAGCAGATCATCCAGCTGAGGCCGCGCCTGCCGTTTGTGCCGGCCAGGGCCGAGGCCGACGCCGCCGCGATCCTCGAGGTCTACCGGCGCACGGGTCGCTACAACGCCCGGGTCGAGCCGTTCATCATCCGGCGCCCTGACAACCGGGTCGACCTGGTGTTCGAGATCGACGAGGGCGGCCAGACCGGCATCTGCTCGATCGACTTCGTCGGCAACAGCGCCTATTCGGACCGCCGGCTCAGGGGCGCGATCGAGACGGACGAGTCCGGACTGTTCTCGTTCCTGATCTCGACCGACTTCTACGACCCGGACCGGCTCGAGCTCGACCAGGAGCTGCTCCGCCGCTACTACCTGAGCCGCGGCTTCGCCGACTTCAGGGTGCTCTCCGCAACGCCCGCCCTCAGCGCGGACCGCGAGTGCTACACGATCACCTTCGCGGTCGAGGAGGGGCCGCGCTACACCTTCGGTGACTTCCGGGTCCTCGTGAACCAGGAAGGGCTGGACCCCCAGGCGTTCGCCGCGCTGATCCCCGGCGGCCTGACCGGCGACACGTTCGACGCCGGCGCGGTCGAGGAGATCGCGGACGAGATGAAGGACCTGGCGGGCCAGCAGGGCTACGCCTTCGTAGATGTCAACCCGCGGGCCGACAAGGATGCGCAGGCGCGGGTCATCGACGTCACCTTCGAGCTCGACGAGGGGCCGCGGGTGTTCGTCGAGCGGATCGACATCGAGGGCAACACACGGACGCTCGACCGCGTGATCCGGCGCGAGATCGACCTGGTCGAGGGCGACCCGTTCGACGCCCGCGCAATCCGCGAGGCCCGCGCCGACATCCGCGGGCTGGACTATTTCGAGCGGGTCGACATCGAGGTCGAGCCGGGCTCGGCCGAGGACCGCGCGGTCCTCAACGTCGAGGTCGAGGAGAAGTCGACCGGCTCGATCAGCTTCGGCGTCGGCTACTCGACCGGCCCGGGCATCATCGGCAACGTTGCGCTGACCGAGCGGAACTTCCTCGGCCGCGGCCAGACCGTGCGCACCACCGTCACCGCGGCGGGCGAGACCCAGATCTACGATTTCGCCTTCACCGAGCCGCGCTTTCTCGACCGCGACCTCGCGCTCGGCTTCCGCGGCTTCTACCTCGAGGACGACCGCACGGACGAGAGCTCCTTCAACCAGAACCGCTTCGGCCTCGACCTGTTCGCCGGGTTCCCGCTGTCGGAGGACGCGCAGCTCCGCCCGACCTACAGCTTCGTCAGCGACGACATCTCGATCCGCGACGACGCCTCGCCCGCGATCGTGGTGGACGAGGGCAAGGCCATCACCTCCTCCGTCGGCTACCGGCTGACCTACGACAAGCGGAACGATCCGCTCGAGCCGACCGGGGGCTACCTGATGACGCTCGACCAGGAAGTCGCGGGTCTCGGCGGCGACCGCCGGTTCGCGAAGACCTCGGCGCTGGCAAAGGGGTGGGTGTCGCTGCTCGACGAGGCGCTGGTCACATCGGCCGAGATCGAGGGCGGAGCGCTGTTCAATTTCGGCCAGGACAGCCGCGTGACCGAGCGCTACTTCCTCGGTGGCCAGTCGCTCAGGGGCTTCAGGTCGCGCGGCATCGGCCCGCGCGACCTGAACACCGACGACACGGTCGGCGGCAACTTCTTCACGGCCGTGCGGCTCGCGACCTCGTTCCCGCTCGGCCTGCCCGAGGAGCTCGGCATCTTCGGCGGCGCCTTCGTCGACGCCGGCACCGTCTGGGGGCTCGACCGCACGAGCTTCGGGGCCACCGACGAGCAGCCGGCGGTGACGATCGACGACGACCCGAAGCTGCGCCTCTCGGCCGGCGGCCTGCTGTTCATCGACTCGCCGTTCGGGCCGCTCGAGTTCAGCATCGGCTTCCCGCTGATCGATGAGGACGAGGACGAGGACGAAATCTTCCGCTTCAGCGTCGGCACCCGGTTCTGATCGCGTGATGCGGGGCGGTCGGCGGACAGGATGCTCCCGGACCGCCCGGGCGCTGATCGCGATCCTGCTCCTCGGGTTCGCGGCGGGGCCGGCTCGGGCGCAGGAGACGACGCCTGTGCTCGTCGTCTCGCGCGAGCGCGTGCTCGCCGAGGCGGTGCCGGCCGAGAAGCTCAACGACGCCGAGGCCGCGATGACCGCCGACCTCCAGGGCCGCGTCGACCGGCTGAAGGCCGAGCTCGCGGACGAGGAGCAGGAGTTGACGCAGCTTCGCACTTCGTTGCCGGCCGAGGAGTTCGAGCGCCGAGTGCGCGACTTCGACCGCCGGGTGCGGCACGAGCGCGAGATCACCCAGCGCCGGGCGGCCGCGCTGCAGACCGCGTTCCGCCAGGCGCGGCAGGCGCTGGTGGAGGCGCTGGTCCCGATCCTGGTCGCGCTGAGCCGCGAGCGGGGCGCGAAGCTCGTGCTCGACAGCGACCAGATCCTGGTCGCGCACCCGTCGATCGACGTGACCGACGAGACGATCGCGCTGATGGGGCGGGTGCCGATGCCGGCGCTGCCGACGCTCGAGGCGCTGCCGCCGATCGAGGAAGGGCTGCCGGCGCCGGATGCGCCCACACCCGCGCCCGGGGGCGAGTCGTCGGAGGAGGGCGCGCCCGCGGAGGGACGGTCGGAGCCTTGACCTCCGTCCGCCCGCTTGCAAAGACGAACGGCCCGATGACAGCGTGCGAAGGGGGCAGGATGACGATCGAGGCCGGGCCCGTTGCGACCGGAACTGCCGACCTGCAGCGGATCATGCGGGCGATCCCGCACCGCTATCCGTTCCTCTTGATCGACCGCGTGGTCGGCATCGAGCCCCACAAGCGCTGCGTCGGCATCAAGAACGTGACGGTGAACGAACCCTACTTCGCGGGCCATTTTCCCGCGAAGCCGGTGATGCCGGGCGTGCTGATCATCGAGGCGATGGCGCAGACGGCGGGCGTGCTGGTGATCGAGTCGCTCGAGCAGCTCGACAACAACCTCCTCGTCTATTTCATGACGCTCGACAATGCGCGCTTCCGCCGGCTGGTCGTGCCCGGCGACGTGCTCGAGCTGCACGTCGAGATCCAGCGCGGCCGTGGCAAGATCTGGAAGTTCAGGGGCGAGGCGAAGGTCGGGTCCGGGCTCGTGGCGGAGGCCGAGTTCTCGGCGATGATCATCGACGAGGACGACCGGCGGCGGAAGGGCGGCACGTGAGCCGAGAGCTCACCGAGGCGCGCATCCATCCCACCGCCGTCGTCGAGGACGGCGCCACGCTCGGCCGGGGCGTGACGATCGGCCCCTTCTGCGTCGTCGGCGGCCAGGTCCGGCTCGACGACGGGGTCGAGCTGATCAGCCACGTGGCGGTCGCCGGACGCACGCGGATCGGCGAGGGCACGCGGGTCTGGCCGTTCGCATCCCTCGGCCACCAGCCGCAGGACCTGAAGTTCGGCGGCGAGGAGAGCCGGGTCGAGATCGGGCGGGGCTGCATGATCCGCGAGCACGTGACCGTCAATCCCGGCACCGCGGGCGGGGGGCTGGTGACGCAGGTCGCGGACGGCTGCCTGCTGATGGTGGGCGCGCATGTCGCCCACGACTGCCGGCTGGGCCGCGGCGTGATCCTGGCCAACAACGCCACGCTGGCGGGCCATGTCGAGGTCGGCGAGCACGCGGTGCTCGGTGGCCTCTCGGCCGTGCACCAGTTCGTGCGCATCGGCGCGGGCTCGATGACCGGCGGCATGAGCGGGGTCGAGCGCGACGTCATCCCCTACGGCACCGTCATCGGCAACCGGGCCGCGCTCGGCGGTCTGAACGTCATCGGGCTCAGGCGCCGCGGCTTCGACCGCCCGGCGCTCCGCCAGCTCCGCGAGGCTTACCGCGCGATCTTTTATGGCGCCGGCACGCTGCCCGAGCGAGCGGGCGCCGCGGCCGAGCGGTTCGCCGGCAACGAGGCGGTGCAGCAGATCGCGGATTTCATCCTGGCCGGCAGCGCGCGCAAGATCTGCGTGCCGAGGGATGCCTGAGGGCGCCGGACCGCCCGGGCCGCTCGCCATCGTCGCCGGCGGCGGCGTCCTGCCCCGGCGCCTGGCCGAGGCGCGGCAGGCGGCGGGCCTCCCGTATCTGGTCGTCAGCTTTCCGGACGGCGCGGGGGACTGGATCGCCGCGCACCCGCACGAGCACCACCGGTTCGAGCGGCCCGGCCGCGTTTTCCGCGCGCTGCACAAGCGCGGCGTGCGCCACGCCGTGCTGGCGGGCGACCTGGCGCGCCCGCGGCTCCGGCCCTGGGCGCTGGACCTGGCGGGGCTCCGCGCGCTCGCGCGGGCGCCGCGGATGCTGGGGCAGGGGGACGACGCGCTGCTCGGCACGGTCGCCGAGATGTTCCGCCGCGAGGGGATCGAGGTCATCGGCGCCGACGAGGTGCTGGGCGAGGCGCTGACGGTGCCGGCGGGCCCGCTCGGCCGTCTTGCGCCGCGCCCGCGCGACCTGGCCGACGCCGCGCGGGCGGCGAGGATCGTCGCGGCGCTCGGGCCGCTCGACGTCGGTCAGGCCGCGGTCGTCGCCCGGGGCCTCTGCCTCGGCGTCGAGGCGATCGAGGGCACCGACCTGATGCTCGAGCGGGTCGCCGCCCTGCCGGCCGAGCGCCGCCGCGCCGCGCCGCCGCCCTCGGGCGTGCTCTGGAAGGCGCCGAAGCCGGGGCAGGACCGTCGCTTCGACATGCCGACAGTCGGGCCGCGGACGGTCGGAGGCGTCCGGGCCGCGGGCCTTTCCGGCATCGCGGTCGCGGCAGGCGCCGTGCTCTGCCCCGAGCGGGACGCGATGCGGCGCGCGGCGGACGACGCGGGTCTCTTCGTCTACGGCGCCCGGCCGGAGGAGCTGGAGTGAGCCGGGTCGCGCGCCTCTGGAGCACCGAGCGGGCCGGCGGGACGAAGGAACCGGGTTCGCGGCTGGCGCCGCTGATCTACCTGGTGGCGGGGGAGCCGTCGGGCGACCGGCTGGGCGCGGCGCTGATGCATGCGCTCAGGGCAGAGCTGCCGGAGCTCCGCTTCGCCGGGCTCGGCGGGCGGGAGATGGCGGCGGCCGGGCTCGAGCCGCTGTTCGACATCCGGGCGCTCAGCGTCATGGGGCTGACCGAGGTCGTGCCGCGGCTGCCGCGGATCCTCGGCCTGATGAAGCGGGTCGTGCGGGACGCGCTGGCGGCGGAGCCGGACGTGCTCGTCACGATCGACAGCCCGAGCTTCACCCTGAGGGTCGCGCGGCGGGTCAGGCGCCGCCGCCCGTCGCTGCCGGTCGTGCACTACGTCGCGCCCTCGGTCTGGGCGTGGCGGCCGGGCCGGGCCGCGCGCATGGCCGCCCATGTCGACCACGTCCTCGCGCTGCTGCCGTTCGAGCCGCCCTACATGGAGGAGGCCGGCATGGGCTGCGACTTCGTCGGCCATCCGGTGGCGGAGCGTCCCGCGCCTGCGCCCGAGGCCGGCGCCCGCTATCGCGCCGAGCTGGGCCTCCGCCCCGGTCAGCCGCTGGTGCTGATGGCGCCCGGCAGCCGTCCGGGCGAGGTGCGCCGGCTGTTGCCGCTCTTCCGCCGCACGGTCGAGGCGCTCGCGGCCGAGCGGCCGGGACTGGCCGTCGTCGTGCCGCTGGCCGAGACGGTGGCCGACCTCGTCGAGCGAAGGCTCCGCAGGATGACGCCGAGGCCGCACTTCGTGCGGCCCGAGGCGGGGGAGCACCAGAAATGGCTCGCGATGGCGGCGGCCGATGTCGCCCTCGTCGCCTCGGGCACCGTGGTGCTCGAGCTCGCGGCGGTCGGCACGCCGATGGTCGCCTGCTACCGCGCCTCACCGGTCACGGCCGCGATGGTGCGCCGGATGCTCCGGGTCAAGAGTGCCAATCTCGTCAACCTCGTCTCCGACAGCCGGGTCGTGCCGGAGTTCTACCAGGAGCGGGCGCGCCAGCACCTGGTCGAGCCGGCGCTTGCCGAGCTCCTCGACGACGAGACGGCGCGGGAGCGCCAGCGCGCGGCCATGCGATCGGTCATGGCGACCCTCGGCGGCGGCAGCGTTCCCCCCTCGGCCCGCGCCGCCCGCGCGGTCCTGAGGGTGCTCGCGGCCGCGCGCGCCGCAGACGAGGACGGCTGAGGATCGCGCCCCGGACGGTGCCGCCATCGGACAGGACCTCCGTCGCCATCCGCTGCGGGGGCCGGTGATTCGCACCCGCGAGAGCCGTCGGCGCGGCGCCCGGCGGCGCTTCCGCCCGATCGCGCGCGACGGCGGCCGACCCGTCCCTGCGCTGCACAACGCGCTTGCCAGCCTGCGGCGGACGTGCACAGTATCGCGCGGTTCAAGTGCGACTGAGGTGTCCCTCAGAGCAGTCGCGTGTCTGCGGGAGCGCGGGTCGATCCGCCCGCGCTCCCGTTGTTCTCCCGGCCTTCAGCGGTTCTCGACGTCCACGTAGTCGCGCTCGGCGGCGCCGGTGTAGAGCTGGCGCGGACGGCCGATCTTCTGGTCGGGGTCCTCGATCATCTCCTTCCACTGCGCGATCCAGCCGACCGTGCGGCTGAGCGCGAAGATCGCGGTGAACATCGATGTCGGGAAGCCGATCGCATCGAGGATGATGCCCGAGTAGAAGTCGACGTTCGGGTAGAGCTTCTTGTCGACGAAGAACGGGTCGTCGAGCGCGATCTTCTCGAGCTCGCGCGCGACCTGCAGCGTCGGGTTGTTCTCGACGCCGAGCAGGTCGAGCACCTCGGTCGCCGTCTCCTGCATCACCTTCGCGCGCGGGTCGTAGTTCTTGTAGACGCGGTGGCCGAAGCCCATCAGGCGGAACGGATCGTCCTTGGCCTTCGCGCGGGCAATGTATTCGGGGATGTTCTCGGGCGTGCCGATCTGGCGGAGCATGGCCAGCGCCGCCTCGTTCGCGCCGCCGTGCGCCGGGCCCCAGAGGCAGGCGACGCCGGCCGCGATGCAGGCGAACGGGTTCGCGTTCGACGACCCCGCAAGGCGCACGGTCGAGGTCGAGGCGTTCTGCTCGTGGTCCGCGTGCAGCGTCATGATCCGGTCCATGGCGCGGGCCAGGATCGGGTCGACGTGGTACTCCTCGCAGGGCGTCGAGAAGCACATGTGCAGGAAGTTCGCGGCGTAGTCGAGGTCGTTCCGCGGATACACGAACGGCTGGCCGATGTGATACTTGAACGCCCAGGCGCAGATCGTCGGCAACTTGGCGATCAGCCGGATGGTCGCGACCTCGCGCTGCCAGGGGTCGGTGATGTCGGTCGAGTCATGGTAGAACGCCGACATCGCGCCGACGACGCCGCAGACCACGGCCATCGGGTGAGCGTCGCGGCGGAAGCCCCTGTAAAAATTCACCATCTGCTCGTGCAGCATGGTGTGGCGCGTGACCCGGAACTCGAAGTCCTCGAGCTCCGCCGCCGAGGGCAGCTCGCCGTAGAGCAGCAGGTAGCAGACCTCGAGATAATGGCTCTTCTCGGCCAGCGGGTCGATCGGATAGCCGCGGTAGAGCAGTGTGCCCGCGTCGCCGTCGATGAAGGTGATCTTGCTCTGGCAGGCGGCGGTCGAGGTGAAGCCGGGGTCGAAGGTGAAGACGCCGTGCTCCTTGTAGAGCGAGCGGATGTCAATCACGTCCGGCCCGTGGGTGCCCTCGCAGACCGGAAACTCGGCGCTCCGCTCGCCGACGGTGATCTTGGCCGACTTGGTGAAGCTCGTGCTCTTGTCGTTCATCGGGCGTGAACCTTCTTATCGAGGCCGGGCAAGGCCGGGCGTTTTCGGACGGTGGTGCCGCCGCCGAAGGGGTCTCTCGGTGGCGGCGCGGCGCGGGCCGGGGGCGCTCAGGCCCGCCCTGCGGCATCCTCGAGCCGCGCCAGGGTCTCCTCCCGTCCGAGCGTCTCCGCCACGTCGAACACGCCCGGGCTGATCACCCGGGCCGTCAGGGCGGCGCGCATCGGTTGCGCGACCTTGCCGAGCTTCAGCCCTTCCTCGTCGGCAAAGGCGCGGACGTTTTCTTCCAGGGAACCAGCCGTCCATGAGCTAACACCCTGCAGTCGCCCGGTCAAACGTGCGAGCAGGGGCCGTGTCTCCTCGGTCAGTTGCCTGGCCGCCTTGTCATCGGGCATGAGCGGGCGGTCGGCTAGGATATAGTATGCCAGATCAATGAGCTCGGGCAGGGTCTTTGCCCGCTCTTTCAGGCCCGGCAGCGCGGCGGTCAGTCGCGCCAGCCGCTCGGGACCGGCGTGCGGGCGTCCCTGCGAGGCGAGCCAGGACTCGACCTCTGCCGCCAGCTCCGCGTCGGGGGTCGCGCGGATGTGCCGTCCGTTGAGATTGGTGAGCTTCACGAGGTCGAAGCGCGCGGGCGAGCGGCCGACAGCCGCGAGCCCGAACCACTCGATCGCCTCCTCGGTCGAGAAGACCTCGTCGTCGCCGTGGCTCCAGCCGAGGCGCGCGAGATAGTTGCGCATGGCCGACGGCAGGAAGCCCATCTCGCGGTAGGCGTCGACGGCGAGGGCGCCGTGGCGCTTCGAGAGCTTGGCGCCGTCCGGCCCGTGGATAAGCGGGATGTGGGCGAAGGCAGGCGTGTCCCAGCCGAGCCCCCGGAAGATGAGCGCCTGGCGCGCGGCGTTGGTCAGGTGATCGTCGCCGCGGATCACGTGGGTCACCCCCATGTCGTGGTCGTCCACCACGACCGCCAGCATGTAGGTCGGCCCGCCGTCGGAGCGGAGCAGGATCAGGTCGTCGAGGTTCTCCGCAGCCCAGGTCACCCGGCCCTGCACCGCGTCGTCGATCGCTATCTCGCCCTCGCGCGGGGTCCTGAGGCGCACGGTGTAGGGCCGGTCGGGAGGGTCCGCCGGATCGGCGTCGCGCCACGGGCTCTGGAACAGCGGCGGGCGCCCCTCCGCGCGCGCCGCCTCGCGGGCCGCGTCGATCTCCTCCCTGGTCGCGTAGCAGCGATAGGCGGGGCCGGCCTCGAGCATCGCCTGGGCGGCCTCGCGGTGGCGCCCGGCGCGCGCGTGCTGGCTGAGCGGTTCGCCGTCCCAGTCGAGGCCGAGCCAGCGCAGGCCGTCGAGGATCGCGTCGACCGCTTGCGGAGAATGCCGGCTGCGGTCGGTGTCCTCGATGCGGAGCAGGAAGCGGCCGCCGTGATGGCGCGCGAACAGCCAGTTGAAGAGCGCCGTGCGCGCGCCGCCGATGTGCAGGAAGCCCGTCGGCGAAGGGGCGAAACGGGTGACGACGGATGGATCGCGGTCTTTCGGCATACGGCGGGGCGTCTCCGTGGGCGCGGCAAGATGTAGTTAACGATTGGTTACTAGGGTGGCGTGGAAGGCCCGGCGGCGCCTTTATGGGCGAGGGCCGGGCAGAGGACAAGGGCGGGAGGGAGCCGTGGCGCACATCGCGGCGGCGGGCGGAGAGCGGGCGGCGCGGACGCCGGTTGGAGCTTGGCTCGAGGCGGTTCTGGTGGTCGAGGCCCGCCGCGCGACGCTGTGGCTGCCGGTGTTTCTCGGCGTCGGCATCTGGGTCTATTTCGCCCTTCCCTTCGAGCCGCCAGCGGCTCTTGCCTTCCTCTGGCTGGTGCCGCTCGGCTGTCTCGCCTCGGGGATCGCGCGCGCCGCCGGCTGGGCAGGGGTAGCCGTCGCCGCCGCGGCCCTGGCGGCAATGCTCGGCTTCGCGCTCGCCAAGGCTTCCACCGACCGTGCCGCGGCGCCGGTGCTGCCCTGGCCGATGACGGAGACGGTGGAGGGGCGGGTGATCGCGCTGTCGCGCTCGGCGTCGGGCGCGCCGCGGGTGCTGCTCGAGGACGTCACGATCTACGGCCTCGACCCGCGCGCGACGCCGGAGCGGGTGCGCGTCAGCCTGCTCGACACCGGGCGCGAGGCGGCGCCGCGGCCGGGCACGCGCGTGCGCGCCTATGCCCGCCTGTCGCCGCCGGGCGGGCCCGTCGAGCCCGGTGCCTTCGACTTCCGGCTCAGGGCCTGGTTCGACCGGCTGGGGGCAGTCGGCTATGCGCGTCATCCCGCGCTGGTCGTGCCGCGTCCGGCGCCGCTCGTCAGGCTCGAGGCGGCGCGGGTCTGGCTGGCCGAGCGGCGGCTGGCGCTGTCGGACGCGCTCCGCCACGCGCTGCCGGGTCCGGAAGGAGCGTTCGCGGCCGCGATCGTCACCGGCGACCGTTCGGCGATCGACGAGGCGGACGCCGAGGCGCTGCGGCTCGCGAGCCTCGCGCACCTGCTGGCGATCTCGGGGCTTCACATGGGGATCCTGACGGGGCTCGTGTTCGCCGCCGTCCGGCTGAGCCTGGCGCCCTGGCCGGCGCTCATGCGGCAGGGCTCGGCCAAGAAGGCGGCGGCGGTCGCGGCGCTCCTCGCCGGAGCCGCCTATCTCGCGCTCTCCGGCGCGACGGTGGCGACGCAGCGGGCCTTCGTGATGGCGGCTGTCGCGTTCGTCGCCGTGCTGCTCGACCGGCCGGCGATCACGCTCCGCGCGCTCGGCGTGGCGGCGGCCGTGGTGCTTGCGCTCCGGCCGGTCAGCCTGCTTGAAGTCGGCTTCCAGATGAGCTTCGCCGCGACGGCGGCGCTGGTCGCGGGCTACGAGGCGCTGAGGGAGCTGCGGCGCAGACGCGCGCCCCGCCCCGCGGCGCCGGGGCGGCGGGTGCTTCGGGCGCTCGCGCTCTACGGCGGCGCGCTCCTGTTCACGAGCTTCGTCGCCGGTCTCGCGACCGCGCCCTACGCCGCCTTCCACTTCAACCGGGCGACGCCGTGGGGGCTGATCGCGAACCTCGCGGCGGTGCCGGCGATGGGTCTGGTGATCGCTCCCTCGGCGATCGCGGCGGGACTCCTGGCGCCGCTCGGGCTCGAGGCGCCGGCGCTCGCGGCGCTGGGGCAGGGCATCGGCTGGGTGCTCGAGGTCGCGCATCGGGTGGCCGACCTGCCCGGGGCGGCGCAGCCGGTGCCGGCGGCGCGGCCGGGGGTGCTGTCGCTCATCACCCTCGGGGGGCTCTGGCTCTGCGTCTGGCGTGGCTGGTGGCGCGTGCTCGGCGCGCTCCCCATCCTCGCCGCGCTCGCGCTCTGGTCGTATCCCTTGCCGCGGCCCGACCTCCTGATCTCGGACGAGGCGCGGCTCGTCGGCCTCGAGGGGCCGGAGGGGCGGGCCCTGTCGCACGAGCGAGCGCAGGGCTTCGCGGCCGAGACCTGGCTGAGGCGCGACGGCGACCTCGCGCCGCAGGCCGAGGCCGCGGCGCGACCCGGCCTCGCGCTCGGGCGCGGGCGCGCGAGCGGGGCGCTGCCGCACGGCTGGCGCCTCGAGCTGGTGCGCGCCCGACGTCCTGAGGAGAGGGAACTGCGCCGGCTCTGCGCCGAGCGCGTGCTGCTGGTGGTCCCGAGCGGCGGCGCGCGCGATGGTCCCTGCACCTATCTCGGGCGCCGGACGCGCCGGCGCACCGGCGCCCTCGCGGTGTGGGTGGAGCCGGAGGGACTGCGAATAGAGGGCGCGGAGGAGCGGAGGGCGCGTCCGTGGACGAGCCCGGAGCGAGCCTTCGAGGGCGTTAGAGGCAAGACGTTTCCCCCTTTGACCTGCCTCCGCAAGGGGGGGCGCAAGGGTGGCAGCGGGGGCGCGGCCCGCCGCCGCGCGGGCACTGGACCTGGAAGGCGACGCGGCGGGACGGCCGGGACTCCCGTCCGGCCGACCCGCACTGCGCCCGACGCTCTCTGCGTGCCGGCGGAAGGCGACTGTGTTCGCGGGGCGCTCTCAGAGATAGGTGCGGATCAGGCCGACCATCTTGCCCTGGAT
>DATKCY010000072.1:0-2002 GCA_035512995.1 Thermohalobaculum sp.
GGAGAGCGCCTGCGTCCGGCTCTTCAGCCCCGCCTCGATCTGCTCGATCTCGGCGCGCGCGTCCTTCAGCGGATCGACCCAGTCCCACTTCGGCGGCAGCCAGGTGCAGGCGGCGTACTCCCGGCGCCGGCGCTCGTAGCCGGGGAGATCGAGCGCGCCGGACATCGCCGCGACATCGAGCCAGCGCGCCCAGACCCGCCGGCAGACCTGCCAGACCATGACCGCGTGCTGGTAGGCCTCGACCCGGCGGCGGAACTCGAGGAGCGCGAGGCGCGAGTTCGAGTAGTTCGCCTTCAGCATGTCGTTCGAGAGATAGGCGTAAGGAATGCCGAGCGCGGCCGAGACCTGCAGCAGCGTCCGGTACTGGAAGGGCTCGTAGGTGCCGCCGGAGTCGGCCGGCGCCGAGGTCTGGATCTCCTCGCCGGGCTCGAGCATCACGACCTGCCCGGGCTCGAGGTCCAGCGTGCGGTCGCCGCTGTCGCCCTCGCTCTCGGCGGGGTCGAACGGCTCGGAGGGCGCCGGCGTCGTGATGAAGAGCGCGTGCATCGCCGCGACCTTCTTCCGGTCGAGCTCGGCGTCGTCGTACTGGTCGAGCAGGAAGAGCTTCACGATGCCCGGGGCGAAGCGCGAGACGCCGCGGAGCTGCCCCGCATCGACCGGGTCGATCACGTGGATGATCTCGGAGGCCGGCACCCGCACCGTCTCGTGGCCAAGCCCGCGGTCGGTCACGTCGCCCGGATGGCGGCGCAGGAAGTGGTACGCGACCCGGCGCCCTACGCGATCGAACTCGATGCCCTGGCGGATCGGGTTGCCGCCCCAGGGCTCCGTGCGACTGAGCGGCAGCATCTCCGAGGGGATCATCTGCAACTGCAGCGGCACGGTCAGGCCGTCCTCCGGCCGGCGCGGGCGGAAGCGGAGGAACACCTCGCCGGCCATGAACACCTCGCGCGCGACCCGGCGCTGGAGCCCGTAGAAGTCGGTAATGCCCTCCGCGTCGGCCTCGTCGGTCCAGGCGAGCCAGAGCCGCTGGATCGCCGCTTTCAGCGCCGGCTCCCCGATCAGCGAGGACGGCTTGATGCCGGAGCCGACGACATTGCCGGCCCAGCTCTCGATCGCGTTCGCGGCATAGCCGTTGTTCCGCACGAGCCAGCGGGCCCGCGCGGTGATGTCGGCGCCGGCCGCGGCGACCAGCGTGTTCAGATGCGCCCGGCTCGGCTGGAAGTGCCGGAGCCGGCGCCCGGACTGGCCGGCCTCGAACCCTCCGACCAGCGCGCCGACGCGGCGGCGCCAGCGCGTGATCCGCTCCAGCATCAGAGGCCCTTGCTGGCCGTGGTCCGGATGATCCTCCGGCGGCCGCCGGCCTTGAGGGCGCCGATCCGGCGCTCGAGGTCGGCGATCGCCGCGGCCATCTCGTCGTCGGTCGCGAAGGTCACGCGCCGGCCCTCGAACTCGACCGTCCGGACGCCGCGCCACCGGGCGGCGAGCAGCGCGTCGCGCTGCGCCGTCATCTCGGCCTCGGTCATGGGCTACCTCAGATAGGACGGCGTGATCACCCGCCGGCCGTGGGTGCGGCGGCGACGGACGAGGCCGGCGGTGGGCTCAGGCGCGGTCTCCGGCGCATCGGCGGCCGTCGGCCCCGGATCCGCCTCGGTGCCGAGCTGCTGCTCAAGGTCCCGCCAGGTCGCCTCCGACCAGCGGTCAGCGCCGGCGATCCACGCCGCCGCGCGCGCGTCGACCCGGCAGTCCAGCGCCTCGTTCCGCTCGCGCAGCTTCTGCCATTCGAGCCGGGCGAAGCCGCGCCGGTTCCGGACCGTCACCAGCTGCTCGGCCACGAGCTGTTTCAGCCACTCGGCGTCGACCCACTCCGGCAGGTGGACCGTGCCGGGCGGGAACGGATCGCCGTCGTCCTCCGGCCGCTCGAGCCGAAGCCAGCGATAGGTCTCGGCCTTGAAGGTCGAGACCGCGACCGTCCAGAGCCGGGCGCCGCGGCGAAGGCGGCGGC
>DATKCY010000073.1:0-7601 GCA_035512995.1 Thermohalobaculum sp.
GAGAGCATGTGTGTCTGTTTCTCGATGCGGCATGATAGCACGACCAAGGCGGCGGATGCGGGCCACTGCGACTCGGCTGATGTGCCCCAGCTGTTCGGCCACGTGACTCGCGCGTAGTTGCCGGGCCACTGCGAGCTGGTACGCGACCTCGGTCGGGCTCGGAGGCTCCCGCAGGCGCGGGTCGTTCGGATGGGTCATGCCGTTTCTCCGTCCATCGAGGCTGCGACGTGGCGCAGGGCGTCTCCGTTCAGCCGGCGGCCGGACCTCTCCCACTCGCGACAGGCGCCGCGCATGCGGAGCGCCCAGCGGAAGGCATCGCCGGTCGCGGAGAGGCGGGCGGTAACGGCCAGGGCGGGGGTGTCGCGATGCTGGATCGATCGTGTCTGGATGGCGTGTCCTTTCATCTCCAGAACGCTGCATCGACCGATGCTGCGCTGCACCAGCAAGGTTGTGCCCGGATCGCCGCCCGGGCACCGGGCACGCCGGCAAGGGCGGTTAGACTGGCCGGAAAGGCGCCTGCAGCCGGCTTTGCCGGGCTCCGAATCGGGTCCGCGGCCCCGGACCGCGGTCCAAAACAGGCAAAATGCACAATCCATAGGCGATGATCGGTAGAAACTGCCTACAAACAGTTCATCACGATATAAATGGCGTGCAAACAGGCTTTCAGCTTGACGCGCCGCTGCGGCGCAGCGAAAAATCTCGTGCCGCGGGAGGAACCCTCCGTCACGCGGCAGGATGCGTGGCGGCCGGCTCCCCGTTCAGCCGCCGCGGCATCGGGTGCAACAGGAAGGCTGCAGGGGCGGTCCGGTCCGGCAGGCGCGGCACGGCGGCGAAGCGCCGTCCGGCGTCCGGGAAGGCCAGGTTCCCAGGGAGAACACAGACCATGCGAAAGCTTGCGACCCTTACGCTCGGCGCTGCCGTGGCGGGTATGCTGATGCCAGGGCCCGCCACCGCTCAGGAGGAGGAGCCGATCAAGGTCGGCGTCCTTCACTCGCTCTCGGGCACGATGGCGATATCCGAGACCACCCTGAAAGACGTGATGCTGATGCTGATCGAGCAGCAGAACGAGAAGGGCGGCCTGCTCGGCCGCACGCTCGAGCCGGTCGTGGTCGACCCTGCCTCGGACTGGCCGCTCTTCGCCGAGAAGGCGCGCGAGCTGATCGAGGTCGAGGACGTCGCGGTCGTCTTCGGCGCCTGGACCTCCGTCAGCCGCAAGTCCGTGCTGCCGGTGTTCGAGGAGTTGAACTCGATCCTCTTCTACCCGGTCCAGTACGAGGGCGAGGAGAGCCAGCGCAACGTCTTCTACACCGGGGCTGCGCCGAACCAGCAGGCGATCCCGGCCGTCGACTACCTGAGGGACCAGGGCGTCGAGCGCTGGGTGCTGGCCGGCACCGACTATGTCTATCCGCGCACGACGAACAAGATCCTCGAGCAGTACCTCAAGGATCACGGCGTCGCCGAGGACGACATCATGATCAACTACACGCCGTTCGGGCACTCCGACTGGCAGACGATCGTGAGCGACATCAAGAGCTTCGGCTCGACGGGCAAGAAGACGGCCGTGGTCTCGACCATCAACGGCGACGCCAACGTGCCCTTCTACAAGGAGCTCGGGAACCAGGGGATCCAGGCAACCGACATCCCCGTCGTCGCCTTCTCGGTCGGCGAGGAGGAGCTGGCCGGGCTCGACACCGGGCCGCTGGTCGGGCACCTCGCCGCCTGGAACTACTTCATGTCGGTCGAGTCGGACGCGAACTACGACTTCATCGACGCCTGGCTCGAGTTCACGGGCGACGAGGACCGGGTCACGAACGACCCGATGGAGGCCCACTACATCGGCTTCAACATGTGGGTGCAGGCGGTGCAGGAGGCCGGCACGACCGACCCTAACGCGGTCATCGACGAGCTGGTCGGCGTGACGGTGCCGAACCTCTCGGGCGGGTACTCGGCGATGATGCCGAACCATCACATCACCAAGCCGGTGCTGATCGGCGAGATCCAGGACGACGGTCAGTTCCAGATCGTCTGGCAGACCCCGGGCCTCGTGCCGGGCGACGCCTGGTCGGACTACCTGCCGGAATCGGCCAAGCTGATCTCGGACTGGCGCAAGCCGATGTCCTGCGGAAACTTCAACACCGAGACGGGCACCTGCATGGGCACCGGGAGCTGAGGCACCGGTGAAGGAGGCCCGGGCGTCGGGGGGCGTCCGGGCCTTACGAGTTCTTCGGCAGGAGCCCGGTCATGGCCCGCACCTTGAGCGCCGTTCTTCTTCTCGTCATGGGACTGCTTCCGCATTCAGCCTTGGCGCAGAGCTTCGAGGACCTCGTGGCGCGGCTGCCCGATGGCTCCTATGCGGAGCGGGCCGAGGTGATCCGGGCCATCGCGGCGACCGGTGACGCGCGTGCCGCCGGTATCCTGACCGCGCTCGAGGAGGGCGCCCTCGAGGAGCTCCGCCGTGACGGCAGGGTCGTCCGGATCGAGGAGGAGGGGCGGGACGACTTCGCCTTCGACGCGCTGACGGGCGAGGCGCTGGGCGAGGTCGGGCGCCGCGACACCCGCAGCATCGGCGTGAACAACGCGCTCCGCGAGACGATCCGCGCGGCCGTCGGCGAGCTGACGCTCCGGGCGGAGGACCCCGCCCGCCGGCTCGCCGCCGCCCGTGCCGTCTTCGAGGCCCGCGACCCGGCGATGCTGCCGGCGCTGGACGAGGCGATCGAGGCGGAAACCGACCCGACGATCGAGGCCGCGCTCAGGGACGCCCGCGCCGCGACCGTGCTCGCGACGGATGCGCCGGCGGCCGAACGCATCGAGGCGCTCGAATGGCTCGGGCAGCGCGGCGACGCCCAGGCGCTCTCGCTCGTCAGGGCCGCGACCAGCGACCCCGACCCGGATGTTGCCGCCGCCGCCGCCGGCACCCTCGCCGCGAGCGCTCGGATGCGGGCCGTCTGGGACGCCGGTCAGAACGTCTGGTACGGGCTTTCGCTCGGCTCGGTGCTGCTGCTGGCCGGGATCGGCCTCGCCATCTGCTTCGGCGTGATGGGCGTGATCAACATGGCCCACGGCGAGCTGGTGATGCTGGGCGCTTACACGACCTACACCGTGCAGAAGACGATGCTCGCCGTCGCGCCCGAGCTGATCGGCTGGGCGCTCCTCGTCGCGCTGCCGCTCGCGTTCCTGGTCGCGGGCGCCGTCGGCGTCGGGATCGAGCGCGGCATCTGCCGGCACCTCTACGGCCGGCCGCTCGAGACGCTGCTCGCCACCTGGGGCGTGAGCCTGATCCTGCAGCAGTCGGTCCGGTCGATCTACGGCCCGACGAACCGGCAGGTCTCGAGCCCCGAGTGGATGTCCGGCGCCTTCGAGGCCGGGCGGATGCTGATCACCTGGAACCGGCTCTGGATCCTGGTCTTCGGGCTCGTCGTCTTCGCGCTGCTGATGCTCTGCCTGAAGCGCACGCCGATCGGGCTGCACATGCGCGCGGTCACGCAGAACCGGCAGATGGCGTCCGCGATGGGCATTCGCACCGGCTGGGTGGACGCGATGACCTTCGGCCTCGGCGCCGGGATCGCCGGGCTCGCGGGCGTGGCGCTCACCCAGATCGACAACGTCTCGCCGAACCTCGGGCAGGCCTACATCATCGACAGCTTCATGGTGGTCGTCTTCGGCGGCGTGGGGAACCTGTGGGGGGCCCTCGCCGGCGCCTTCTCGCTCGGCATCATCAACAAGTTCCTCGAGCCCTACGCCGGCGCGGTGCTCGCCAAGGTGCTGGTGCTCGTCTTCATCATCCTCTTCATCCAGCGGCGGCCGCGGGGCCTGTTCGCGCTGCGCGGCCGGGCGGTGGAGGCGTGACATGACCCGACTTCTCGACACCCGGACGACGATCTTTCTCGTGCTGCTGGCGGCAGCGGCGGCGATCGTGCCGGCGATGAATCTGATCGCCGAGCCCGGGTCGGGCCTGCACCTGCCGAGCTTCGCGGTCTCGCTCTTCGGCAAGTACCTGTGCTTCGCGCTTCTCGCGCTCTCGGTCGACCTGATCTGGGGCTTCGCGGGGATTCTCTCGCTCGGCCACGGCGCGTTCTTCGCCCTCGGCGGCTATGCGATGGGGATGCACCTGATGCGCGAGATCGGGCCGCGCGGGGTCTACGGCCATCCCGTCCTGCCGGATTTCATGGTCTTCCTGAACTGGGACGAGCTGCCCTGGTTCTGGCAGGGCTTCGACATGTTCTGGTTCGCCGCGTTGATGATTCTGCTCGTGCCCGGAACGCTGGCCTTCGTCTTCGGCTGGCTCGCCTTCCGCAGCCGCGTGACCGGCGTCTACTTCTCGATCATCTCGCAGGCGATGACCTACGCGCTGATGCTCGCCTTCTTCCGCAACGAGATGGGCTTCGGCGGCAACAACGGGCTCACCGACTTCAAGGAGGTGCTGGGCTTCGACCTGCAGTCGGACGCGACGCGCGCGGGTCTGTTCGTCGCCTCGGCGGTCGCCCTCGGGCTCGGCTATCTCGTCTGCCGCGCCGTCGTCACCTCGCGGGCCGGCAAGGTGCTGGTCACGATCCGCGACACCGAGGCCCGGACCCGGTTCCTCGGCTACCGGGTCGAGCACTACAAGCTCTTCGTCTTCACCCTGTCGGCCATGCTGGCGGGGGTCGCGGGGGCCCTCTACGTGCCGCAGGTCGGAATCATCAACCCTGGCGAGTTCAGCCCCGCGAACTCGATCGAGATCGTCGTCTGGGTCGCGGTCGGCGGCCGCGGGCTGCTGTTCGGAGCGGTGGTCGGCGCGATCCTGGTCAACGCCGCCAAGACGCTGCTGACCGGCTGGATGCCCGAGATATGGCTCTTCGCGCTGGGGGGCCTGTTCGTCTTCGTCACGATCTTCATGCCCCGCGGCCTGATGGGCGAGCTGGGCCGGCTGATGCCCGACCGCCGCCGCGCCGACCCGCGGCCGGCGCCGCAGCCGGCGGAGTGACGGGCATGAGCGCCTCGTCCTCCATGCTCTATCTCGACGGCGTGTCGGTCTCGTTCGACGGCTTCAGGGCCATCGACGAGCTGTCGCTGGTGCTCGAGCCGGGGGAGCTTCGCGCCATCATCGGCCCGAACGGCGCCGGCAAGACGACGATGATGGACATCGTCACCGGCAAGACCCGGCCCGACAAGGGCGACGTGCTGTTCGACGGCGGGATCGATCTGACGAAGCACGACGAGGCCCGGATCGCGCGCCTCGGCATCGGCCGGAAGTTCCAGAAGCCGACCGTCTTCGAGACGCACACGGTCGAGGACAACCTGCTGTTGTCGCTCAAGGGTCCGCGCGGCGTGCTCGACCTTCTGCGCGCCCGGATGACGGCGGCCGAGGAGGCGCGGATCGAGACGCTGCTCGCGCTGGTCCGGCTGGGGGCGCGCCGCCACGACCTCGCGGCCGACCTGAGCCACGGGCAGAAGCAGTGGCTCGAGATCGGCATGCTGCTGGCGCAGGACCCGAAGCTCCTGCTGGTGGACGAGCCGGCCGCGGGCATGACCGACGCGGAGACGGCCGAGACGGCGAAGCTTCTCGCCGACCTGGCCGGGCAGCACACGGTCGTGGTGGTCGAGCACGACATGACCTTCGTTCGTGCCCTCGACTGCAAGGTGACCGTGCTGCACGAGGGCTCCGCGATCGCCGAGGGCTCACTCGAGCATGTCAGCGCCAACCCGCGCGTCGTCGAAGTCTATCTGGGGCGCTGAGCCATGCTGCGGGTGAACGGCCTCGATCTCTTCTACGGCGCGGCGCAGGCGTTGCGCGGGGTCTCGCTCGAGGCGGCGCTGGGCGAGGTCACCTGCGTCCTCGGCCGCAACGGCGTGGGCAAGACCTCGCTGATGCGCGCGATCACCGGGCTCGAGCGGACGCGCGCGGGACAGGTGCTCTGGCAGGACCGCGACGTGACGCGTCTGAGCCCCGAGGCCCGCGCCCGGGCCGGAATGGCGCTCGTGCCGCAGGGCCGGGAAATCTTTCCGCTCCTGACCGTGCGCGAGAACCTCGAGACAGGGTTCGCGCCGCTGAAGCGGGCGGACCGGACCATCCCCGACGAGGTCTTCGAGCTCTTCCCGGTGCTGCGCGACATGCTCCGCCGCCGCGGCGGCGATCTCTCGGGCGGCCAGCAGCAGCAGCTGGCGATCGGGCGGGCGCTGACGACGCGGCCGCGGCTCCTGGTGCTCGACGAGCCGACCGAGGGCATCCAGCCTTCGATCATCAAGGACATCGGCCGGGCGATCGCGTACTTGCGCAGCCGGGGCGACATCGCGATCCTGCTGGTGGAGCAGTATTTCGACTTCGCCCGCGAGCTGGCCGACCGCTTTCTCGTGATGGAGCGCGGAGAGGTCGTCGCGGCCGGCACGCGCGAGACGATGGTGGAGGCGGATGTTCGACGCTGGCTTACTGTCTGAGCGCACGCAGCCGCGTGCGATCGGCGCCGCCGCCGTCGGCGCGGCGCGGCGCGGGTGCGCGAGCACCCTTGCCGGTCTCCGTCAGCAGGGCTCGGCGAAGATCTTTCTGCCGGGTGTGCCGGGCGATGCGCTCGAGGCCGTGCTGCTCAACACCGCCGGCGGCATCACCGGCGGCGACCGCTTCCGATGGAGCGCCGACGCGGCCGCAGGTGCGCGCCTCGTGATCACTACCCAGGCGGCGGAGCGCGCGTATCGGGCGCAGGACAGCGAGCTGGCCTCGGTAGAGACGCGCCTCGAGATTGCGGCCGGCGCGCGCATCGACTGGCTTCCGCAGGAGACGATACTGTTCGACCGCTCGGCCCTTTCGCGTCGCATCGAGGTCGACATGGAGCCGGACGCCACGCTTGTCCTCGCCGAGAGCGTCGTGCTCGGCCGCCGCGCGATGGGCGAGCGGGTAAGGTCGTGCCGCTTCTCGGACCAGTGGCGCATCCGTCGCGGCGGCCGCCTCGTCCATGCCGACGCGCTGCGCATCTGGGGCGAGACGGCCGGACTCGCCGCTCCGGCGGCGCTTGGCGGCGCGACGGCGTTCGCGTCGATCGTGATGGTCGCGCCCGATGTCGCCGATCGGCTGGACCCGGTCCGGCGCCTTCTCGCGGACGCGCCCGGCGTCGAGGCGGGTGCGAGCGCCTTCGACGGCTGCCTCGTGCTGCGCATGCTGGCCGAGGACGGCTACGCCCTCCGTCCGGCGCTCTTGCGCCTGCTCACCTGTCTCTGCGGCAGGCCCCTGCCGCGCGTCTGGTCGATCTGAGGAACCGCCAATGCAGCTCACCCCGCGCGAGAGGGAGAAGCTTCTGGTCTCGCTCGCCGCCATGGTCGCCCGCGCCCGCCTCGCGCGGGGCTGCCGGCTGAACCATCCCGAAGCCGTGGCGCTCATCACCGATGCTGTGGTCGAGGGTGCCCGCGACGGCCGATCCGTCGCCGATCTGATGGAGGCGGGCGCGACGGTGCTCGCCCGCGATCAGGTCATGGAGGGCGTGCCCGAGATGATCGCCGAGGTCCAGGTCGAGGCGACCTTTCCCGACGGCACCAAGCTCGTCACCGTCCACCAGCCGATCCGTTGAAGGGAGGCCCGATGAAGCACCTGAACCTTGCCGTTCTGCTGCTGCCGACCGCCGCGCGTGCTCATT
>DATKCY010000074.1:0-4969 GCA_035512995.1 Thermohalobaculum sp.
CGACGCCGCTCCTCGAGGCGCGGGGCATCGTCAAGAAGTTCGGCGACTTCGCGGCGAACCGGGACGTCGACCTGGTGGTCCGGCCGGGCGAGAAGCACGCGCTTCTCGGCGAGAACGGCGCCGGCAAGTCGACGCTGGTCAAGATGATCTACGGCGTGATGCAGCCGACCGCGGGCGAGTTCCGCTGGCAGGGCGAGCCGATCGCGATCCGCGAGCCGGCGGAGGCCCGCTCGCTCGGCATCGGCATGGTGTTCCAGCACTTTTCGGTCTTCGACGCGCTGACGGTGGCCGAGAACATCGCGCTGGCGCTGCCGCCTCAGCCGCGCGCCGCGCTCGCGCGCCGGATCGTCGAGGTCTCGGAGAGCTACGGCCTCTCGATCGACCCGAACCGCTCCGTCCACACGCTGTCGGTCGGCGAGAAGCAGCGGGTCGAGATCATCCGCTGCCTGCTGCAGAACCCGAAGCTGCTGATCATGGACGAGCCGACCTCGGTGCTGACGCCGCAGGAGGCCGAGGTGCTGTTCGAGACCCTCGACACGCTGGCCCGCGAGGGCTGCTCGATCCTCTACATCAGCCACAAGCTCGACGAGGTGAAGGCGCTCTGCGACGCGGCCACGATCCTGCGCCTCGGCCAGGTCGTCGCGCACTGCGACCCGAAGGCCGAGACGGCGCAGTCGATGGCCGAGATGATGGTCGGCGCCGAGATCGGACACGTCGAGAAGACGAGCCGGGCGCCGACCGACGCCGAGCCGCGGCTGGTGGTCGACCACCTCGACCTGCCGGCCACGAGCGACTTCGGCGTGGCGCTCAGGGGCGTGGCGCTCGAGCTCCGCGCCGGCGAGATCCTCGGCATCGCGGGCATCGCGGGCGAGGGCCAGGCGGAGCTGATGGAGGTGCTGACGGGCGAGCGCCCGGTCGCGCGCCCCGACGCGGTCCTGCTCGACGGGACGCCCGTCGGCCATGCCGGCCCGACGGCGCGGCGCGAGGCCGGGGCCGCGTTCGTGCCGGAGGAGCGGAACGGCCACGCCGCGGTCGGCGAGATGACCCTCAGCGAGAACGTGATCCTGTCGCACCACAGGGCCGAGGGGCTCGCCCACTCCGGCTGGATCGACTTTTCCGGCGCCCGCGACTGGGCGCGGCGGGTGCGCGAGCGCTTCGACGTGCGCGCGGCCGGCGACGATCCCGTCGCGGGCTCGCTCTCGGGCGGGAACCTGCAGAAATTCGTGGTCGGGCGCGAGATCCTGCGCCGCCCCGGCGTGCTCGTCGTCAGCCAGCCGACCTGGGGCGTCGACGCCGGCGCCGCGGCGGTGATCCGCAAGGCGCTGATCGAGCTGGCGGAGAGCGGCTCCGCCGTGCTCGTCATCAGCCAGGACCTCGAGGAGATCTTCTCGATGGCCGACCGGATCGCCGTGATCCATCACGGCCGCCTGTCGCGCGCCCACCCCGCCGCCGAGATGACGCCCGAGAAGGTCGGCCTGCTCATGGGCGGCGCCCGCCCGGAGAAGATCGAGCTGCCCGAGGAGGAGGTGGCGTGAATGCGGTCACCACCCTGCGCCTCCCCCGTGCCGACATCTCGTGCGCAGTCCCGGGCCTGACCCGGGACCTCCTTCCGGCTCCATCGAGGAGGCCCCGGGTCAAGCCCGGGACTGCCGCAGATACCGTGCGGCGGTCCCTGCGGGCAAGCGCCCGATGATCGCGCTCGAGCCGCGGGCGCAGCCGTCGCGGGCGCTGTCGCTCCTGTCGCCCGTGATCGCGATCGGGCTTACGCTCGTCTTCGGCGGGCTCTTGCTGGCGGCGATGGGGCAGGACCCGCTCGAGGCGCTCGGCGTCTACTTCCTCTCGCCCTTCGCCGACGCCTATTCGCGCGCCGAGCTCGTGGTGAAGGCGATCCCGCTCGCGCTCATGGGCGCGGGGCTCGCCGTCTGCTTCCGCGCAAATGTCTGGAACATCGGGGCTGCCGGGCAGTACACGCTCGGCGCCATCTTCGCAGGCTGGCTCGCGCTCGCGCTGCCGGAAGCGACGAGCGGGGTCTGGCTGGTCCCCTACCTCGCGCTCGGCGTGCTCGGCGGCATGGCGTGGGCCGCGATCCCGGCGCTCTTGCGCACGCGCTTCAACGCCAACGAGATCCTGGTCAGCCTGATGCTGACCTATGTGGCCGCGCTCCTGCTCGACTGGCTGGTGCGCGGGCCGTGGCGCGACCCCGCGGGCTTCGGCTTTCCGCAGTCGCGGGACTTCGCCTCGGCCTTCGTCATGCCGCTCCTCTCCTCGGGCACCCGGCTGCACGCCGGCCTGATCCTGGCGGTCGTCGTGGCGATCCTGCTATGGGTGATGATGGGCCGGACGATCCGGGGCTTCGAGGTCAAGGTGATCGGCCAGGCGCCGCGGGCCGGCGCCTTCGCCGGGTTCTCGCAGACCGGCACCATCTGGTTCGTGCTGCTGCTCTCGGGCGGGCTCAGCGGCCTCGCCGGCGCGCTCGAGGTCTCGGCCACGATCCAGCAGCTCCAGCCCGAGATCAGCGCGGGGTACGGCTTCACGGCGATCATCGTGGCCTTTCTCGGCCGGCTCGATCCCGTGGGCGCGCTCTTCGGCGGCGTCATCCTCGCGGTCAGCTATATCGGCGGCGAGAATGCGCAGATCCTGCTCAAGCTGCCGAAGAACGTGACCGGCATCTTCCAGGGCATGCTGCTGTTCTTCCTGCTCGCGTCCGACATGCTGATCCGCTACCGCGTCGGCTTCGGCCGGAGGGGCGTCGCGTGACGGCGCTCGAGAGAACGGGCGCGGGCGGCGACAACGTCCGGCTCGCGGTGGCGACGATCCTCGGCACGGTCCTCGCGCTTTCGCTCGGCGACGCGCTGATCAAGCTGATGAGCGCGGGATTCGGGCTCTGGCAGATCTTCGTCCTCCGCTCGATGATCGCGCTGCCACTCCTCGTCATCGCGATCCGCTGGATCCGGCCCGGCGCTGTGCCGCTCGTGCCGCGAGCGCTTGGCTGGACGGCGCTTCGCAGCGTGATGCTGCTGGCGATGTGGGTCGCCTACTACGCGGCGCTCCCGCACATCCCGCTCTCCGTCGCAGCGGCGACATATTACACGCTCCCGATCTTCATCACGCTCTTCGCGGCGCTCCTCGTCGGCGAGCGCGTCGGTGCTAAGGCATGGGCCGCGGTCGCCGTCGGCTTCCTCGGCGTCCTCCTGATCCTCCGGCCGCGGGCGGAGGACTTCAGCGCTTATGCTCTCCTGCCCCTCGTCTCCGCCATGCTCTACGCGCTCGCGATGATCCTGACGCGCACACGCTGCCGGACGGAGCACCCGCTGACCCTCTCCCTCGCGCTCAACGCGGGCTTCGTCGCGACCGGCCTCGTCGCCACGGCGGTGCTGCCGGCGATCGGGGACGAAGCCTCCTTCCTCTCCGGCGCCTGGACGCCGATGGGCGGCATCGAGTGGGCGGCGATGGCGGTGCTCGCGGCGGCGATCCTGATCGGCAGCATCGGCGCCGCCGTTGCCTACCAGGCCGCGCCCTCCTCCATCGTCGGCACGTTCGATTTCGCCTATGTCGGCTTTGCGACGGTCTGGGGGCTGGTCTTCTTCGCGGAGGTGCCGGATGCGCTCACGCTCGCTGGCATGGCGATGATCGTGGGAGCCGGCATCCTTACCGTCCGGCGCGGTCCCGGCGAACCGCTGCGGACCTGAGGTCATGGAGAACTTCCTCATATCCGTGGTGATCGCCGCGACGCCGTTCATCCTCGCGGGGCTCGGCGAGCTGGTGGCCGAGCGCTCGGGCGTGCTCAACCTCGGCGTCGAGGGGATGATGCTGATGGGGGCGGTGACGGCCTTCGCGGTCGCGCTGACCACCGGCTCCTCGCTGCTGGGCATCGTTGCGGGCGCGGCGGCGGGGCTGGCGCTCGCGCTGATCTTCGCCGTGATCGCGCTCTCGCTGATGGCGAACCAGCCGGCGACCGGGCTGGCGCTGACGATCTTCGGGATCGGCGCCTCGGGGCTGATCGGCCAGGCCTACGTCGGCACGCCGATCGAGCCGCTGGCGAAGCTCGACCTGCCGGTGGTCGGCGACACCGTGCTGGGCCGCATCCTGCTCGGCCACGACGGCATGGTCTATCTGGCGCTCGCGCTCGGCGTCGCCGTCGCCTGGTTCCTGTCGCGCAGCCGCCCCGGCCTCAAGCTCCGCGCCGTCGGCGACAACCACCATTCGGGCCACGCGCTCGGCCTGGCCGTGATCCCGATCCGCTACGCCGCCACCCTCTTCGGCGGCGCGATGGCCGGGCTCGGCGGCGCCTATCTGAGCCTCGCCTACACGCCGCTCTGGGGGGAGAACATGACCGCCGGGCGCGGCTGGATCGCGATCGCCCTCGTCGTCTTCGCGACCTGGAAGCCCGGCCGGCTGGTCGCGGGCGCGTTCCTGTTCGCCGCCGTCACCCAGCTCCAGTTCTACGGGCAGGACTGGGGCATCGCCGTGCCCTCGCAGTTCCTGGCGATGGCGCCCTACCTCGCGACCATCATCGCATTGGTGGTGATTTCGCGCGACATCCGCCTTACAAAGGCCAACGCACCCGCCTGCATCGGCCGGCCGTTCCGCGCCGAGCGCTGAGGCGGGCAAATCATGCACAAGACCAGGGAGAGCCAACCATGAAGCGCATCCTGACTCTCGCGGCCGCGGCCGCTCTTTTCGCCTCGGCGGCGCCGGCGCAGGACGACCCGACCAAGGTCGGCTTCGTCTATGTCGGTCCCGTCGGCGACCACGGCTGGACCTACCAGCACGAGCAGGGCCGCCTGGCGGTCGAGGAGGAGTACGGCGACAAGGTCGAGACCACCTTCGTCGAGAGCGTGCAGGAAGGCCCGGACGCCGAGCGCGTGATCCGCCAGCTCGCCTCCTCGGGCCACGACCTGATCTTCACCACCTCGTTCGGCTTCATGGACCCGACCGCGAACGTCGCCGAGCAGTTCCCGGACGTGAA
>DATKCY010000075.1:0-23799 GCA_035512995.1 Thermohalobaculum sp.
CTCCCCTGATCGGTGTTGAAGATCTCCGGCCTGCCGTGGCCGGCCAGCGCCTCCTTCAGCGCCTCGATGCAGAAGTCCGCCGACAGCGTGATCGACAGCCGCCAAGCCAGGACCTTGCGGCTGAACCAGTCGATCACCGCCGCCAGATAGACGAAGCCGCGCGCCATCGGCACGTAGGTGATGTCCATCGCCCAGACCTGGTTGGGCCGGACCACCGGGAGCTTCCGAAGCAGGTAGGGATAGATCTTGTGCCCCGGCGCAGGCTTCGACGTGTTCGGTCGCCGGTAGAGCGCCTCGAGGCCCATCTTCTTCATGAGCGTCGAGACGTGCAGCCGCCCCACCTCGTGGCCCTCGGCCTTCAGGAGCCCCTGCAGCATCCGGCTGCCCGCGAACGGATAGTCGAGATGCAGCTCGTCGATCCGGCGCATCAGCGCGAGATCGGCGTTCGAGGTCGGGCGCGGAAGGTAGTAGACGCTGCCCCGGCTGATCCCGAGCATCTTGGCCTGGCGGCTGAGGCTGAGCCTGTGGTTGCGGTCGATCATCGCCTTGCGCTCGGCAACAGACCTGCCTTGCCGAGCGCGCTGGACAAAAAATCCTTCTCGAGCGTCAGCTCGCCGATCTTCGCATGCAGCGTCTTCACGTCGACCGCGGGCGGCGCATCGGCCCTCGCGGCTTCGCCGAAGACACTTGACGCGCCGTCCAGAAGCTGGCCGCGCCACTGCGTAATCTGGTTGGGGTGAACGTCGAACTGGTGCGCCAGCTCGGCCAGCGTCTTCTCGCCCTTGATGGCCGCCAGAGCCACCTTCGCCTTGAAGGCCGGGCTGTGGTTCCGGCGCGGTCGTCTTGCCATGGTCTCTCCTCGCTTCTCGGCAATCATGCCGATGTCGCGCGGATCGTCCACTCATAGCCCCTGTTCAGATTTCCCGAGCCACCTCTGTTCTCGTGTCGTGGACGACCATGCCGATGCGAATAGCTAGGGGGATATGCAGAAGATCGAAGTCTGTGACGTCCGGGTGCTCCTCAGCGATATGCGAGAGACTATCGGCGCTCAGATACACATAAGGGCACCGCCAACCGACGGCTCGGATAACTTCATCCGAAAGCTCGCCCACCTGATGCGTGAAGCCCCTTCGGATCTTCTCGATGTTTTCGAGCGTGAATGACATTCGGACGAGCGTGAACATTTGCCTGCAAAAGGGCAAGCGCGCCGCCTTCCCTCGTCCCGGCGCCGCTCAAATTTCAAACTGACCCACTACCGCAAGGCGCCGGGGCTTGACCTGCGTCCCGGATCGGATTAGTGCCAGCCCACTTCTCGGCATGACGGCGCGCGGGGGCGATTCGCCTGACGCGCGCCTTTGTGGTTGGGAGAGCGGCGCGCGCCCCGGGCCGGACAAGGGGCGATGCCGCGGGGCACTCGCTCGGGGCAGGGCAGGCTCGCGCGGGGCAGGGCAGGAAGGCAAGAGGCGTCAGATGGCGAAGCGCTGGTATTCGGTACACGTCCTCTCGAACTTCGAGAAGAAGGTGGCCGAGGCGATCCGCGAGGCCGTCCGCCAGCAGGGCCTCGAGGACGCGATCGAGGACGTTATGGTCCCGACCGAGGAGGTCGTGGAGACCCGCCGCGGCCAGAAGATCAATGTCGAGCGGCGCTTCATGCCCGGCTACGTGCTGGTCAAGATGGAGATGAACGACCGCACCTATCACCTGATCAACGACATCCAGCGGGTGACCGGGTTCCTGGGCCCCGCGGGCCGGCCGACGCCGCTGCGCGAGGCCGAGGTGGCGCGGATCCTGAACCAGGTCGAGGAAGGCTTCGAGCGTCCGCGCCCGTCGATCACATTCGAGATCGGCGAGCAGGTCAGCGTGACCGACGGGCCGTTCGAGAGCTTCCAGGGCATGGTCGAGGAGGTCGACGAGGACAACGCGCGGCTGAAGGTCAGCGTGTCGATCTTCGGCCGGGCGACCCCGGTCGAGCTCGAGTACAGCCAGGTCTCGAAGGCGACCTGAGCTTCGATTGTGGGAGGTGACGGGCGGCGCGCCGCCCGGACCGGACCACGCATCCAGAGGCGCCCGGGCGACGCGTCGCGCCGGGCAGAGATGAGAGGACAGGATGGCGAAGAAGGTCATCGGCAGGCTGAAGCTGCAGGTGCCGGCGGGCAAGGCGAACCCCTCGCCCCCGATCGGCCCGGCGCTCGGCCAGCGCGGCATCAACATCATGGAGTTCTGCAAGGCGTTCAACGCGCGTACGCAGGAGATGGAGCCGGGCGCCCCGTGCCCGACGATCATCACCTACTTCCAGGACAAGTCGTTCATCTTCGAGATCAAGACCCCGCCGGCGACGCACTTCCTGAAGAAGGCGGCGAAGCTGACCTCCGGCTCGAAGACGCCGGGGCGCGAGACGATCGGCCACGTGACCGTCCGCCAGGTGCGCGAGATCGCCGAGGCGAAGATGGTCGACCTGAACGCGAACTCGGTCGAGGCGGCGATGAAGATCGTGCTGGGCTCGGCCCGCTCGATGGGCATCGAGGTGAGGGGCTGACCATGGCGAAGCTGGCAAAGCGCGTGAAGGCGATCCGCGAGAACGTCCAGGGCAAGCGGCTGGTGCCGCTCGAGGAGGCGGTGGACCTCGTCAGGAAGAACGCGAGCGCGAAGTTCGACGAGACGGTCGAGCTGGCGTTGAACCTGGGCGTCAATCCGCGCCACGCCGACCAGATGGTCCGCGGCTCGGTCAACCTGCCGAACGGCACGGGCAAGACCGTGCGGGTCGCCGTCTTCGCCCGCGGCCCGAAGGCCGAGGAGGCCGAGAAGGCCGGCGCCGACGTCGTCGGCGCCGAGGACCTGATGGAGCAGGTGCAGGGCGGCAAGATCGACTTCGACCGCTGCATCGCGACGCCGGACATGATGCCGATCGTCGGCCGGCTCGGAAAGATCCTCGGCCCCCGCGGGCTGATGCCGGACCCGAAGGTCGGCACGGTCACGATGGACGTGGCCCAGGCGGTGCAGGACGCGAAGGGCGGGCAGGTGCAGTTCCGCGCCGAGCGGGCGGGGATCGTGCACGCCGGCGTCGGCAAGGCGAGCTTCGACGAGGCGAAGCTGGTCGAGAACGTGCGCGCGCTGGTCGACGCGGTGAACCGTGCCAGGCCCTCGGGCGCCAAGGGCACGTATCTGAAGAAGGTTTCGCTCAGCTCCACGATGGGGCCGGGCATCTCGATCGCGCTCGACTCCCTGAGCGCGTGAGCAGGGCGGGCTTCGGCCCGCGACCGAGATCCCCGCGAAGGCGGGGCGCCGGCAGGGACGGAGACGCCCCTGCCACCTGTCCGAGACGGCGGGTAGGGCCGCGAGGCCCGGAAATCCCGCCATAGACGGGGAACGTGCAGGATCAGCCGGTGCCGTGGCACGGGCGGTTTTGGTCGGGACCCGAGACAGGACCTGAGAGCGCCTTTCCGGTGATCGGCCGGGAGGCGGAACGAGCCGGCGGAGAGGGCCTTCCCGATCCGCCAAACCTTGGAGAAGACTGTGGATAGAGCCCAGAAAGAAGCTGTGGTCGACGATCTCGGCCAGGTCTTCGCGGACTCTGGCGTGGTGGTGATCGCTCACTACACGGGCCTCACGGTTGCCGAGATGTCGGAGTTCCGGAACCGCGTCCGCGACGCGGGCGGCCGGGTCCGCGTCGCCAAGAACAGGCTCGCCAAGATCGCCCTCGAGGGTAAGCCGTGCCAGGGCATGGAGAAGTACCTGAGGGGTCAGACGGTTCTCGCGTACTCCGAGGACCCCGTCGCCGCGGCCAAGGCCGCGGACGCGTTCGCCAAGGACAACAAGAAGCTCGAGATCCTCGGCGGCGCGATGGGGGAGAACATCCTCGATCTGGAAGGCGTGAAGTCGGTGGCGCAGATGCCGAGCCGCGAGGAGCTGATCTCCTCGATCGCCGGTATGCTGGGCGCGCCGGCGGGCAACCTCGTCAATGCGATCACGGCGCCCGCGAGCCAGCTCGCGGGAATCCTCGAGACGCTGGAGCAGCGGGAAGAGGCCGCCTGAGGCAATCCGTGGCGTCCGTGGGCGAGGGACCCCCTTGAACACGGCAGACCCCACACAAACATGGAAGTGATCCGGAAATGGCTGATCTGAAGAAGCTTGCAGAGGAAATCGTCGGTCTGACGCTGCTCGAGGCCGCTGAGCTGAAGAACATCCTGAAGGACGAATACGGCATCGAACCGGCTGCGGGTGCTGTCGCCGTCGCCGCCGGTCCGGCCGCCGACGCTGCACCGGCTGCCGAGGAGCAGACCGAGTTCGACGTCATCCTGGTCGAGGCGGGCGCCAAGAAGATCAACGTGATCAAGGAGGTGCGCGCGATCACGGGTCTCGGCCTGAAGGAGGCGAAGGACCTGGTCGAGGCCGGCGGCAAGGCGGTCAAGGAGGCCGCCTCGAAGGAGGAGGCCGAGACCATCAAGAAGAAGCTCGAGGAGGCCGGCGCCAAGGTCGAGCTCAAGTGATCCGCGCGCGGCCGCGAGCCGCGCGAGGGCAGCAGGACCGGCTGGATCCGCCCCCCGGATAACGGGGTCCGGCGGGTCCAGCCCGCGTCGTCTCGGGCCCTCTCAGGCAGGGAGGGCCCCGGAAGACGCGGGAGCAAGGGGTCGGGACACTTCGGCTGGGGCGAGCCGGAGCGACAGATAGACCCCCGAGCGCGTCAAACCAGCCCGTCCCGCAGCGTCCCCGGCTGCAGGACGGTCGACCGATAACCAGAGGCGCACATGGGCGAGATGTTTTCGGGCCGCAAGCGTATCCGCAAGTTTTTCGGCAAGATCCGCGAAGTTGCGGACATGCCCAACCTGATCGAAGTTCAGAAGTCTTCCTACGACCTTTTCCTCAAGTCGGGCGACCAGGGCGAGCCGCAGGACGGCGAGGGCCTGATGGGCGTGTTCCAGTCGGTGTTTCCGATCAAGGACTTCAACGAGACGGCGGTGCTGGAGTTCGTGCGCTACGAGCTCGAGCATCCGAAGTACGACGTCGAGGAGTGCCAGCAGCGCGACATGACCTACTCGGCGCCGCTGAAGGTCACGCTGCGCCTGATCGTGTTCGACGTCGACGAGGACACCGGCGCCAAGTCCGTCAAGGACATCAAGGAGCAGGACGTCTACATGGGCGACATGCCGCTGATGACGCTGAACGGCACGTTCGTCGTCAACGGCACCGAGCGCGTGATCGTCAGCCAGATGCACCGCAGCCCGGGCGTCTTCTTCGACCACGACAAGGGCAAGACGCACTCGTCGGGCAAGCTCCTGTTCGCGTCGCGCGTGATCCCCTACCGCGGCTCGTGGCTCGACTTCGAGTTCGACGCCAAGGACATCGTGCACGCGCGCATCGACCGCCGGCGCAAGCTGCCGGTGACGACGCTGCTCTACGCGCTCGGCTTCGACCAGGAGCAGATCCTCGAGCACTTCTACGACCGCGTCGCCTACCGCCGGCAGGGCGAGGGCTGGGCCGTGCCGTTCTCGATCGAGCGGCTCAAGGGCTCGTCGCCGCTGTTCGACATCGTCGATGCGGCGAGCGGCGAGGTCGTGGCGCCGGCGGGCCAGAAGCTGACGCCGCGCAAGCTCAGGATGCTCGAGGAGCAGGGCGTCGAGGCCGTGCTGCACCCGTTCGAGTCGATCTACGGGCGCTTCGCCGCGCGCGATATGATCAACGAGGAGACGGGCGAGATCTATGTCGAGGCGGGCGGCGAGCTCGACGCCGAGAACGTGCAGACGCTGATCGACGCCGGCGTGGACGAGATCGAGACGCTCGACGTCGATAACGTCAGCCGCGGCGCCTACATCCGCAACACCATGGCGGTCGACAAGAACCACGACCGCGAGGGGGCGCTGCTCGACATCTACCGCGTCATGCGCCCGGGCGAGCCGCCGACCATCGACGCGGCGGAGACGATGTTCAAGTCGCTGTTCTTCGACCCCGAGCGCTACGACCTCAGCGCGGTCGGCCGGGTCAAGATGAACATGCGCCTCGAGCTCGACGCGCCCGACACCCAGCGCACGCTGCGCTCGGAGGACATCCTGGCCGTCGTCAAGGCGCTGGTCGACCTCCGCGACGGGCGGGGCGAGGTCGACGACATCGACCACCTCGGCAACCGCCGGGTGCGCTCGGTCGGCGAGCTGATGGAGAACCAGTACCGGGTCGGCCTGCTCCGCATGGAGCGCGCGATCCGCGAGCGCATGAGCTCGGTCGAGATCGACACGGTGATGCCGCAGGACCTGATCAACGCCAAGCCGGCGGCGGCGGTGCGCGAGTTCTTCGGCTCGTCCCAGCTCAGCCAGTTCATGGACCAGACGAACCCGCTCTCGGAAGTCACGCACAAGCGGCGGCTCTCCGCGCTCGGGCCCGGTGGCCTGACGCGCGAGCGGGCGGGCTTCGAGGTGCGCGACGTGCACCCGACGCACTACGGCCGCATGTGCCCGATCGAGACGCCGGAGGGGCCGAACATCGGGCTGATCAACTCGCTCGCGACCTTCGCGCGCGTGAACAAGTACGGCTTCATCGAGACGCCGTACCGCCGGGTCGAGGACGGCAAGGTCTCCGACGAGGTCATCTATCTCTCGGCGACCGAGGAGATGCGCCACACCGTCGCCCAGGCGAACGCCAACCTGACCGACAAGGGCACCTTCGCGAACGAGCTGGTCTCGACCCGCAAGAGCGGCGACTTCCAGCTGAGCCCGCGCGAGCAGGTGACGCTGATCGACGTCTCCCCGAAGCAGCTCGTCTCGGTCGCGGCGGCGCTGATCCCGTTCCTCGAGAACGACGATGCCAACCGCGCGCTGATGGGCTCGAACATGCAGCGCCAGGCGGTGCCGCTGCTCCGCGCCGACGCGCCCTATATCGGCACGGGCATGGAGGGCCGGGTCGCGCGCGACTCGGGCGCCGCCATCGCCGCGCGCCGCGGCGGCGTGATCGACCAGGTCGACGCCACCCGCATCGTCGTCCGCGTGACCGACGAGATGCAGATGGGCGACCCCGGCGTCGACATCTACCGGCTGCGCAAGTTCCAGCGCTCGAACCAGAACACCTGCATCAACCAGCGGCCGCTGGTGAAGGTGGGCGACAAGGTCTCGAAGGGCGACGTGATCGCCGACGGTCCCTCGACCGACCTCGGCGAGCTCGCGCTCGGCAAGAACGTGCTCGTCGCGTTCATGCCGTGGAACGGCTACAACTTCGAGGACTCGATCCTGATCTCGGAGCGGATCGCCAAGGACGACGTCTTCACCTCGATCCACATCGAGGAATACGAGGTCATGGCCCGCGACACCAAGCTGGGCCCCGAGGAGATCACCCGCGACATCCCGAACGTCGGCGAGGAGGCGCTGCGCAACCTCGACGAGGCGGGCATCGTCTACATCGGCGCCGAGGTCGGACCGGCCGATATCCTGGTCGGCAAGATCACGCCGAAGGGCGAGAGTCCGATGACGCCGGAGGAAAAGCTACTGCGCGCCATCTTCGGCGAGAAGGCCTCCGACGTCCGCGACACGTCGCTGAGGATGCCGCCGGGCGACTTCGGCACCGTCGTCGAGGTGCGCGTCTTCAACCGCCACGGCGTCGAGAAGGACGAGCGCGCGCTGCAGATCGAGCGCGACGAGATCGAGGGCCTGTCGAAGGACCGGCAGGACGAGCTCGCGATCCTCGAGCGCAACATCTACTCGCGGCTGCGCGAGATCATCGACGGCAAGAAGATCGCCAAGGGCCCGAAGGGCGTGAAGGCGGGCACCGTCGTCGACGAGGCCCTGCTCGAGTCCCTGAGCCGCGGCCAGTGGTGGCAGCTCGCGATGCCGGACGAGGGCGATGCCGAGCAGGTCGAGGCGCTGAACAAGCAGTACGAGCAGGCCAAGCGCACGCTCGACGCCCGCTTCGAGGACAAGGTCGAGAAGGTCCGCCGCGGCGACGACCTGCCCCCGGGCGGCATGAAGATGGTCAAGGTATTCGTCGCCGTGAAGCGCAAGCTCCAGCCCGGCGACAAGATGGCCGGCCGCCACGGCAACAAGGGCGTGATCAGCCGCGCCGTGCCCGAGGAGGACATGCCCTTCCTCGACGACGGCACGCCGGTCGACATCGTGCTGAACCCGCTCGGCGTGCCGAGCCGCATGAACGTGGGCCAGATCCTCGAGACGCACATGGGCTGGGCCGCGGCCAAGCTCGGCCGTTCGGTCGGCGAGGCGCTCGACGCCTACAGGCGCAACGGCGACATGAAGCCGGTCGAGAACGCGATGAAGCTCGTCTACGGCGACGACGTCTACAAGGGCGCGACCAGGGGCATGTCGAACGACGAGAAGCTGGAGGCGGCGGAGAACATCCGGGGCGGCGTCCCGATCGCGACCCCGGTCTTCGACGGCGCGAAGGAGATCGACGTCGCCGAGCACCTGAGGCTCGCGGGCCTCGACGAGAGCGGTCAGTCGACCCTCTACGACGGGCGCACGGGCGAGGCGTTCAGCCGCAAGGTGACCGTCGGCTACAAGTATCTCCTGAAGCTGCATCACCTGGTGGACGACAAGATCCACGCGCGCGCGACCGGCCCCTACAGCCTGGTCACCCAGCAGCCGCTGGGCGGCAAGGCGCAGTTCGGCGGCCAGCGCTTCGGCGAGATGGAGGTCTGGGCGCTCGAGGCCTACGGCGCCGCCTACACGCTGCAGGAGATGCTGACAGTCAAGTCCGACGACGTCGCCGGCCGCACCAAGGTCTACGAGTCGATCGTCAAGGGCGAGGACAACTTCGAGGCCGGCATCCCCGAGAGCTTCAACGTGCTCGTCAAGGAGATGCGCTCGCTGGGCCTGAACGTCGAGCTGCTCGACCAGGACCCGGACGCCGCCTGAACACCACCCCGTGCCCCGGCCGGCCGCGACCCCCTCGCGGCTGGCCAGCGGGGTGACAGTCATTCGAGGGGGATGATGGAGTCCTCGAGATGAACCAGGAACTGACCAACATCTTCAACCCGGCCGAGCCGCCGCGCACCTTCGACGAGATCAAGATCTCGCTCGCGAGCCCGGAACGGATCCTGTCGTGGTCGTTCGGCGAGATCAAGAAGCCCGAGACGATCAACTACCGCACGTTCAAGCCGGAGCGGGACGGCCTGTTCTGCGCCCGCATCTTCGGGCCGATCAAGGACTACGAGTGCCTGTGCGGCAAGTACAAGCGGATGAAGTATCGCGGGGTCACCTGCGAGAAGTGCGGCGTCGAGGTGACGCTGCAGAAGGTCCGGCGCGAGCGCATGGGCCACGTCCAGCTCGCGGCCCCGGTCGCGCACATCTGGTTCCTGAAGTCGCTGCCGAGCCGCATCGGCCTCATGGTCGACATGACGCTGCGCGACCTCGAGAAGATCCTCTACTTCGAGCAGTACGTCGTGATCGAGCCCGGCATGACCGACCTCTCCCACGGCCAGCTGATGACCGAGGAGGAGTTCCTCGACGCCCAGGACGCTCATGGCGAGGACGCGTTCCGCGCCGGCATCGGCGCCGAGGCGGTGCGCGAGATGCTGGCCGCGATCGACCTCGACGCCGAGGCCGAGCGCCTGCGCGCCGACCTCGCCGAGGCGACGGGCGAGCTGAAGCCGAAGAAGATCATCAAGCGGCTGAAGCTGGTCGAGAGCTTCCTCGAGTCGGGCAACCGGCCCGAGTGGATGGTGCTGACGGTCGTGCCCGTGATCCCGCCCGAGCTGCGCCCGCTGGTCCCGCTCGACGGCGGCCGGTTCGCGACCTCGGACCTGAACGACCTCTACCGCCGCGTCATCAACCGCAACAACCGGCTGAAGCGGCTGATCGAGCTGCGCGCGCCCGACATCATCATCCGGAACGAGAAGCGGATGCTGCAGGAGGCGGTGGACGCCCTCTTCGACAACGGCCGGCGCGGCCGCGTCATCACGGGCGCCAACAAGCGCCCGCTGAAGTCGCTCTCCGACATGCTGAAGGGCAAGCAGGGGCGGTTCCGCCAGAACCTGCTCGGCAAGCGGGTCGACTTCTCCGGCCGCTCGGTGATCGTGACGGGGCCCGAGCTCAAGCTGCACCAGTGCGGCTTGCCGAAGAAGATGGCGCTCGAGCTGTTCAAGCCGTTCATCTACTCGCGGCTCGACGCCAAGGGGCTGAGCTCGACCGTCAAGCAGGCGAAGAAGCTGGTCGAGAAGGAGCGCCCGGAGGTCTGGGACATCCTCGACGAGGTGATCCGCGAGCATCCCGTCCTCCTGAACCGCGCGCCGACGCTCCACCGTCTCGGCATCCAGGCGTTCGAGCCGGTGCTGATCGAGGGCAAGGCGATCCAGCTCCACCCGCTCGTCTGCGCGGCCTTCAACGCCGACTTCGACGGCGACCAGATGGCCGTGCACGTGCCGCTGTCGCTGGAAGCTCAGCTCGAGGCGCGCGTGCTGATGATGAGCACGAACAACGTGCTGTCGCCGGCGAACGGCAAGCCGATCATCGTGCCCTCGCAGGACATGATTCTCGGCCTCTACTACATCTCGCTCGAGAAGAACGGCGAGCCGAACGAGGGCATGGCGTTTTCCGGCGACGCCGAGATCGAGCACGCGCTCGCCGCCGGCATCATCAACCTGCACACCAGGATCACCGCGCGCTTCAAGACGGTGGACGAGGAGGGCCGCGAGGTCTTCCAGAGGGTCGAGACCACGGCCGGCCGGATGAAGCTCGCCAACCTCTTGCCGAAGAACCCGAACGTGCCGTTCGACCTGGTCAACCGCGCGATGCGCAAGCGCGAGGTCGGCGAGCTGATCGACACCGTCTACCGCCACTGCGGGCAGAAGGAGTCGGTCATCTTCTGCGACCGCATCATGCAGCTCGGCTTCACCGAGGCGTTCCGCGCCGGCATCTCGTTTGGCAAGGACGACATGGTGATCCCGGCCTCGAAGTGGGACATCGTCAACGAGACCCGCGAGCAGGTGAAGCACCTCGAGCAGCAGTACCAGGAGGGGCTGATCACCGTCCGCGAGAAGTACAACAAGGCGGTGGACACCTGGAACCAGTGCACCGACAAGGTCTCGCGGGCGATGATGGACGAGATCTCGGCGGTCCAGATCGACGACGCGACGGGCCGCGAGAAGGAGATGAACTCCATCTACATGATGAGCCACTCGGGCGCCCGCGGCTCGCCGACCCAGATGCGCCAGCTGGCCGCGATGCGCGGCCTGATGGCCAAGCCGTCGGGCGAGATCATCGAGACCCCGATCGTCTCGAACTTCAAGGAGGGGCTCACCGTGCTCGAGTACTTCAACTCGACGCACGGCGCGCGCAAGGGCCTGGCCGACACGGCGCTCAAGACCGCGAACTCGGGCTACCTGACCCGGCGCCTGGTCGACGTGGCGCAGGACTGCATCGTCAAGATCGAGGACTGCGGCACCGACGAGGGCATCATCGCGACCCCGGTCACCGACGGCGGCAACGTCATCGCCACGATCGGCGAGCAGGTGCTGGGCCGGGTGCCGCTCGAGGACGTGCTCGACCCGGTGTCGGGCGAGGTGCTGCAGAAGCAGGGTCAGATGATCGAGGAGGCCGACTCCCAGCGCATCGACAACGCCGAGGTGCAGGCGATCCGCGTCCGCTCTCCGCTGACCTGCGAGGCCGACGACGGCGTCTGCGTCAACTGCTACGGGCGCGACCTCGCCCGCGGCACGATCGTCAACACCGGCGAGGCGGTCGGCATCATCGCCGCGCAGTCGATCGGCGAGCCCGGCACGCAGCTGACCATGCGCACCTTCCACATCGGAGGCGCGGCCAACGTCGCCGACCAGTTCTTCCTGGAGGCGAGCCAGGAGGGCAAGGTCAAGTTCGTCAACGCGTCCCTGCTCGAGAACGTCGACGGCGAGACGGTGGCGATGGCGCGCAACATGCAGCTCCTGATCACCGACGACCAGGGGCGCGAGCGGGCGATGCACAAGATCACCTACGGCTCGCGGCTGCTGGTCAAGGAGGGCGACGAGGTCGCGCGCGGCGACAGGCTGGCCGAGTGGGACCCGTTCACGCTGCCGATCATCGCCGAGAAGGGCGGGGTCGTGAAGCTGATCGACCTCGACCTCGGCACCTCGGTGCGCGAGGAGACGGACGACGCGACCGGCATCACCCAGCGGATCGTCTCCGACTGGCGGACCGCGCCCAAGGGAAACGAGCTGCGCCCGGCGATCTCGATCGTCGACAAGGAGTCGGGCGAGCCGGTCAGGCTCGATAACAACAACCCGGCCCACTACTTCATGTCGGTCGACGCGATCCTGGGCGTCGAGAACGGGCAGGAGGTCCGGGGCGGCGAGGTCATCGCGCGGATCCCGCGCGAGGGCGCGCGCACCAAGGACATCACCGGCGGCCTGCCGCGGGTGGCCGAGCTGTTCGAGGCCCGGCGCCCGAAGGACCACGCGATCATCGCCGAGATCGACGGCACCGTGCGCTTTGCCAAGGACTACAAGAACAAGCGCCGGATCGTCGTCGAGCCGCTCGACGAGAGCCTCGAGCAGCGCGAGTACCTGATCCCGAAGGGCAAGCACATCGCCGTCTCCGAGGGCGACGTGATCTCGAAGGGCGAGTACATCATGGACGGCAACCCCGCGCCCCATGACATCCTCGCCATCATGGGGGTCGAGGCGCTGGCGCAGTATCTCGTCAACGAGGTGCAGGAGGTCTATCGCCTGCAGGGCGTGAAGATCAACGACAAGCACATCGAGGTGATCGTCCGCCAGATGCTGCAGAAGATCGAGATCTCGGCGTCCGGCGAGACGACCCTCCTGCCGGGCGAGCAGCTCGACAAGGCGGAGTTCGACGAGGTCAACGAGAAGGCCGCCGCCCAGGGCAAGCGCCCGGCCGAGGGGGCGCCGGTTCTGCTCGGCATCACCAAGGCGTCGCTCCAGACCCGCAGCTTCATCTCGGCCGCGTCGTTCCAGGAGACGACGCGGGTGCTGACCGAGGCGGCGGTGCAGGGCAAGCGCGACCGGCTGGTGGGCCTCAAGGAGAACGTGATCGTCGGCCGCCTGATCCCGGGCGGCACCGGCGGCGCGACGACCCGCATCCGCCAGGTCGCCCAGTCCCGCGACAAGGCGGTCATCGCCGAGCGCGAGCGCGCGGCGGCCGAGGCCGCGGCGGCGCTCGAGGTCATCGAGACCGAGGAGGAGGACCAGACGGAGGAGCGCCGCGGCACCGGAACCGGCGGCTTCGACGACATCCTCTGAGCCCGGCGCGAGCGACAGGAGGGGCGCGGACCGCAAGGCCCGCGCCCCTTTTCGATCGCGGCCCGATCAGGGCATCGCCGGGGTGAGGGTGGTGACGCCGACGGCGCCGGTGCGGATGTCCTCCTCGTCGCGGCTCATCGGGATCACGTCGCCGCGCGCCCAGTCGTCCGACAGATTGTCGTAGAAGCGCGACAGCGGGTGGCCCGACTGCCCGGTCGAGAGGATCCAGACCGAGCGGTCGAGATCGGCGAAGTCGTAGACGACCCGCATGCCGGCCGCGTGCACGTTCTGGAACGGCCGCGGACCGCGCCCGGGCGAGAGGCCGCGCAAGAGCGTGAAGTCCCCGCCCGACGTCTCCTGCCGGATCGAGAAGACGAGGTCGAGCGGCCCGACCCGGCTGAGCGGCGTGTGCGCGTGCTCCGCGACGTGCGCCGCCCCCCAGCGCCAGCCCTCCATGTTCTCGCCGTAGAGCGCCGCGAGGCGGGCCAGCGCGTCGTCGAGCGCGAGCGCCGCGATCTCGGAGCAGCTCTCGACCTCGCGCGTCTTGACGATGTCGCACCAGACGCCGGCGCCGTCGATGTCGCGGAACACGCGCTCGACGAACACCGGCTGCGCGCCCGCGACCTGCGCGATCAGGGGCCCGAGCTCGTCCTGCGCCAGGCGCAGCGTCAGCATCCGCATCCACTCGGCGAAGATCAGCGGCTCGGGGCTGTGCCGGTCCATGTTGCCGGTCCAGTTCGCGAGCTTTTCCAGCGCCTCGCGCCGGAGCCTGCTCTCGCCTGCCGCCTCGCCGCTCCGCCACCAGAGGTCGAGCGCGATCTGCGGCAGCACCGAGCGCGCCATCTGGCTGACCGCGTCGTTCTGCAGCGCGACGAAGCCGTCGCGGCTGTGGAACTCGCGCGCCGACAGCTCCCTGACGAGCCGGGTGATCCGGTAGGGGTCGCCCCAGTCGAAGGTGAGGTGCTCCGGGAACGGGTCGTCGGTCAGCCGGTTGTTCGCGTTCGCGACCGCGCCCTCCTCCGGGCGGAGCGTGCGGGGCGTCTCGGCGGGATCCATGAAGCCGGTCCAGTCGTTCTCCGCGATCCAGCCGGGCGAGGGCACGCGCCCCTGGCTCCGGCTCTCGGCCTGGCGGAGCGGGATCGCGCCGGCGGTGACCATGCCGACGTCGTCGCCGTCGGCGATGGTCACGACCTGCGCCGGCGCGAGCGCCAGCTCGGCCGCGGCGACGGCGTCGTCCAGGTTGCCGGCGCTCATGAGGCGCATGATCGCGCTCATCGTCCGGTCCTCGCGCTCGAGCGCGGTCCAGGCGAGCGCCGCGACGTGGCCCTGCGGGGTGACGGCGTTGACGCCGTAGATGTCGTGGGTCAGCACCGGCCCGTGCCGGGTCTCGAGCACCACGTCCTCGACCGTCTCGCCGCCCGCGACCGCGATCTTGATCGGACGGGTGTCGAACGTGGCCCAACCGTCCGGCGTGCGGTAGCGGCCGGGGTCGTCGGGGTCGAGCTTCTCGATATAGATGTCCTGGTCGTCGACCTGCGCCGTCGTCAGGCCCCAGCCCACGACCTCGTTCCGGCCGATCAGCACGATCGGCGTGCCCGGCAGCGTGCCGCCGATCGCGGCGATGTCCCCGCCCTCGATGTCGGCCAGGTACCAGAGGCTCGGCGCCGAGAGCCAGAGATGCGGGTCGTTGGCGAGGAGCGGCGCCCCGGTGGCGGTGCGGCTGCCGTCGACCGCCCAGGCGTTCGAGGCGCCGGCCATGCGCGGGTCCGCGGCGGGCGCAAGGGCCCCGAACGCCGGGCGCGGGTGACTGCGCGCGTCGCGCGGCACCCACCCGGCCCGGCCAGCCTCAGGCGCCATCAGCGCCGCGTAGTCCGGCAGCGGCGCGGCGCCCGCCGGCCGCGGCGCCGCCCCGGCGAAACGGTCCGGCTCCGTGATCGCGGGGTTCGGATGGTCGGGCAGGATGTCCTGCACCCGCTCGGGGCTCAGCTCGAGCAGGAAGCGGGCGCGGCGCACCTCGCTCTCCGCGCTCGCGGTCAGGCGGAGCGCCATGAGCTTCAGGATCGCGAGCGAATCCGTCGGCGTCCAGGGCGCGATCTCGGCGCCGAACAGGAAGAATTCGGGCGCCCCCCGGCCCCTCGCCTCCGTGTTCACGGTCTCGATCCAGGCGTTGACGCCCGCGGCGTAGGCGTCGAGCGCGCGCCGGGTCGCCGGCGTCTGATAGGCGTAGGCGTCGCGGGCGCGGCCCTCGAGGTCGAAGGTCTTCACCATGCGGTCGAGCGGCAGCGCCTCGGCCCCCAGGAGCGCCGCGAGCTGGCCGGTCGCCGCGCGCCGGTTCACCTCCATCTGCCAGAGGCGGTCCTGCGCGTGGACGAGGCCGAGCGTGAAGAACGCGTCCTCCTCGGTCTCGGCCCGGATGTGCGGCACCGCGTTCTGGTCGCGCACGATCACGACCTCGGCGTCGAGCCCCGCGAGCGTCAGGCCGGCGTCGTAGTCCGGCAGCGAGCGCGACACCAGGTACCAGCCGAGCAGGAGCAGCACCGCGCCGGCGGCGAGCGCCAGCACGATGCCGCGCAGGATCCAGCGCAGGGCGCGTCTCATGCCTCTCGTGTCCCCTCTGCCGCCGCCCCGGCGCCCGGGTGCTCTTGACCGCGCCGGGGGCCCGGCCCACCCTTCAGCCCCTGGCCGGAAAGTCCGGCCCCGCGTCCGCAGATGTTGCAGATGCGCGCGCGCGCTTCAAAGGTCAACCGCCGTTCCGCGGCCTCGCACGGGGCAGCGGCGGGCGGTTGCAAAACCGGAATCAGGGGAAGAGAGCATGGCCAAGGTAAGTTTCCTCGGGCTCGGCGTCATGGGCTATCCGATGGCCGGTCACCTGGCGGCCAACGGCCACGAGGTGACGGTCTACAACCGCACGTCCGAGAAGGCCGAGAAGTGGGCATCCGAGCATGGCGGGCAGCACAAGCCCACCCCGCGCGAGGCGGCCGAGGGCAAGGAGATCGTCTTCGCCTGCGTCGGCAACGACGACGACCTGAGGAGCGTGGCGACCGGCGAGGACGGCGCGCTGGGCGGCATGGAGGCCGGCAGCGTCTTCGTCGACCACACGACCGCCAGCGCCAACATCGCGCGCGAGCTGCACGCCGCGGCCAAGGAGAAGGGCGTCGGCTTCGTCGACGCCCCCGTCTCGGGCGGTCAGGCGGGCGCCGAGAACGGCCAGCTCACCGTCATGTGCGGCGGCGAGCAGGACGTCTATGCGCGGGTCGAGGAGGTGATCGGCTGCTACGCCAAGTCGTGCCGCCTGCTCGGCGAGCCGGGGGCGGGGCAGCTGACCAAGATGGTCAACCAGATCTGCATCGCCGGGCTGGTCCAGGGCCTCAGCGAGGGGGTCTACTTCGCCCAGAAGGCGGGGCTGGACGCCGAGGCGGTGTTCGACGTGATCGGCAAAGGGGCCGCCGGCTCGTGGCAGATGGACAATCGGCACAAGACGATGCTGGCCGACGAGTTCGAGCACGGCTTCGCGGTCAACTGGATGCGCAAGGACCTCGGCATCTGCCTCGAGGAGGCCAAGCAGAACGGCTCCTCGCTGCCGGTGACGGCGCTGGTCGACCAGTTCTATGCCGACGTGCAGAAGATGGGCGGCGGGCGCTGGGACACCTCCTCGCTGCTCCGCCGGCTGACGCGCTAGGGCCCCGTGGTGGCGGACGCGGCGGGCGAGCAGGGCCGGGTCGGGGTCGAGATCGAGTTCGCGGGCCTCGACGCGCACGCCGCCGCCCGCGTCCTCGCCGACGCCCTCGGCGGCGAGGCGGTCGTCGGCGGGCCGCACGACGCGCGGGTGACGGGCAGCCGTCTCGGCGAACTCGAGCTCGAGCTCGACACCCGCTACGCGCGCCCGCCGGACGAGCAGAGCGGGCTCGTCGACCGCGCGCTCGAGAGCCTGGGCGCGCGCGAGGAGGCGGTGAAGCTGCTGTCGATCGTGGTCCCGGTCGAGCTCGTCACGCCGCCGCTCGCGCCCGCGCAGTTCCCGGCGCTCGAGGAGGCGGTGGCGGCGCTGAGGGCCGCGGGCGCCGAGGGCACCGAGGTCGCGCCGCACTATGCCTTCGGCATGCATCTCAACATCTCGCTCGACCACGGCGGGGCGGAGCGCGCGATCCGCATCGCGGCCGCCTACGGCTTCGCCGAGCGCTGGCTCCGCGACCGCTTTCCCGTAGACCCCTCGCGCCGGGTCGTGCCGTTCATCGACCCCTATCCGAAGGGCTGGAAGGTCGAGCTGGCCGAGGCCATGGCCGGCGGCGCCGTGCCCGGGATCGAGGCGTTCGTGCGGCTCTACCAGAACTACAACCCGAACCGGAACCGCGGGCTCGACCTCTGGCCGATCCTCGGGCACCTGGCGCCGGAGGCGGTCGCGCGCATCCACCGCCAGCCGGTCAGGAACCCGCGCCCGGCCTTCCACTGCCGCTGGCCCGACAGCCGGGTCGGCGACCCGGGGTGGAGCCCGTGGCAGGAGCTCGAGCGCTGGCGCCGGGTCGAGCGGGCGGCCGACGATCCCGACAGGCTCGAGCGCGCGCGCGCGCAGTCGCTTGGCGTCGAGAGCGGCAGGGGTCCGCTCAGCGCCTATCTCGCGGCGCTCGACGAGGTGATGGCGTGAGCAAGCGGCCGCGGATCGGAGTCTCGGTCTCGGCCAGGTCCGGCTGGCGGGTCTATCCGTTCTTCAAGCTCGCGCTCTGGCGCGCGGGCGGGCGGGCCGTTCGCATCCAGACGGGCCGCGAGCGGCGGAGCCTCGAGGGTCTCGACGCCGTCATCATCGGCGGCGGCGACGACATCAATGTCGAGCTCTACGGCGGCTGGCTGGTGCCGCACGCCGTGTTCGACGACGCGCGCGACATGCTCGAGAAGGCGCTGATCGAGGAGGCGGAGCAGCGCTGCCTGCCGATCCTCGGCGTCTGCCGCGGCTCGCAGCTCGTCAACGTCGTGCGCGGCGGCAACCTGCACCAGGACATCTACGAGGCCTATCCGGGGGCTGCCGAGATCCACACGCCCCTACCGCGGAAGCGGATCAGCATCAAGCCCGGAAGCCGCCTCGCCTCGTTCTACGGGGCCGAGCCGTCGATGGTGAACTCGCTGCACAAGCAGTCGGTCGACCGGCTGGGCCGCAACCTGCAGTCGGTCGCATGGGACGAGGCCGGGGTCGTGCAGGCGATCGAGTCGACGAGCGAGCGGCTGGTGATCGGCGTGCAGTGGCACCCGGAGTACCTCGCGTTCTCGAAGCGCGACCACGGGCTCTTCATCGCCCTGGTCGAGGCGGCCAGGCGGTCCTACGCGCCCGATCCGGCGCGGGGTGCCGAGACTGCTCGCGCCTGATACCAGCTTGCGGCAGCGTCGACTCGCGCCGGGGATTCCCAAGGCTGCGGATTTCTGACTCTCTGTCGAGAACGGCAGGAGCGCTGGGGCTTCGAGAGGACTTCACTGCGGCGGTCTGAAGCGGCTCGCGCGGGAGAGCCGGGACGCGGATCAGACCCGGCGGTTTCTGGCGCTGGCTGTGATCCATGACGGAGGGAGCCGGGCCGAGGCGGCGGCGACCGGCGGGGTCGGCCGCCAGATCGTTCGGGGTGAGGAGGATCAGGAAACCGTCCGGTGGACGGTTTCCCCGACGAACGTGGTGCGCTTCAACGCCGAGGGTCCGGCGGGGCTCGTGAGCCGCATGCTTCCGGGCAACGCCTCCAAGCTCAGCGCGGCGCAGCGGGCCGAGCTCGCACGCCTGGTCGAGCGCGGGCCGATCCCGGCGGTGGACGGCGTGGTGCGGTGGCGGCTGGGCGCATGAGTTCTGATCACCGCAAGCTGGTAGAAGACGTGAGCTGAGCCCCGGACGCGGGAACGCCCCCGCAGGGGCCGGCGGTCACCGCAGAATGCCGAGGTCCCAGTAGTCGGAGGGCTTTCCGCCCTCGCGGAGGATGAGCTCGAACTCCGTGCCCAGCAGCTCGACGAAGCGATCCCGCGCGCCCGGGCTGAAGCGCGGCTTCCGGATCGGCTTCCGCAGCAACCGCCGCAGCCGGGCCCGCCCCCGAGCCGGCATAGACCTTCGGGCGACGTCGACGAGCCCCGCACGCCGGGCCCACTCGGTCGCACGATAGTCCTCCGTCTGGCCCTCGGATCTGTTCGCGTGGATCGCGTCCGTCGGCCCGTGCTCGTCGATCGCCAGGAAACGGCACAGCTCGGAGAAGAAGTCCGCCTGATTCGACACCAGATCCTCGAAGAACATGAGCTTCGCGCGTCCGGGCGGCAGGCGGTCGCGGAAGCGGACGTAGTGCGAGTGATAGCGAAAGCTGTCGAAGATCACGCGGTCGTGGAAAACGGCGGTTTCGAAATCGCGCTGGACGAACTCGGTGCCGCTGTCGCGGAACTCGGTCCACAGCGAAACGGCCCGGCTGATCGGGTTGCGCACGACATAGAGCACTCGGAACGAGGGCAGCGCCTCCAGGATGCGCTCGAGCGCCAGCGGATAGACCTCGCGGACCGAATAACGCCAGCTCTTCTCGGCGCGGACGAGCTTGTCCTCGTGCCCGGCGAAAAGACAGCGATAGTGGTCGAGTCCCTTTCGGTACTCGGAGTCCCAGGCAAAGAAGTTGGGCTCGCCGAGGCAGGAGAAGCCGGCCTGCGGATGCTGCTCCAGATAGCTCTTAATCGAGTTGGTCCCCGACTTCGCCGTCCCGACGATCAGCAGGTTAGGAAGCGGGCCCATCGTCGATCCCCCCGGCGAAGCGCAGCTAGATCGTGACGGCGCCGGCGGCCAGCGCAAGCAGCGCTGCCAGCGCTCCGACGTAGCCGAGCGCCAGGACCACGCCAACGGGCGTCGCCGAGCGAAGGCGGAGCGAGATGCCGAGGTGCGAGCCGTTTCCGGCGATTTGGACGACCGCCCCGACCAGGACTGCCAGCGCGACGCCGATGCCCGCATACTCGGCGCCCGCCAGAGCGGCGAAAACAAAGGCGAGGGGCAGGCTTCCGAGGGCAGTCGTCCACTGGCCGATGATGTTCCACCGCATCAGCCCGGCGCCCCTCGCCATAGTAATCGACCCCTGCCCGAGCGTTGCCACGAACCACGCGACGCTGAGGGCGCCAGCGTTCAGCAAGAATGCCGGCGAGATCTCGAACAACACGTAAAGGCTGACGAAGGGCGCGACGATACAGGTACCGCAGAACATCAGCGAAGCCGCCGGCAGCAGGAATCTCGTCGTGTTCTCGAACAGCCGATCGCGCGCCGCCCTGTCCTGCTCATGGCGCAAGGCGAACTCGGGGATGAGCGGCAGGAACGCGGAGACCACCAGTAGGCGGGCGAAGGACGTGAGCCGGTATGCGAGATTGAAGACCGCCACGGTTTCGAGCCCGCCCAAGTGGTTGATGACGATACGGGAGCCGGGCTCGAAGACAAGGACCGCCAGTCCCATGCCCTGCAGCTTCGCGCCGTAGCCGATCGAGGACCGCAGAACCGGCAGCGAGAATGCCGTCGGCAGGAGGTTGAGATCCGGCACCGTCCGCCAGAGAACGACGCGCCCGGCGACCACGACGAAGCCGAGCTGCGCCGCCTGCGCCCACGCCATTCCGAGCACGCCGGCCGTCGGGATGAGGAACATGCCCAAGCCGAGAAAGATCGCTAGACCGCAGAGTTGCACGGTAGCCCGCAGCCAGGCGCGCTGCACCCCGTCGATCGCGCTGGACTGGCTGTTGCCGACGGCGGAGAGGAAAACCGACAGGAGCGTCCAGACGACCAGCGCGCGGGCGGTGGGGTCGAACGCGTCGTCGACGGTCGCGACCACCAAGTGCCTGAACGGCACGAAGGCCGCGAGCAGCAGCGCGGCGTAGAGCGCGATCACGAAGACGACGACGGTGTCGATGGTTCGGCCCATGCTCTCGCCGTTGCTGCGTGCGACTGCGACGAGGCGATTCAGCCCGGCGCCGCCCGAGAAGTCGGCGACGCGCAGGAAGGCGACGATGCCGACCGTCAGCGACCAGAGCCCGAGGGTCTCGACGTCTGTGCTGATGACCAGGACACGGTAGAGGATCAGAACCGTCACCATGCCGGCCAGGCCCTGGGCGAGCGACAGCGCCATGTCCCGACCGACCCGGCCGCCCCGAAGACGTGCCCAGCCGGCCAATCGCCAGCGACGGCCCATTAGGGGCGCCCGACCGGTGGTGTCGGAACCCCGGTGCCGACGGGAAGCGGGCAATTCGGCGGCGTGCGCATCCATCATCCGGACTTGCTGTGCCGGCCCGGCGGGCCGTGGAAACCGACTCCCCCGGCACGATCGCGTGCTAGGACGCAGACAGCCGTCGGGGGTGGCGTGGCGTGGCACGTGCGGCTCGTCGCTCAACGGCCGCTGACAGTTCGAGCTAGCGCAGCGCCCCCGCGCCGACACAGACAAGAAATGATCTGGATCTGTAAATAAATTATTAACAAATTCGGAGCGCTCGCCGGGGCATCGGCCCAAATTCGGGCTTTCGGCGAGGGGGCCAGGAATCTTTGGACAGTGCAACGCCGGTCCACTATTCACTGCTATCCGATATCAGTCTTCCGGGAAATCCGATGGTCAGCGCGTCTATTCCACCAATTCTTCACATGACCGCACCGACAATGTCCCTCTCATGGGAGGAGCGGCGGCTGGCCGCTCGAGCGAGAACCGCACTTTCTGGTTGGGACTATCACCTCTGGGACGACGCGGAAAACAGGGCCATGATAGCGGAGCTCTTTCCCGACCATCTCGAACGTTACGATAGCATCGCCCACGGCGTCGCCAAGGCCGACATCGCCCGCTACGCTTACATGCTCAAGTTCGGCGGCGTCTATAGCGACACGGACTACAAGTGGCTGCGGGCGCCTGACGAGAAGTTCCTTTCAGCATCTTTGGTGCTGCCGGTGTCGCGCGGCAGAGCGCCGGCTGATCTCGATTTCAAGCTCGGCAACGCCGTCCTGATGTCGAAACCGGGCCATCCATTCTGGCACGAGATGCTCGAGTGGATCTTCGCGCGCCTGGACGGATCGGGCCTGCGCGAGAGCGGAATAATCGCGGCGACAGGTCCGGATGCGGTCACGGACTTCTTTCTCGAGAACCGCGAGCGCTTCCCGGACGCCTGCCTCCCCGCAAGACCGATTTTCCATCCCTGGATCAGGAGGGGCGGCCTTTGGCACGAACGCGTGGAAGAAGGGATCGGGGTACATCTCTGCTGGGGCAGTTGGCGTTCGAAGCCGTTCGCCCGAAGCCTGAAGACGCTCATGGCTCGAAAATGGACCGCGCTCACCTGAGCACCCGTCATTCAATCCGAGAGGACGTAAATGCCGCTGCAGTCGCTCGTCACGAACAACTTCATCTATGCGAACTGGCTTCGGCCGCTTCGGGCGATGCGCGCCTGGAAGGCGCGCGATTTCGCCGGATTCGCTCCGCGTTTCATCAAGGAGGCCGTGCTGAAGCGGCACGGCAAGCCGGACACGCAGTGGGTCGAGACCGGGACCTATCTCGGCCAGACCACCGCGTTCCTCGCCCGCTTCTCGCCGAGGGTATACACTATCGAGCCGGAGCCGGAACTCTTCGACCGGGCACGCGAGCGCTTCGCCGACGGCCACGTCACGGTTATCCGAGGGACCAGCGAGGAGGTCCTGCCGGCGCTGCTGCCCGACCTGTCGGGCGACGTGAACTTCTGGCTCGACGGTCACTACACTTCCGAGATCACCTACATGGGTGACCAGGCCTGTCCGATCGAGGACGAGCTCAACGCGATCGAGGCGAACCTGGGGAATTTTGCGGACGTGCGTATCCTCGTCGACGATGTGCGTTGCTTTACAGGCGGGCGAAGCCACGGGGGCTCGTATCCCTCGATCGACTATCTGGTGGACTGGGCACGCCGGTACGGCTTCACCTGGTCGATCGAGCACGACATCTTCATCATGAAGCGGGCGAGCGGAGCCTAGACGGTGTGCGACGCGCGGTGTGCGCCGGAGCAACCGCCTCCTCGCCAACGGACATCTCGCAGAGCGATCGAAAGATGATGTTAACGGACTTCTCGTCTGAGTCGGGCCGTGTCGGGTTTCGGCGTCCGGAGCGTTGGAAACGGAGGGTCTGGTTCCGTCAGCCAGTGTGGCACGGCAGGCGGGGCCCTCGGCCGGATGCGCCCCCTGCGCCGGAATCGACAGCACCGCCGAACGCCTGATCTGGCGCTGTGTATCGTCGCGGTGGGGGAGGGGCGGAAGCATGCATGTTCACGTGGTCCAGCCGGCATTGCTGTCGTACCGGGTGGACTTCTTCGACCGGGTTGCACGAGCCTTGGGACCGGAGTTCACGGTCTATCACCCGGCGGACCGGACGACGGACCGCTTCGGCGCGATGGCCGTCGGGCCGGCGAGCTTTCGCTGGCAGCGCGGGTTCGGGAGCTACCGCCGCCTACCCCTGGGCCTGGCCTGGCAGGATGGCGTGCTCTCGATCCGCCTCGCGCGCGGAGACGTACTCGTCGTCCCCGGCGGCCCGCGCTGCATCAGCCACATGGCGCTTCTCCTGCGCGCGCGCTTACGCGGGGCGCGCATCATCTGGTGGGGCCATTACTGGACATCCAGCAGCCGGCGCTGGCGGTTTGCCGTG
>DATKCY010000076.1:0-2983 GCA_035512995.1 Thermohalobaculum sp.
GGCCGGGGCCCAGATTTGAAGGGCTTGTGAACCTCATGCGCCGACGCCCCCGCTCAGCGTCGGCACGTCGAGCGCGGCGAAGCCGTAATGGCGCAGCCACCTCAGGTCGCCGTCGAAGAAGGCGCGCAGATCGTCCATCCCGTATTTGAGCATCGCCAGCCGGTCGATGCCGCAGCCGAAGGCGAAGCCCTGCCATTCGTCGGGATCGAGGCCGCAAGCCTCCAGCACCTTGGGATGGACCATGCCCGAGCCGAGCAGCTCCATCCAATGGTCGGCGCCGCCGAGCACGCGCCGCCCCTTCTCGACATGATAGCCGACGTCGACCTCGGCCGAAGGCTCGGTGAAGGGGAAATAGCTCGGCCTCAGCCGCAGCACGATGTCGTCGCGCTCGAAATAGGCCTTGAGGAACGTCTCGAGCGTCCATTTGAGGTGGCCGAGCGTGATCCCGCGGTCGATCACCAGCCCTTCGACCTGGTGGAACATCGGGGTGTGGGTGGCGTCGCTGTCCGAACGGTAGGTCCGCCCCGGCGCGATCACGTAGAGCGGCGGCGGCTGGGACTGCATCGTCCGGATCTGCACCGGCGAGGTGTGGGTGCGCAGCAGCATCCGCCCGCGCTCGCCCTCGCTTTCGGCCTGCTCGAAATAGAAGGTGTCGTGCATCGCCCGCGCCGGATGGCTTTCGGGAATGTTGAGCGCGGTGAAATTGTGCCACTCGTCCTCGATCTCCGGTCCGGTCGCGACCGAGAAGCCCAAATCGGCGAAGATTTCGGCGAGCTCGTCCATCACCTGGCTGACCGGGTGGACGCTGCCCCGTGGCCCGGTGTCGACCGGCAGCGTCATGTCGAGCGTCTCGGTGGCGAGGCGGCGGTCGAGCTCGGCCTCCTCCAGAACGCTCTTGCGCGCCGCCAGCGCCTCGGACACCGCCTCGCGCAGAGCGTGGATCTTCGGCCCCTCCGCCTGGCGCTCCTCCGGCGTCATGCCGCCAAGCGTCTTCAGCAGCCCGGTCACCGCCCCATGCTTGCCGAGCCCCGCCACCCGCTCCGCCTCGAGCGCAGGCAGATCGGCCGCCGCTTCGATGCGGGCGAGCCACTCGCGCGTGAGAGTCTGCATGTCCGGCATGGCAGGCGCCTGTAGAGGAGAAAGCCGCCCGAAGGAAAGCCTCACGGAGCACTATCCAGGCTTGTCCGCACGAGCTATCCGAGACGGGCAACCTTGGAGTCGGCCATGCGCCTCTTCGTTGTACTCCTCGCTTTCTTCGCCCTCACGGCCGCGCGCCCGGTCGCGCTCACCGGAGTCACCATCATCGACGGCACAGGCGCGCCGCCGCGGCCGGGCATGAGCGTGATCCTCGAGGGCGAGCGGATTGCGGACGTCTTCCCCGACGGCGACCGCCCGCTGCCGGCGGGCGCCGAGCGGATCGACCTGACCGGCCGCTTCCTGATTCCCGGCCTCGTCAGCGCGCACGATCATATGATGCAGCGTGGCCTCGGCGAGTCTCCCGAACGGGCGCACGCCGAGCTGCGGCGCTTGCTCTACGCCGGCGTCACCACGACCCGCGACATGGCCGGCGACGCTCGGCTCCTGCGCCCGCTCCGGGACGCATTGCGCAACGGCGACATCGAGGGGCCGGATCTCCATTACTCGGCGCTGATGGCCGGGCCGGACTTCATCGCCGCCGACCCGAGGGTCGGGCGCGCCTCGGCAGGGATGGAGCGCGGCACGGCGCCGTGGGTGCAGACCGTCTCGCGCGACACCGACGCCGACGCTGCCGTCGAGCGCGCCGCCGCCACCGGCGCTTCGGCGATCAAGGTCTATGTTGGCGTCGAGGCCGATGTGATCGCCCGCATCGTCCGCGCCGCCCATGCCCGTGGACTTCCCGTCTTCGCCCACACGACGGTCTTCCCCGACCGGCCAATCGACGTGGTCGGGGCGGGGGTGGATTCGGTTTCCCACCTTTGTTGGGCCGCCTGGCAGGATGCCGATCTCGATCCCGCCTCGAACGTCCCCTACACCCATATACCGCCGCCCGACCCTCGGCCGAGCTTCGATCCGGCGCGGGTCGAGCCGGACAGTCCGGAGATGACGGCCTTGTTCGCGGAGATGGCGCGCCGCCGCGTCGTCTTCGACGTCACCCTGTCCGCCTACCGCCCCGGTCCCGGCGCCGAGCGCGGCTGCACGCCCGCGCTGATGGCCGCGCTCGCCCGCGCCGCCGCCGCGGCCGGCGTGCCGCTGGCGACGGGCACCGACTGGTTCACGCCCGAAGCCGACCCTTTTCCCAGCGTCATCGTCGAGATCGAGACCCTGGTCGAGCGGGGCGTGCTGACGCCGCTCGGGGCGATCGAGGCGGCCACCCGCAACGGCGCGCGCCTGCTGCGGCTGGAGGACGAGCAGGGGACGATCGCCCCCGGCATGCTCGCCAACCTCGTCGTGCTGCGCGAGAATCCTGCCGCCGACATCGGGGCGCTGCGCAGCGTCGAGACGGTGATCAAGCGCGGTCGCTTCTACCCGCGCGCCGGGTACGAGGCGGGCGCCGCCGCAGCCGCCGAGCGCTAGCCGCCGCGAACCGTGTTCAGTCTCCCGGCCGCGGCGGTGCGAGGATCGGCGTGATCGAGCGCGCCAGCAGCCGCCAATGTTCGCCGTCGCGCGTGTAGACGCTCAGCACCCGCATCCGACCCGGCAGCGGCCGCCCCTGCACCGACCCGTCGAGGCGCATCGTCGAGATAACGGCTGCGGTGCCGCCCCGAATCGTCACCTCGCCGGGCTCCAGCTCGAGGCTGCGCACGGTGATTCGGCGCCGCCGGCTCTCGTCGCCGACAATATCCGCGCGCCGTTCGACCGCGCCATTCATCACGACGAAGCGATATTCCTCCGCCATCAGCTCGGCCAAAGCGGCCGTGTCGCCGCGCAGCCAGAGGCGGTGCGAATCGGCTTCGATCGCGAGCAGATCGGCACGGTCGTCCGCAGCTGCCGGGGCGGCTGCTAC
>DATKCY010000077.1:0-12771 GCA_035512995.1 Thermohalobaculum sp.
TCGCCGGCCAGGGCAGGGCGGAGCCGCTCACCTGCGACGACTTCCTCGCGATCATCGACGAGACGGGGCGGATCGGCGCCGCGATTCCCGGCGACCTGCCGCCGGAGGAGCGGTGCCGGCGGATGCCGCCCGGCTGCGGCCGCGGCTTCACCGACAACGGGCGGGCGTGGACGTGGTACTACCGCTCGGTCTGCTTCGAGGGTCTGGCGATGGAGCGGCTCGACCCTGTGCTCTGCGACGAGGTGGTCGAGCGGCCGTCGTTCCTGATGGACGGCTCGTACTACTCGCCGCTCGCCTGCCGGGCGCGCGTGGCCGAGCGGCTGGAGGATCGGGCGGCCGGGCCGATGGTGCCCGGGGACATGGCGCGGCTGACGGGATTGGAGGCCGCGCTGGGCGAGGAGCTGTCGGTGACGCTGCACCTGGCGCCGGCGCGGCTCGCGGGCCGCTATGCCGTGGCCCTCGGCCTCGCCTGGGTCGAGGAGGACGGGACGGAGGTCTATTCGAGCCTGAATCCGGAGGGACTGGAATGGGCGGAGGCGCTCGACCGGCTCCACCCGATCACGGGCTGGCACGTCGAGATCGCGGCCGGGCAGGAGACGCTGACGCTGACGGTCGCGCCCCGGCATCTGGAGGATGCCCGGCGGACGCTCGCCGCGGGCTGGCCGGTCCGCCTCGAGGTCCGGCTGCAGGCGCTGATGGACGAGCGGGGGCGCGTCCTTGCGCCCGACCTGCCGTCGACGGCAGCGCAGTCGCGTCAATCGGTCCGCATCTGAGCGTGGACAGCAGGGCGCCGGCGCGGCATCGATAGGCGATGACCGATCCGGCCCGCCTGCTCCGCGACATGTTCGACGCCGCCGTGGCGGCTGCCGATCCGATGGCGGTGCTGGCGCGGCATCTGCCGGAGCGGCCGCGGGGACGCACGGTCGTCGTCGGCGCCGGCAAGGCCTCGGCGCGGATGGCCGAGGCGCTGGAGGCCGTCTGGAAGGGACCGCTCGAGGGGCTGGTCATCACCCGCTACGGCCACGCCCGGCCGACAAGGGCGATCGAGGTCGTCGAGGCCGCGCACCCGGTGCCGGACGAGGCGGGCTCCCGCGCCGCCCGGCGCATCCTCGACACGGTCGCGGGTCTCGACCAGGACGACCTCGTGATCGCGCTGGTCTCGGGCGGCGGCTCGGCGCTGATGACCCTGCCGGCCGGCGACATCACGCTCGAGGAGAAGCAGGCGGTCAACAGGGCGCTGCTCGCCTCCGGCGCCGGCATCGGCAAGATGAACGTGGTCCGCAAGCACCTGAGCCGGATCAAGGGCGGGCGGCTCGCGGCGGCGGCGCACCCGGCGCGGCTGGTGGCGCTGATGATCTCGGACGTGCCGGGCGACGATCCGGGGACGATCGCGTCGGGGCCGACGGTCGGCGAGCGCTCGACCCCGGCCGACGCGCTCGGCATTCTCCGCGCCTACGGCATCGACATGCCGGCGTCCGTCCGGCGCCATCTCGAGGCCGGCGAGGCCTGTCCGGGGCCGAACGATTCCCGGCTCGCGCGGGTCGAGAACCGGATCGTCGCGGCGCCGCTCCTGTCGCTCAGGGCGGCGGCCAGGGTCGCGCGCGAGGCGGGGGTCGAGCCGATGATCCTCGGCGACGCGATCGAGGGCGAAGCGCGCGAGGTCGGCATCGCGCTCGCGGGCATCGCCGTCTCGGTGCTGGCGCACGGCGAGCCGCTGGAGCGCCCGGCGGTGCTGCTCTCGGGCGGCGAGACGACGGTGACCGTGCGCGGCGGCGGGCGCGGCGGGCGGAACGTCGAGCTCCTGCTCGCGGTCGCGATCCAGCTCGGCGGCGCGGCCGTGCACGGGCTCTCGGCCGACACCGACGGGGTCGACGGCGCGGAGGAGGTCGCGGGCGCGCTGATCGGGCCCGCGACGCTCACCCGCGCGCGCGAGGCGGGGCTCGACCCGCTCGCGGCGCTCGAGGCGAACGACGGGCACGGCTTCTTCGAGGCGCTTGGCGACCAGGTTGTCACAGGTCCGACGCTGACCAACGTCAACGACTTCCGGGCGCTCCTAATCCTGTGATAACGTCGATCGACACGTTGCGGCTGTGCGAATCTCGGCTTGGTGCTTTTGCTACCCAATGCCGCATGTCTCGGCCCCTGCTGGCTAAAGCGCGGCGCAGACGGAGCAGTCGGGGCCCTTGGCGGCACGGATCGTCCGGCTCTCTCCCGCCAGCGCGTCGTAGAGGAAGAGCCGCCCGTCGAGCGGCTGGCCCGCGCCGACGATCAGCTTGATCGCCTCGACCGCCTGCACGGTGCCGAGGACGCCGGCCATGGCGCCGAGCACGCCGGCCTCGGCGCAGGCCGGGACCAGCCCCGGCGCCGGCGGCTCGGGGAACAGGCACTGGTAGCAGGGCCCGCCGGCCCAGGGGCGGAAGACGCTGACCTGCCCCTCCCAGCGGCCGAGGGCGGCCGAGACGAGCGGCCGGCGGAGGCGGGCGGCGACGCGGTTGACCATGTAGCGGGTGTCGAAGTTGTCCGAGCCGTCGAGCACCATGTCGTAGCCGCCGAGGATTTTTTCGGCGTTGTCCTCGACGAGGCGCGTTGCGTGGCCCTCGAACGCGACGTGGGGGTTGATGCGCTCGACCGCGCGGGCGGCGCTGTCGGTCTTGCGGTCCCCGATGTCGCCGGTGCCGTGCAGCACCTGGCGCTGCAGGTTCGAGAGCGAAACCGTGTCGTCGTCGATGCAGCCGATCGCGCCGACGCCTGCCGCCGCGAGGTAGAGGATCGAGGGCGAGCCCAAGCCCCCCGCGCCGACCACCAGCACGCGCGCGGCCTTCAGCTTCTGCTGGCCGGGGCCGCCGACCTCGTGCAGCACGATGTGGCGCGCGTAGCGCTCGATCTCGCCCTTCTCGAAGGCCATCAGCCGTCTCCGCCGGGGGGAGGCGCGCGCCTGCGGGCGGCGCCGATCAGCCGGGCATAGCCCCAGACCGCCGCGACGGCGACGGCGAGGATCGCGGTCCAGCGCAGCACGTCGCCCGGATGCTCGCTCAGCACCGCCCAGGCCGGGGGCCCGAGGACGAGGGCGGCGATCGCGATGGCGCCGACGGCGACCCGGCGGCGGTGGCGCCGGGCCTCCGCCGCCTCGAAGCCGTCTCCGGCACGCCAGAGGAGCCAGAGGGTGCCGCCGAGCGCAGCAAGCGCGACCGGCTTCACGAACAGCGCGTAGAGCATGGTCCGGGCCTCCGTTGCCCGCAGCAGATGGGGCTTGCCGGGCCGGCCGCCAGCGCGGGCCGCCCATGGCGCTTTCGCCGCCGCCGCCGCTCGCGTACCGTTATCGGCGGGAGCGGAGCGAAAGGAAGCACCCTGATGCCCAGGATCGAGGGCGGATGCCTCTGCGGCAGCGTCCGCTACACCTCCGACGCCGAGCCTGCGCTGATCGTCAACTGCTACTGCCGGACCTGCCGGAAGAACTCCGGCTCGACCCATTCCTACAATGTCGGGCTGCCGGCCGGCTCCGTCACCGTCACCGGCGATACCGCCACGCACTACGAGGATCATTCCGGCGCCAGCGGACAGCCGTTCCTGCGTCACTTCTGCTCGCGGTGCGGGTCGCACTACATGTCGGAGGGCCCGGCCTACGACGGGGTGGTGTTCATCAAGGCTGGCACGCTCGACGATCCGAGCGGGGCGGTGCCGCACACGCACATATGGGTCGAGGAGAAGCTCGACTGGGTGGCGCTTCCCGGGAGCGACGCGCAGTTTCCGCAGAACCCCGGCTGAGAGGGTCGCCGGCCGCACGCGGCGCCGCTCAGAGGCCGTCGAAGAGCGCGGTCGAGAGGTAGCGCTCGGCGAAGCTCGGGAGCACGACGACAATGCGGCGGCCCTTCATCGCGGCGCGCTCGGCGACCTCGACGGCGGCGGCTACGGCGGCGCCGGACGAGATGCCGCCGGGGATGCCCTCGAGCCGCGCGAGGCGGCGGGCGGCCTCGTAGGCGGTCTCGTTGCCGATGGTCAGCACCTCGTCGATCAGGCCGGTGTCGAGGATGCCCGGGACGAAGCCCGGGCCGATGCCCTGGATCTTGTGCGGCCCCGGCTCGCCGCCGGAGAGGACGGGGCTGTCCTCGGGCTCGACCGCGACGATGCGGCAGTCCGGGCGGCGCTCGCGCAGCATCTGGCCGACGCCGGTGATCGTGCCCCCCGTTCCGACGCCGGCGACGAGGCAGTCGATCTCGCCGCCGGTGTCGGCCCAGATCTCCTCGGCCGTCGTCTCGCGGTGGACCCGGGGGTTCGCCGGGTTCTCGAACTGCTGCGGCATGACCGCGCCCTGCGTTTCGGCCAGGATCTCGTGCGCCCTGGCGATCGCGCCCTTCATGCCAAGCGGGCCGTCGGTTAGCACGAGCTCGGCGCCGAGGAGGGCCAGCATCTTGCGCCGCTCCTGGCTCATCGTCTCGGGCATGGTCAGGATCAGCCGGTAGCCCTTGGCGGCCGCGGCGAAGGCGAGGCCGATGCCGGTGTTGCCGGACGTCGGCTCGACCAGCACGGTGCCGGGGCCGATGCGGCCGGCTTCCTCCAGCGCCTCGATCATCGCGACGCCGATCCGGTCCTTGACGCTGCCGACGGGATTGAAGAACTCGAGCTTGGCGCAGATCTCGGCCTCGAGCCCCTCGGCCTCGGCGAGCCGCGAGAGCCGGACGAGCGGGGTCGAGCCGATCGTCTGGCAGATGTCGTCGTAGATGCGGCCGCGCGGCCTTGCCTCGTACATCGGGCCTCCGGGGGGAATCAGATCGTGAAGTCGGGCGGGGGCTTGCCGCCGTGCGGCACGCCGAGCTTGCGGGCGCGGCGGCAGAGGTCCTCCATGGTGATGCCGTCGAGCCGCTCGAGCACCGCGTCGCGGGTCTCGGCCCAGAGCGGCGCCACCACCTTCTCGCCGAGGTCGGCTTGGCTGACCGGGTCGCCGTCGGCCTCCTGGTCGAGCTGGTCGACCACGCGCATCACGTCGCCGACGGTGATCCGCCGGCGCTCGCGCGCCAGCGTGTAGCCGCCGCGGGGCCCGCGCACGCCCTTGAGGATGCCGTGGCGGACGAGGCTCTGCATCACCTGCTCGAGATAGCGCTGCGGGATGCCCTGCCGGCGCGTGATGTTCTTCGACTGCACCGGGTCGGGGCGGGCGTTGTAGGCGACGTCGAGCACGGCCTCGAGGGCCAGCATGCTCTTGCGCGACGGTCTGAGCACGGGCGCCTCCTCAGCCGCTGCCGGTCGAGCCGAAGCCGCCGCCGCCGCGGGCGGTGGTGCCGGCGTCGTCGGCCTCGACGGGACGGACGCGGGCGACGGGGGCGATGACGAGCTGGGCGACGCGCTCGCCGTGCCGGACCCGGTAGGTCTCGGGGCCGAGATTGACGAGCAGCACGCCGACCTCGCCGCGGTAGTCGGCGTCGATGGTGCCGGGGCTGTTCAGGAGCGTGATCCCGTGCCGGGCGGCGAGCCCGGAGCGCGGACGGAGCTGGCCCTCGTGGCCCGGGGGCAGGACGAGGACGAGGCCGGTCGGCACCACGGCGCGGCCGAGCGGGGGCAGCGCCAGGCCGTCGGCCCGCTCGTCGGCGGAGAGGCAGGCGCGGATGTCGAGGCCGGCGGCGCCCTCGGTCGCGTAGGCGGGCAGGCCGAGCCCGCGGTCGAAGCTGTCGAGCGGGACGATCTTCAGCACCGGGGCGGTCATGCCACCCCCTCCCTGGCCAGCGCGTCGGCGATGCGGGTGGCGAGGCGGGCGGCGACCTCGGCCTTCGAGGCGGAGGGCCAGCGCTCGGCGCCCTCCGCGGTGATGAGCGTGACCGTGTTGTCGGCGCCGCCCATGATGCCGGTCGCCGGCGAGACGTCGTTGGCGACGATCCAGTCGCAGCCCTTGCGCGTGCGCTTGGCGGCCGCGTTCGCCTCGACATCGTCGGTCTCGGCGGCGAAGCCCACGACCAGCGCCGGGCGCCTGCCGGGCGGCATGGCGGCGACGGTGGCGAGGATGTCGGGGTTCTCGGCGAGCCTGAGGCCGGGCGCGGTCCCCGAGCCGTCCTTCTTGATCTTCGAGCGCCGCTCGCCCTCGACCCGCCAGTCGGCGACGGCGGCGGCGAAGACCGCGGCGTCGGCCGGCAGCGCCGCCTGCACGGCGCCGAGCATCTCGCGCGCGGTCTCGACCCGGCGAAGCTCGACCCCGTCCGGCGGCGGCGCGGTGGCGGGGCCGGAGACGAACACCACGTCGGCGCCGAGGTCGCGGAGCGCCGCCGCGATCGCCGCCCCCTGCCGGCCGGAGGAGCGGTTGGCGAGGTAGCGCACGGGGTCGATCGGTTCGTGCGTCGGCCCCGAGGTCACGACCACCCGCCGGCCCGCGAGCGCGCCCCGCGGCGGCGACAGCCGCGCGGCGATGGCGGCGAGGATCTCGTCCGGCTCGGCCATGCGGCCCGGCCCGTGCTCGCCGCAGGCCATGTCGCCCTCGTTCGGGCCGACGACCGCCACGCCGTCGGCCGTCAGCGTCGCGAGGTTCCGCCGGGTGGCGGCATGCTGCCACATGCGCACGTTCATCGCCGGCGCGATCAGGACGGGCGTGTCGGTCGCCATCAGCAGCGTCGAGGCGAGGTCGTCGGCGTGCCCGTGCGCCATCTTCGCCATCATGTCCGCGGTCGCCGGCGCGACGACCACGAGGTCGGCGACGCGGCTGAGCTGGATGTGGCCCATCTCCGCCTCCGCCGTCAGGTCGAAGAGGGCGTCGTGCACGGCCTCTCCGCTAAGCGAGGCAACGCTGAGCGGGGTCACGAACTCGGCCGCCGCTCTGGTCATCACCGGCGTGACCGCGCCGCCCGCCTTCCGCACCAGCCGGATCAGCTCGAGGACCTTGTAGGCCGCGATGCCGCCGCCGATGACGAGGAGGATGCGCTTTCCCTGCACGGCCGGTCCCTGACTGTGTGAGCGGAGAAACCCCGACCCGGGTATGTAGTATGGTGGAGGGGCCGGGCGCAAGCGGGGAGGGCGGGCCCGCCTCCCCCCTGGCCCCCTCCGACGCGGAGGGGGGAAGGCCCGGCGGCGCGGCCGGGCCCTCCCCTCTCCCTCGGGGAGAGGGGTCGGGGGAGAGGGATCCTGGCTCAAATCAGCGCGGCGGCGGCGATGACGATGGCGAGGCCGAGCAGGACGCCCGCGGCCAGGCCCTTGGCGAACGGGCGGGAGATGCGCACGGTCCACGGCTTTTCGCCCATGATCGGGCGGACCCGGCGCATCCGCGCGTCCTCGGCCATCATCACGAGCTCCTGCGCCAGGCCCGGCAGGCGGGGGCCGAGGCGGCTGAGGATCTCGAGGGTCTTGACCGCGTCGCGGAGCACCTGGCGGGGGCCCAGATGGTCGCGGATCCAGCCCTCGACCACGGGCTTGGCCGCCTCCCAGATGTCGGTATGCGGGTCGAGGGTGCGCGCGACGCCCTCGACCACGACCATCGTGCGCTGGAGCAGAATCAGCTCGGTCCGCGTCTCCATGCCGAAGCGCTCGGTCGTCTCGAGCAGGTAGGCGAGCAGGCGGGCCATCGAGATGTTGGAGACGTCGCGGCCGGTGATCGGCTCGCCGATCGCGCGCAAGGCCTGCGCGAACGCCTCGACGTCGCGGTCGTAGGGGACGTAGCCGGCCTCGAAATGCACCTCGGCGACGCGGCGGTAGTCGCGGGTCAGGAAGCCGAACAGGATCTCGGCGTAGTGCCGCCGGGTCACCGGGTCGAGCTTGCCCATGATGCCGAAGTCGAGGGTGACCAGCGTGCCGTCCGGCTGCACGCGCAGGTTCCCCTGGTGCATGTCGGCGTGGAAGTAGCCGTCGCGGAGCGCGTGGCTGAGGAAGAGGCGGATGACGTAGGTGGCGAGGCGCCGGGCGTCGATGCCGTTGGCGGCGAGCACGGCGGGGTCGAGCGGCAGTCCGTCGATCCATTCGAGCGTCATGACCCGCCGGGCCGTCCCCTCCCAGTAGATCCGGGGCACGTGCAGGCCCTCGTCCCCGGCGGCGGTGTCGGCGAAGCGGCTGGCGGACGCGGCCTCGAGCCGGAGGTCGAGCTCCGTCATCACGACGCTCTCGAAATGGGCGACGACGGCGGTGGGCCTCAGCCGCCGGGTCTGCGGGATCAGCCGCTCGAGCGTCGCCGCGATGAAGTAGAAGGTGCCGATGTCGCGGCGGAACTGCTCGCGGATCTGCGGGCGCAGCACCTTGACCGCCACCTTCTCGCCGGTCGGGCGCCAGGTCGCGGGGTGGACCTGCGCGATCGAGGCGGCGGCGACGGGCTCGCCCAGGTCGTCGATCAGCGCCCAGGCGGCGTCGCCGATCTCGTGGCGGATGATCTCGCGTGCGGTCTCGAGCGGGAAGGGCGGCAGCCGGTCCTGCAGGTAGCGGAGCTGGAACACGATGTCGTCGCCGACGACGTCGGGCCGGGTCGAGAGCACCTGGCCGAACTTGATGTAGGCCGGGCCCATCGACTGCAGCGCGCGCGCGACCGGCGGCAGCTCGGGCAGGCCCTCGCGGCCGAACCAGCCGAAAGGGCGGCCGGCGGCCCGGATCAGGAAGCGCGGCCAGCCCGTGACGCCGAGGCTGTCGAGGATTTCGGTCATTGCGCCCGTGCGCTCGAAGGTCGCGCCCGTGCGGAAGAGCCGCCAGAGGTTCGCGATCGCCCCGATCATTCAGAGGCGCCAGCCGGAGTGCAGCTGAGCGATGCCGAGCGACAGGGTGCGGTGGCGGACCTGGCCGAGGCCCGCGGCGCGGATCATGTCCGCGAACCGCTCCGGGCCGGGGAAGCGCCGGATCGACTCGACGAGATAGCGGTAGCTGTAGGCGTCGCCGGTGACCGCGCGGCCGAGCGGCGGGATCACATTGAACGAATAGGCGTCGTAGAGGCGGCGGAGCGCCGGCTGGGTCACGCGGCTGAACTCGAGGCAGAGGAAGCGGCCGCCGGGCTTCAGCACGCGGTGGGCCTCGGCCAGCGCGTCCTCGATCCGGGTCACGTTGCGGATGCCGAAGGCGATCGTGCAGGCGTCGAACGAGCGGTCGGGGAAGGGCAGCGCCATCGCGTCGCCGCAGACCCAGGAGAGGCCGTCGAGCCCGGCCGCCTCGGCGCGGCGCCGGCCCTCGTCGAGCATCGCCTGGGTCATGTCGCAGACGACCGCCTCGCCCTCGCCGCGCACGCGCCTCAGGAAGCGGAAGGCGATGTCGCCGGTGCCGCCGGCGACGTCGATCAGGCGCATGCCCGGCCGCGGCGCCAGCCAGTCGAGCATCGCGTCCTTCCAGAGCCGGTGCACGCCGCCCGACATCAGGTCGTTCATCAGGTCGTAGCGGGCGGCGACCGAGGAGAAGACGGCGTGCACGCGCGCCGCCTTCTCGTCCTCGGGGACTGCTTCGTCCCCGAACCAGGTCTCGCGTGTCTCCCCGGTCCCGCTCATGGCGCCCTACATAGCGCCCGGGCGGGCCGCCCGCTATGCGTCAGGGCGACCGGAGGCGCTCTGGTCCCGCGGTCCCGCGATTTGACACTCCGCGCCTGCACTTATCTTGCCGGGTGCGACACGGCCGCAACGCAGGGTGTGAACGATGGCGGATCGGGCAGCCGAGGAGACCGGCCGCGGCCGCGACGCCGAGCGCCCGCGCGAGATCCCGAAGCCCGGGTGGCGCGACGTGCTGATCCGCACCTGGAACGAGATGGGGCGCGACCACGTCTCGATGATCGCGGCCGGGGTCGGGTTCTACGGGCTGCTCGCGCTTTTCCCCGCGATCGCGGCGATCATCTCGCTCTGGGGCCTGGTGTTCGACCCGGCCGCGATCGAGAGCCAGATCGAGCAGGCGAGCGGGGCGCTGCCCGAGCAGGCCGCCGCGATCGTCGAGGAGCAGGCGAGGTCGGTCGCCGCGGGGGCGGGCGGCGTCGGGCTCGCCGCGATCGGGGGGCTGCTCCTGACCCTCTACAGCGCCACCAAGGGCGTGAAGTCGCTGATCGAGGGACTCAACATCATCTACGACGAGGAGGAGAGCCGCGGCTTCGTCAGGGTCAACCTGGTCGCTTTCGGGCTGACGCTGGTGCTGATCGTGATGATGCTGGCCGCGCTCGGGCTGATCGTCGTCTTGCCGGCGCTCCTGGGCGTCGTGGGTCTCGGCGGCACGGCCGAGACGCTGATCGCGCTCCTGCGCGTGCCGCTGCTGGCGCTCGTCGCCGTCCTCGGTCTCGCGATTCTCTACCGCTTCGCGCCGAGCCGCGCCAGCCCGCGCTGGCGCTGGATCAGCTGGGGCGCGGTGATCGCGACCCTGCTCTGGGTGATCGGCTCGATCGCGTTCTCGGTCTACGTCCGGAACTTCGGCAGCTACAACGAGACCTACGGCTCGATCGGCGCCATGATCGTGCTGCTGATGTGGTTCTGGCTCAGCGCCTACATCGTGCTGATGGGCGCCGAGCTGAACTCGGAGATCGAGCACCAGACCGAGCGGGACTCGACCACGGGTGCGTGGAAGCCGATGGGCGAGCGCGGCGCGCGCGCGGCCGACACGGTCGGCCGGGCGCACTGAGGCCGCGCCGGCCCCGGCCTACTCGGCCGCGGGCTGGCTGCCGGCGTCCTTCTTCGGGCGGTAGTTCGTCTTCTCGGCGATGCGGGCCGACTTGCCGCGGCGCGAGCGCAGGTAGTAGAGCTTGGCGCGGCGGACCTTGCCGCGGCGCACGACCGTGATCGTCTCGATCGACGGCGAGTAGAGCGGGAAGACGCGCTCGACACCCTCGCCGAAGCTGATCTTGCGGATCGTGAAGCTGGCGCCCAGCCGGTCGCCGCCGCGCCGCGAGATGCAGACGCCCTCGAAGTTCTGCACGCGGGTGCGGCTGCCCTCGGTCACGCGCACGCCGACGCGCACGGTGTCGCCGGCGGAGAAGTCGGGGATCTCACGGCCGAGCTCGGCGATGTGCTCGGCCTCGATCGTCTCGAGAAGGTTCATGGGCCTCAGTCCTTCGTCTGCCCGCCGTTGTCGGCGGAGGTTTCAGCGTCCGAGAGCTCTGGCTCTCCTGCGGGGTCACGTCGTGCCCGCCAGAGGTCGGGACGTCTTTCCTTCGTCAGCGCGCGGGCCTGGGCGAGCCGCCATTCGGCGATCCGCGCGTGGTCGCCGGAGAGGAGAACCTCCGGGATCGCGCGGCCCTCCCAGACCCTGGGCCTCGTGTAGTGCGGGGCCTCGAGCAGCCCCCGCGAAAAGCTCTCCTCCTCGGTCGAAGCCTCGTTGCCGAGCACGCCCGGCAGCAGGCGCACGACCGCGTCGATCAGCGCCATCGCGGCGATCTCGCCCCCGGTCAGGACGAAGTCGCCGAGCGACACCTCCTCGACCCCGCGCGCCTCGAGCACCCGCTCGTCGACGCCCTCGAAGCGGCCGCAGAGGAGGGTCACGCCCTCGCCCGCCGCCAGTCTCCGCGCCCGGGCCTGGTCGAAGGGCCGACCGCGCGGGGACAGATAGAGGACAGGCCAGCGCGCTCGGTCCCCGGGCGCGTCAGCCTGCGCATGGTCAATCGCCGCGGCGACGACGTCGGGCTTCATCACCATGCCCGGACCCCCGCCCGCGGGGGTGTCGTCGACGCTGCGGTGCCTATCGCGCGCGTGGGCCCTCATGTCAAGCGCCTGCAGCGACCAGAGCCCGGCGTCGAGCGCCCGGCCCGTGAGGCTGGCGCCGAGGGGCCCGGGGAACATGTCCGGCAGCACCGTCAGCACCCAGGCGCGCCAGCCGCCGGCACGGGGGCGGTTCGGGTCCATCAGCGGGCGCGGCTTTGCGCTCGGCTGCTGGTGGAACATGCCGGCGGAGCGGGGGCGGGGGGCGTCGGCACTCACGCGTCGTCCTCCGGCCGGGGCTCGGTCTCCTCCGGCGGGTCGACGACGACGCGCCCGGCGGCGAGGTCGACGGCGGGGACGGCGGCGCGGGTAAAGGGCACGAGCATCGCCGCGCCCCCGGGGGCCGTTACCTCGAGGAAATCGCCGGCGCCGTGGTCGAAGACGGCGCGGACGCGGCCGAGCGGCGCGCCGCCCGTGTCCACCGCCTCGAGTCCCACGAGGTCGGCGTGGTAGAACTCGTCCACGGGCAGCGAGGGCAGGCGCGCGCGCGGGGCGTAGAGGCGGGTGCCCTTCAGCGCCTCCGCCTCCTCGCGCGTCGCCACGCCCGAGAGGCGGGCCGCGAAGCCGCCCTTTATCGGGCGGAGCGCGGTCACGTCGAAGCGGCGGCGGCCGTCCTCGGTCGCGAGCGGCGCGTAGCCGGCGATCGCCGCGGGCTCGGCGCAGAACGATTTCAGGCGCGCCTCGCCGCGGACGCCGAAGGCGCCGGCGATGGCGCCGACGCAGACCATTCCCTCGGTCATCGGCGCGCGCCCGTGCAGACGCCGGGCTCGGCCCAGGTGCCGCCGGCGCGCACGCAGTCGCCGATCGCCATCTCGGCGCGCATCTGCCAGCCGAAGACGAAGCCCGCGGCCAGCAGCATGACACCGAGCAGGAGCCTCTGGACCATCGCCCGCCTCCCGTCCGCCCGGGGCGCCGCCGGAGAGCGTTACGCCGCCGGCTGCTCCTTGGGCTCATCGGCGGCGCCCTGCTCGGAGACGCCCTCCTCGGAGACGCCCTCCTCGGTGGCGCCCTCTTCGGCCGGCTTCTCCTCGGCCGGCGTCTCCTCGGCGGCCTTCGCGGCCTCCGCGGCGGCCTTGGCCCGGTCCTCGCGCTCCTTCGCGCGCTCCTGCGCCTTCTTGCCGGGCTCGGCCTTCTGCGGGTTCGCGCGCTCCTTCTTCGGCGCGAT
>DATKCY010000078.1:0-2941 GCA_035512995.1 Thermohalobaculum sp.
CGCGGCCCGAGCGCGCGCGCCCCTCCGGCCTCGCCGAGCACGAGGCAGCCGGCGGCCGCGGGCTCGGCCGGGCCGCCGCGATGTTCAAGGGCAGCGCCGTCCACCGCCTGCTCGAGGTGCTGCCGGACCGACAGGGATCGCAACGCCCGGAGCTCGCGCGCCGGCTCCTCGCCGCCGAGTTCGCCGGTCTCGATCCCGCCCTCGCCGCGGCGGCGCTGGCCGAGGTGGAGGCCGTGCTGGCGGCACCCTGGGCGGCCGAGCTCTTCGGGCCCGACAGCCTTGCGGAGGCGACGGTGGCGCTCGCGCCCCCCGAGCCCGGCGCGGCGCCGATGCTGGGCCGGATCGACCGGCTCGTGCTGCGCCCGGCCGAGGTGCTGGTCGTCGACTACAAGACCGACGCCGCGCCGCCCGTCCGGGCGGAGGAGGCGCCCGCGGCTTACCTCGCCCAACTCGGCGCCTACCGTGCGGGCCTCGCCGCGCTCTACCCCGGCCGCCGGGTCACGGCCGCGATCCTCTGGACGGCTTCGCCCTCGCTGATGCCCTTGCCGGAGCCTGCGGGCGGCGCTTGATCTCGTTCCGGCCGCCACCTAGGTTCGAGAGCCCCGAGGCCCGGCATTCCGCCGCGGCGGCGAACGATGAGGACGACGATGGCGATCATCCAGGTCACCGATGCCAGCTTCGATCAGGACGTGCTCGCGGCGGACGAGCCGGTCGTCGTCGACTTCTGGGCCGAGTGGTGCGGCCCCTGCAAGCAGATCGGCCCGGCGCTCGAGGAGATCGCGGCCGAGATGGGCGACAGGCTGCGCGTCGCCAAGGTGAACATCGACGAGAACCCGAACGCGCCGTCCAAGTACGGGGTGCGGGGCATCCCGACGCTGCTGATGTTCAAGGACGGCGAGATCGTCGACCGCAAGGTCGGCGCCGACTCCAAGCGCGGCATCGAGAGCTGGATCGCCGACACGATCTGAGGCGCGCGCCGCCGTCGCAGCCGCGCGGCCGGCGTCTTTCGCCGGACCGGAGCAGGATCGCGCCCACCTGCCGGTGGGGCTCGGGATGGCGGGCCTCCGAGCCCGCGCGATCCGCCCTCACGTTCCGGCCGGGCGGTCGTGCTTCGGCCGGCGCGTGCCCTTGGGTAGCGGGTCGCCGGGCCGGGTTGCGTGGTTCAGGTTCCATGACATCGTCAGCCGCGGTCGGCTGCCGTGGTAGGGCGTGACGAAGTGGATTGCCTGCCCCGGGAACAGCATCATCGTCCCCTCCGTCATCGGCGGCGCGGAGGGCGTGCTGACGTAGCCCGGCTCCTCGCGGCAGCACATCTTCATGCGCGGGTCGGCGAAGCAGAACTGTCCGCCGGCCTTGTCGCCGCGCTCGCCGAGGTCCAGCACGTAGAGCACGCTCGCCTGCGTGCGCGGGTGGCTGTGCGGCATGCACCAGTCGCCGTCGTGGTAGACGCTGGCCCAGCTCAGGTCGACCGCCCGCTCGGCCTTGCGCGAGACGATGCGGAAGAGATGCAGCGCGCGCTCGTGGATCAGGTCGGCCTCGGCGCATCCCCAGCGGTCGACGTCGTAGATCTTGACGCTGCCGATCTCGCCGCCGAAGGGCGTGGCCCGGTCCGGGTCCGCCGCCAGCGCCATCACCCGCGCGCGCAGGCGGTCGCGGAACTCGGGCGCGTCGTCGAACTGCGCGACGAACACCGCCTCCTCGACCCATCGCGAGACGCGGCAGCCCGCGGGCCAGGCCCCGGGCGGCTGGTCCGTCGCTCCCGATGGTCCTGACGGTTCGGGCGGTGGCGACGGCATGGCGCGCTCCTCGGGTCTCGCCGGAGGATACGCGCCGGCCGGCAGGCGGCGCAAGGACCGCCGCGCCGCGCCATGCGGCGCGCGCTGCCCGCCCGGCCGGACGTCGGCGTGCCGGCGCAGGTGCGCTCGGCGCGGGGCATGGTCGCGCTCAGTAGCTGTATTCGGCGTAGATGCGGGAGAGGTCGCCGGCCCACGGGCCGTGGTAGCGTTCGAGCAGCTCCTCGGCCGGGGTGCGGCCCGAGGCCACGATCTCGTGGAGCGCGTTCAGGAAGTGGCTCTCGTCCTTGTCGAAGTCGCCCGCCTTCGCGCGTGCCTTCAGGCCTGCGTCCGCGATCCCGAGCACGTCGGCCGCAACCTCCTGCAGCCGCCGGCCGCCGATCTCGGCCTTGAGCCCGATCCGCGCCGCGTCGCGGCGGAGCCGCTCGCGCTCCTCGGTCGACCAGCCCTTGTGCAGGTCGGTCGCGGCATCGAGCGCGCCCTGGTCGTAGAGGAGCCCGACCCAGAGCGCCGGCAGCGCGCAGAGCCGCCGCCACGGCCCGCCGTCGGCGCCCCGCATCTCCATGAAACGCTTGATCCGCGCCTCCGGGAAGATCGTCGTCAGGTGGTCGGCCCAGTCCGAGAGCGTCGGCTTCTCGCCGGGCAGCGCCGGGAGCCTGCCCTCCATGAAGTCGCGGAAGGACTGGCCGAGGGCGTCGATGTAAGTGCCGTCGCGGTAGACGAAGTACATCGGCACGTCGAGCGCGTAGTCGGTCCAGCGCTCGAAGCCCATGCCGTCCTCGAACACCCAGGGCAGCGTGCCGGTGCGGTCGGCGTCGAGGTCCTGCCAGATCCGGCTCCGCCACGAGAGGTGCCCGTTCGGGCGGCCCTCGAAGAAGGGCGAGCTGGCGAAGAGCGCGGTCGCCACCGGCTGCAGCGCCAGGCCCGCGCGCAGCTTCTGCACCATGTCGGCCTCGGACCCGAAGTCGAGGTTCACCTGCACGGTGCAGGTCCGGTACATCATCTGCAGGCCGTGCGTGCCGACGCGGGCCATGTAGCGCGTCATCAGCTCGTAGCGGCCCTTCGGCATCATCTCCATCTGGTCGTGCGTCCATGTCGGAGCGGCGCCGAGGCCGATGAAGCCGGCGCCGATCTCCTGCGCCACCGAG
>DATKCY010000079.1:0-4701 GCA_035512995.1 Thermohalobaculum sp.
ATGGACATGTCGATGGACGGCTCGCCCTTCATCACGAAGACGCACGTGCCCGGCCTCTACCTGAACGCCGGCTGGTGCTATGGCGGCTTCAAGGCGACGCCGGGCTCGGGCCACACCTTCGCCCACACGATCGTCAACGACACGCCGCACTGGGCGAACGCGGGCCTGACGCTCGAGCGCTACCGCGAGGGGCGGCAGATCGACGAGGCCGGGCACGGGCCCGACCCGAAGCTGCACTGATGACGGTCCGGCGTCTCGTGTCCGACCTCCCCCCGGGCCCCCCTCCGACGCGGAGGGGGGAAGGCCCGGCTGCGCGGTCGGGCGCCCCCCTCTCCCTCGGGAGAGGGGCCGGGGGAGAGGGCGAGACCCCGGTGCGGCCGTTCGAGGAGGCCCGCTGATGCTGCGCATCCCCTGTCCCTTCTGCGGCCCGCGCGACCACTCGGAATTCACCTATGGCGGGGCCGATGTCGCCTATCCTCCGCTCGACGCCGACCGCGAGGCGTGGTTCGAGGCCGTGTTCCTGCGCGACAACCCGCGCGGGCCCCACCGCGAGGTCTGGCATCACTCCAGCGGCTGCCGGGCCTTCCTGATCGTCGAGCGGGACACGGTGACCCACGCGATCGGCTCGGTGCGTCTGGCGCACGGGCCCGCCGCCGATGCGCTGGCGGGGGAGCGGGAATGACCGGGTTCCGCCTGCGCTCGGGCGGCGTCGTCGACCGCACGCGTCCCGTGAGCTTCCGCTGGGACGGCACGGCCTTCACCGGGCTCGCCGGCGACACGCTCGCCTCGGCGCTGCTCGCGAACGGCGAGCGGATCGTCGGCCGGAGCTTCAAGTATCACCGCCCGCGCGGCGTCGTCTCGGCCGGGGTCGAGGAGGCGGGCGCGGTCGTCGGCGTCGGCCGCGGCGCCCGGCACGAGCCGAACGCCAAGGCGACGCTGGTCGAGCTGCACGAGGGGCTGACGGCGTCGGGCCAGAACGGCTGGCCGAGCGTGCGCGCCGACATCGCGCAGTTCAACGACCTGTTCGGCCGGTTCTTCGCGGCGGGGTTCTACTACAAGACCTTCATCGGCCTCGGCCGCGGCACGGCCCAGTGGATGTTCTTCGAGCGCTTCATCCGCCGCGCCGCCGGCCTCGGCACCGCCTCGCGCGAGGCGGACCCCGACGCCTACGAGTACGTGCACGACTTCTGCGACGTGCTGGTCGTCGGCGCGGGGCCCGCGGGCCTGGCGGCGGCGGAGGCCTGCGCCTCGGCCGGGCTCGACACCATGCTGGTCGAGCAGGACTTCGCCCTCGGCGGTGCGCTGACCGGCGCGGCCGAGGGGGTCGGCATGACCCCTGCCGCCGACTGGATCGCCGAGCGGGGCGGCCCGCGCGACAACCTGCGCGTGCTGACCCGGACCACCGCCTTCGGCCTCTACGACAGCAACGTCGTCGGCTGCTACGAGCGCGTGACCGACCACCTGGCCGACCCCGACCCGGCGCTGCCGGGCGGGCGCATCCGGATCGTCCGCCCGCGGCGCGTCATCCTGGCGACCGGGGCGTTCGAGCGGCCGGTCGCGTTCGGCAACAACGACCGCCCGGGCGTCATGCTAGCAGGCGCCATGAAGACCTATGCCGACCGCTTCGCCGTCGCGCCGGGCGACCGGGTCGTCCTCGCGACCAACAACGACTCGGGCTACGCGACGGCGCGGACGCTGGCGCGGGCCGGGGTCGAGACCACGCTCCTCGACAGCCGCGAGCTGATCGGCACGACGGAGATCGCCGAGGAGGCGCGCGCGGCCGGGATCGAGGTCATGGCCGGCTACGTGCCGGTCGAGGCCCGCGGTGCGCGCGGCGTCACCGGCCTCCAGGTCGGCCGGATCGCGGGCCACGGCCATGCCCGGCCCGAGACGACGCTGCCCTGCGACGCGGTCGGCGTCTCCGGCGGCTGGTCGCCCGCCTTCAACCTCGTCTCGCACCGCGGCGTCCGGCCGGTCTGGGACCCCGACCTCGCCTGCTTCCTGTCGGGCCCGCTCGACGGCGTCGGCGTCACCGGCTCGGCCGCCGGCGTCTGGGGCACGGCCGATGCGGTGGCGCACGGCGAGGCCGTCGCGGCCGCGGCCGTCGAGGCGCTGACCGGGCGCCGCCGGCGCAGGAAGGAGCCGGCGACGGGCGGCTGGCGGAACCCGATCGCGCCGCTCTGGGAGGTGACGGTCAAGGGCAAGAAGCTGAAGAGCTTCGTCGACCTGCAGAACGACGTGGCGACTTCCGACGTCCGCCTCGCGGCGCGCGAGGGCTTTCGGTCGGTCGAGCACATGAAGCGCTACACGACGCTCGGCATGGCGACCGACCAGGGCAAGTTCGGCGGCGTTGTCGGCCTCGCGCTGCTCGCCGGCGCGCTCGACCAGACGATCCCGGAAACCGGGATCACCACCTTCCGCCCGCCCTACACGCCGGTGCCGATCGGCGCCTTCGCGGGCCGGGCACGGGGCCAGCACTGGCAGGCGGTGCGGCGGACGCCGATGCACGACGCGCAGGCCGAGGGCGGCGCCGTCTTCACCGACGCCGGCCTCTGGAAGCGCGCCTGGCACCACCCGGAGACCCCTGCCGAGAGCCTGGCCGACGGCTACCTGCGCGAGGCGAGGGCCGTGCGCGAGGCGGTCGGCATGGTCGACGTCACCACCCTCGGCAAGATCATGGTGCAGGGGCCGGACGCGGCCGAGTTCCTGAACCGGGTCTACGTCAACGGCTTCGCGAAGCTGCCGGTGATGAAGGCCCGCTACGGCGTGATGCTGCGCGACGACGGCATCGTGATGGACGACGGCGTGACCTGGCGCCTGGGCGAGCACGAGTTCCTGACGTCCACGACCACGGCCAATGCCGGCGCCGTGATGGCCTGGTTCGAGGAGCTGTTGCAGACCCGCTGGCCCGAGCTTCGCGTCCACGTCGCGTCGGTCACCGACCAGTGGGCGGGGATCGCGCTCGCCGGCCCGAAGGCGCGCGAGACGCTCGAGGGCCTGCTGGCGGAAGGCGACGTCTCCGACGACGCGCTGCCGTTCATGGGGATCGTCGAGACGCAGGTGAAGGCCGGGGGCGGCACCGTCCCCGCGATGATCGCTCGGATCAGCTTTTCGGGCGAGCTCGCCTACGAGGTCTGGACCAGGTCGGACTGGGGCGACGCGCTCTGGCGGGCGCTCGCGCACGAGGTGCGGATGCAGGGTGGCGCGCCCTATGGCATGGAGGCGCTCGGCGCGCTCCGGATCGAGAAGGGGCACGTGACGGCGGCCGAGCTCGACGGCCGCGTGACCCTCGAGGACGCCGGCCTCGGACGGATGGCCTCGACCAGGAAGGCGTTTATCGGCAACGTGTTGCGGCAGCGTCCTCATCTCCAGCGCGGGGACCGGCCGCAGCTCGCCCATTTCCGGCCCGCCGAGGAGGGCGAGCGGTTCTCGATCGGCGCCATCGTCTGCGCGCCGGACGGCGTCAGGGGCCACGGCGAGGGCTGGATCACCGGCGTGACCGCGGCGCCCGCGCTCGGCGGCTGGCTCGGCATCGGCTTCGTCCGGGGCGGGCCGAAAGCGTGGGAGGGGCGCGAGGTGGTCATCGCCGACCCGATCCGCGGCCGCGAGACGCGCGCCCGGGTCGAGAGCCCGCACCAGTACGACCCCGACGGCAGCCGGATGAGGGCCTGAGCCATGGTCGCACGCCGCTCCGCCCTCGAGGGCCACCTGGGCCCCGGCCGCCGCGGCCTTGACGTGCCGGAGCCCGGCGTGCGCCTGTCCGAGCGGCGCGCCGGCGCGCTCTGGCAGGTGACCGCGTGGCCCGACCGCCTGGGCGATGCAGGCGCCGCCGCGGCCGCCGAGGCCGGGGTCGAGGCGGCCCCCGGGCCGCTTCGCGCGGCCTTCGGCGACGGCGCCGTTCTGATGCGGACCGAGCCGCTCCGCTGGCTGATCGTCGCGGAGGCGGAGATGGCCGCGCCCGCGCTCGACGCGGAGGTCGGCACGCTGCTCGACCTCGGCCACGCCCGCACGATCCTGCAGATCGAGGGACCGGAGGCACGGGCGCTGATGGCGCGCCTCGCGCCCCTGGACTTCCGCCCGGACGCCTTCCCCGAGGGCACGGTCGCGACCAGCGCCGTGCACCACGTCGCCGTGACGATGCTGGCGCGCGGCGACGGCTTCGACCTGCTCTGCTTCCGCAGCTTCGGCCTCGCGCTCTTCGAGCACGTCGCCGAGATCGCCGGGCAGTTCGGGCTCGAGGTGGCCTGAGCCCGGCGCCGCCGCGACGCGGAGTTTCCGGATCAGGTCTGCGGCGGCGTGCCGGCGGCCCTGCGCCCTGTGCTCACGACGGAGGCAGCGGCAGGCGGCGATTCGGCGCCCCCAGCAGCCGCGCCGCGCCGCCGATCCAGCCACGCGGCGCGCCCGAGGGTCCAGACGGAGGTCGCGCCCTTCGGCCGGTCGGGACCGGGGAGCGCGCGGAAGCCGAGCCGGCGGGCGACCGCGTTCGAGGCGGCGTTGGCGCGGTAGACCTCGGCCACGATCCGCGGCAGGTGCAGGGTGGCGAAGCCGTGCTCGACGAGCGCCGCGGCGGCCTCGCCGGCATGGCCCCGGCCGCGGGCAGGACCGGTCAGCCGCCAGCCGAGCTCGACCTCGGGGCCCTCTGCGTCCTCGGGGATCAGCAGGACCCAGCCGAGGAACTCCTCCGGCCGCTCGTGGCACGCC
>DATKCY010000080.1:0-9646 GCA_035512995.1 Thermohalobaculum sp.
GGGGGCGGGAGCGTGGCGGAGGGACGGCGTCCCTTCGGTTTCGGGCGGCGCGGCCGGGCGCCCCCCTCTCCCGGCGGGAGAGGGGCCGGGGGAGAGGGCGACCCGGCCGCCACAACCGTCCGCCCTGAAAGCCAGGAACCGACTCCCATGAGCACCGCCACCACCCTCCCCGACGGCGTCCGCGAGATCGCGCATGTCGACGTGCCGATGCCCGACGGCTGCCGCCTCGGCGCCCGCCTCTGGCTGCCCGAAGGCGCGAAGGACCCGCCCGTGCCGGCGATCCGCGAATACATCCCCTACCGCAAGAACGACCTCTGCTCGCCCGAGGACCGCGCCGCCGGAACCTGGCTCGCGCGCCACGGCTACGCCTATGTCCGCCTCGACGTCCGCGGCGCCGGCGACAGCGAGGGGCTGCTGCCGGACGAGTATCTGCCGCAGGAATTGCAGGACGGCTGCGACGCCATCGCCTGGATCGCCGCCCAGCCCTGGTGCGACGGCGGCGTCGGCATGATCGGCATATCCTGGGGCGGCTTCAACGGCCTCCAGATCGCGGCGCTGCGCCCGCCCGCCCTCAAGGCGGTGATCACGGTCTGCTCGACCGACGACCGCTATGCCGACGACATCCACACCATGGGCGGCTGCCTGCTGCTCGACCAGCTCTCCTGGGCGAGCCAGATGTTCGCGCGGAACTCGCTGCCGCCGGACCCCGAGAACCGCGCGGACTGGCGCGCCCTCTGGCTCGAGCGGCTCGAGGGCAGCGGCCTCTGGCTCAAGAACTGGCTCGAGCACCAGCACCGCGACGCCTTCTGGCAGCACGGCTCGGTCTCGGAGGACTATTCGGCGATCGAGGTCCCCGTCTACGCGGTCGGCGGCTGGGCCGACGGCTACTGCCGCGCCGTCTTCCGCCTCTGCGAGCACCTGCCCGGCCCCCGCAAGGGCCTGATCGGCCCCTGGGCGCACAAGTACCCGCACCTCGGCGTTCCGGGCCCCGCGATCGGCTTCATGGCCGAGACGCAGCGCTGGTGGGACCACTGGCTCAAGGGGCAGGACACCGGCATCATGGACGAGCCGATGCTCCGCCTCTTCATGCAGGACCACGCGGCCCCGCAGGGCTACTACGAAGCGCGCGCCGGCCGCTGGGTGGCCGAGCCGTCATGGCCCTCGCCGAACGTCGGCCGCCGGGCGCTCCACCTCGGCGCCTGCGGCACGCTCTCGTTCGACGCGCCGGGCGAGGACGCGGCCCTCGTCCTCCGCTCCCCGGTCTTCTCGGGCGCGGTCGCGGGCAAATGGTGCTCCTACGCGACCCCGGGCGACCAGCCCGGCGACCAGCGGATCGACGACGGCGGCGCGCTCCTCTTCGACACCGCGCCCCTGACCGAGGCGGTCGAGATCGCGGGCGACCCGGTGCTCGAGGTCACGCTCGCCTCCGACCGTCCCGTCGCCCAGATCGCCGCCCGGCTGGTGGACGTCGCCCCCGACGGCGCCGCGACCCGGGTCAGCTACGGCGTCCTCAACCTGACCCACCGCGACAGCCACGAGCATCCCGAGCCGCTCCCGCCCGGCCGCCCCTGCCGGGTCCGGGTCCCGCTCAAGACGGTCGCGCAGACCTTCCGGCCCGGCCACCGCATCCGCCTCGCCCTCTCGTCCACCTATTTCCCGATGATCTGGCCCGCGCCCCGGCCCGCGACGCTGACGCTCCGGACCGCCGCCTCGGCGCTCCACCTGCCGGTCCGGACCCCCTCGCCCGACGACGACGCCCTCCGCCCGTTCGACCCGCCCGAGGCGCTGACCCCGGCCCCGCGCGAGACGCTGGAGGACCCAGGCAGCGGCTGGCGCCACGTCCACGATCTCGGGACGGGCGAGCGCGCGCTCGAGGTCGTCGACGGCTCCGGCGTCTACCTGCTGACCGACCCCGGCATCACCGTCACGAAGAAGGTGCGCGAGCGCTACTCGGCCACCGGCGACGACCTCGCGACCGTCACCGGCGAGACCGCGTGGGAGATGGGCCTCGCCCGCGGCGACTGGCGCATCCGTACCGTGACCGAGACCCGCCTGACCGCGACCCCCGACGACTTCCGCGTCGAGGCCCGCCTCCGCGCCTGGGACGGCGGCGCCCTCGCGTTCGAGCGGGAGTGGGACGAGCGGATAGAGCGCGATCTGGTCTGAGCGGACCGCGCTGCCCCGGCCCCCGCGCCGGGGCCTCCCTCCGGGCGGCGGACAAGGTGGTCCCGGGTCAGGCCCGGGACAGCGCCAGCGAGTCCGGGTCCGCGGGCCTCTGCCTCAGGCCGCCGCCCGGCGCTCCCGCTCCAGCTCCAGCTCGCGCCCCAGGAAGTCCGCGAGGCGGTCGAGACCAGAAACGCCTGCCTTTCCCTCGGCTTCGCTGTTGTAGTTCGTGTTGGTGTTGATGTCGTAGGTGAAGATCCGCCCGTCGCCGTCGCGGATGAACTCCACCCCCGCGACCCCGATGCCGTTCGCCGCCAGAACCTCCTCGTAGCGCTCGAGGATCGGGTCGTGGAACCCCTCGATCACCTCGAACAGCGGCCGGCCGCCGGGCACCGCGCAGGCGTCCGACGGGCAGAGCTCGAAGCCCTGGCTCGTGTCGACGCGGAGCGCGTAACAGAAGCGGCCGCCGACGAACTCGGCGCGGGTGATCGCGGGCTCGGCGCCCCGGACATACTCCTGGACCAGCCAGGTGCCGTCGAGCGGCGCCGCCGTCTCCGGGTCGTCCAGCGCGGCCGCGAGCTGGTCGCGGCTCTCGATCAGCCGGATGCCGGCGCCCGACCCGCCGCGGTTCGGCTTCAGGATGAACGGCGCGCCCATCGCCTCGCCGGCCCTCAGCACCGCCTCGCGCCCGACCGCGCCGATCGTGCGCGGCGTGCGCACCCCGGCCGCGGCCAGCGCCCGGTACTGCGCCAGCTTGTCGACCTCGAGGCGGAGCGCGCCCGAACCGTTGACGACCCGCCGCCCGTGCGCCTCGATCCAGCCCAGCACCTGCGCCGCCAGCTCGGGCGCGAAGCGGTGGCCGCGGATGTGCGAGGACGCGCTCATGCGGTTGTAGAAGACGCCCTCGGGCGGCGTCGCCTCCGGATCGACGGTGCCCCCGGCCAGGTGCCAGCGCTCGACCGGCAGGCCGCGCCTCTCGAGCGCCGCGAAGATGGCCTCGGCGCGCGCATCGTCCTCGTGGAGCACGTGGATGGCAGACATAATCCGAATCCTTATTGTAGAACTTTCCACATCTCGACCTTTGTCCGTAAAATAGGCGCTGACCGCCCCGCCCGCAAGCGACGCCCGGCCGACGCCCCGGCCGCTGCGACCGTCGCCGCACTTGCGAGCCGCCGCGTTCCGGGCGAAAAAGCGCGGGACGTCCCCGCGCGCCCCGGGGCCCCGACACCGCCCGTGCCGCGCGCCGGATACGCGCACCGCAGCCCGAGGAGCATACCGCCATGAGCCAGTCCCCCTCCCGCCGCACCGTCCTCAAGGGCGGCGCCGCGATCGCCGGAACCGCGCTGATCGGCGCGCCTGCGCTCCGCGCCCAGGACCGGTCGCTCAAGGTCGGCGTCTACGGCGGCTACTTCAAGGACAGCTTCGACGAGCACGTGTTCCCGAAGTTCACCGAGGAGACCGGCATCGCGGTCGAGAGCGTGGCCGAGCCGACCGGCGAGGCCTGGGTCGTCCAGCTCCAGCAGGCGGCGCGCGCGGGCCAGGTGCCGGCCGACGTCAACATGATGAGCCAGGGCGCGATGCTGACGGGCCAGGCGGTCGAGCTCTGGTCGAAGCTCGACATGGACAAGATGCCGAATGCGCAGGCCGTGCTCGACCGCTACATCAATCGCTATCCCGACGACAGCGTCTGCGGCATCGGCGCGGTCGCCTGGTACATCACGCTCGTCACCAACACCGACGCCTACGGAGAGGCGCCCGAGAGCTGGGAGTTCCTGTGGGACCCCGCGAACGAGGGCAAGCTCGGCCTGCTCGCGCTGCCGAGTAACTCCTACCTGCTGGAAGTCACGGCCGAGACCTTCTTCGACGGCACCGGGATCCTCGAGACCGAGGAGGGCATCCTGAAGGTCATGGAGAAGCTCGCCGAGGTGAAGCCGAACGTGCAGCTCTGGTACCGCGACGAGGGCCAGTTCCAGGCCGCCCTCGAGTCGGGCGAGATCCCTGCCGGCCAGTACTACCACGACGTCGCCGGGCTGGCGGCGGCCGACGGCAAGCCGGTGCGCTCGACCTTCCCGAAGGAGGGCGGCATCGCCGACGCCGGCTCCTGGGCCGTGCCCTACGCCTCGGAAAAGCTCGACCTCGCGCACGAGTTCATCGACTACATGTGCCAGCCCGGGATGCAGGCGCTGCTCAGCCGCAAGGTCGGCACGGCGCCGGTGATCCCGCGCGACATGGTCGATCTGACCGACGAGGAGTTCGCGGCGGTCGCGAGCGAGGGCGATCCGATCATCCCGGCCTACGAGGTCCAGAACGAGAAGCGCGACTGGATCGCCCAGAAGTGGTCCGAGATCGTCACCGGCGGATGAGCGCCGCTGCGGGCCGCGGCGCGCCCGGCGGATGACCGACCTCGTCCTCGCCGGCCTCCGCAAGACCTACGCCGGGACGACCGCGCTCGACGACGTGTCGCTGACCGTTCCGGGCGGCGGCTTCACCTGCCTGCTCGGCCCCTCGGGGTGCGGCAAGACCACGCTGCTTCGCCTGGTCGCGGGGCTCGAGCGCCCCGACCGCGGCACGATCCGGCTCGGCGACGAGGACCTGACGGCGCTTCCCGCGCACCGGCGGGGCCTCGGCATGGTGTTCCAGTCGCTCGCGCTCTTCCCGCACATGAGCGTGCTCGACAACGTCGCCTACGGCCTCAAGGTGCAGGGGATCGCGGCGGAGGAGCGGCGCGCGCGGGGACACGAGCTGCTCGATCTCGTCCAGCTCCCGGGCGTCGCCGACCGCCAGGTCTCGCAGCTCTCGGGCGGACAGCGCCAGCGGGTCGCGATCGCCCGGGCGCTCGCGCTCGAGCCGCGGCTCTTCCTGCTCGACGAGCCGCTCTCGGCGCTCGACGCCAAGCTCCGCGAGGAGATGCAGGTCGAGCTCCGCCAGCTCCAGCGCCGGCTCGGGGTGACCACGATCCTCGTCACCCACGACCAACGCGAGGCGATGACGATGGCCGACACCATCGTCGTGATGGAGGAGGGCCGGGTGCGCCAGGCCGGCCCGCCGCTCGAGGTCTACCGCCGGCCGGCCAGCCGCTTCGTCGCCGACTTCCTGGGCGGCGCCAACCTGATCGAGGCCCGGCTGACCGGCCCGCGGACCGTCGCGCTCGACGGCACCACCGTCGCCCTCGCCGAACCCGCGGACATCGAGCTCGGCCCCGCCGTCCTCTCGATCCGCCCCGAGGCGATCGACGTCGAGACCGACGCCGAGGTCGGGGACAACCGCCTGCCCGCCCGCGTCGCCTTCGTCCGCGACCTCGGCCACCAGGTCGAGGTGATGCTGGACACGGCATCCGGGCGCATCACCGCCCTCCTGCCCGCCGAGCGGCGCGGCACCCTGTCCGAGGGCGCGGCCGTGACCGTGCGTCTGCCGCCCGACGCCTGCCTGGCGCTCGCCCGATGAGCGCGCGGAGCGCCGCCCCCGGCTACGCGCTCGCCTTCGGGCCGACGCTCGGGCTCGGGCTTCTCTTCCTCGTGCCCTTCGGCATCATGGGCGTCACCAGCGTCGCGCTCCGCAACCCGCGCGGCTTCTACGCGCCCGGCTTCACGCTCGACCACTACGAGCGGTTCCTGTCGCCCTTCTTCGGGCGCATCCTGCTCGACTCGGTGCTGATCTGCGGCCTGGCGGCGCTGATCTCGGTCATGATCGCCTTCCCGACGACGTGGCTCGTGACCCGGCTCTCGCGCCGCGCGCAGGTCGTCTTCCTCGTCGCGGTCCTGGCGGTCCTCTCGCTCTCCGAGGTCATCGTCGGCTTCGCCTGGTCCAAGCTGCTCTCGCGCTCCGAGGGGGTGTCGAACATCCTCGTCATGCTCGGCCTGATGGCCGAGCCCGCGGCCTGGACGCCGGGCTTCGCCGCCGTCGTCGCCGCCCTCTCCTACGCGACGCTCCCCTACGCCGCGCTCGTGCTCTACCCGACGCTCAGCCGGATCGACCCGGAGGTGACGGAGGCCGCCGAGACGCTGGGCGCCTCGCCCGTCCGCACCTTCGCCGAGATCGTCGTGCCGATGGCGCGCGCGCCGATCGCGGCCTGCCTGATCATGGCCTTCGTCTTCACCCTCGGCGCCTACGCGATCCCGAACCTGCTCGGCTCCGGCAACCCGGTGCGCTGGACGATCACGGTGCACATCACCGACCAGGCGTTCCAGCAGTCGAACCTGCCCTTCGCGGCGGCGATGGCGATCCTGCTCCTGATCGTGACGCTGGGGCTCATATGGGTCACCCAGCGCTGGCTCGGGGGCGGACGGTGAGCTGGGGCGCCCGCGCCTTCCTCGGCGTCGTCGCGCTGATCGTCGCGGCGCCGGTCGTCGTGCTGGCCGGCATCTCGGTCAACCGCGAGAAGGCGCTTTACTTCCCGCCGCGCGGCTTCTCGCTCGACTGGTTCGGCCAGCTCTTCACCGAGCCCGCCTGGCGCGACGCGCTGATGACCTCGCTGACCGTCGCCGCCGGCGCGGCGGCGGTGGCGGTCGCCCTCGCCCTGCCGCTCGCCTATGCCTGCTGGCGCTGGAGCCTGCGCGGCGGCGGCCTGCTCTACCTGCTGGGCCTCGCGCCGTTCATCCTGCCCCCCGTGGTCTCGGCGGTCGGCTTCCTCAGCTTCTGGGCCCGCCTCGGCGTCTGGGGCGAGCTCTGGACCGCCGTCCTCAGCCACGGCGTCTTCCTCGTCACCCTGCCGCTCGTGACCGTCACCCTGGGGCTCCGCTCGATCGACAGGCACGTGGTCGAGGCCGCCGAGACGATGGGCGCGAACGAGGTGACGCTCGCGCGCACGATCGTGCTCCCCCTCGTCGTGCCCTACATGATCTCGGGCGCGGCCTTCGCCTTCGTGCTCTCGCTCAACGAGTACATCATCGCCTTCATGACGATCGGCTTCACGCACGAGACGCTGCCGGTGAAGATCTTCAACTCGCTCCGCTACGGCTACACGCCCACCATGGGCGCGGCCGCGGTCGTCTTCATCGGCCTCGCCGTGGTCGTCTTCGGCCTGATCGGCCGCTTCGGCGACCTGCCGAAGCTCATGGGCGCCGTCACGCGGCGCACCGACTGACGCCGCGCCAGGCGCCGGGGGCGGCTCTGCGGCCGCTAGGCTCCACCGCCGTCCGCGTCCTCGTTCCGCACGCGGCTGTACCAGGTCTCCAGCACGTAGTCCTTGGCCGGCCCGCGCACGTCCCAGCGGCTGCTCCAGCGGTCCTCCTCGAACGCGTACGCGACCTCGTAGCGGTCGTCGCCGCAGAGGTGGTCGGCGACCGGCCTGCCCGGGATGAACGAGTGAAACCGGCTGCCGTCGGCGAACAGCACGCGCACCCGCCCCTCGGCCTCGAAGCGCCAGCGGTAGCGCCGCTCCGCCTGCAGCAGCCGCCCGTTCATCTCGAGCAGCCCCTCCTCGCGGTACTCCAGGCCCTCGTCGCTCGGCTCGAGTACCGCGCGGCCGACCAGGCGCCCCCGCTCGCCTGCCTGCCGGTCGTCGATCTGCCGGCGAATGACCCACGCGCCCTCGAACCATTCGCGCGTTGCGATCTCCATGGCCCTTTGCTACCCCGCACCCGGCCGAACCCCGTTCAGAGAGTGCCGCCATGATCCCCCGCTATTCAAGGCCGGAGATGGCCGCCCTCTGGTCGCCCGAGGCTCGTTTCCGCATCTGGTTCGAGATCGAGGCACACGCCTGCGACGCGCAGGCCGAACTCGGCGTGATCCCGCGCGCGGCGGCCGAGGCCGTCTGGCGCGCCAGGGACGCGACCTTCGACGTCGCCCGGATCGACGCCATCGAGCGCGAGGTCCGGCACGACGTCATCGCCTTCCTGACCCACCTGGCCGAGATCGTGGGCCCCGAGGCCCGCTTCGTGCACCAGGGAATGACCTCGTCCGACGTGCTCGACACCTGCTTCAACATCCAGCTCGTGCGCGCCGCCGACTTGCTTCTCGCCGACCTCGACGCGCTGCTCGCGGCCCTGAAACGCCGCGCCCACGAGCACAAACTCACGCCGACCATCGGCCGCAGCCACGGCATCCACGCCGAGCCCACGACCTTCGGCCTGAAGCTCGCGCAAGGCTATGCCGAGATGGCGCGGAACCGCGCCCGGCTGGTGACCGCGCGCGCCGAGGTCGCCACCTGCGCGATCTCGGGCGCCGTCGGCACCTACGCCCACATCGACCCCCGGGTCGAGGCGCACGTGGCCGAAAAGCTCGGCCTTGCCCCCGAGCCGATCTCGACCCAGGTCGTCCCGCGCGACCGCCACGCCGCCTATTTCTGCGCCCTCGCCGTCGTCGCCTCCTCGGTCGAGCGCATCGCGACCGAGATCCGGCACCTGCAACGCACGGAGGTGCGCGAGGCCGAGGAGTACTTCTCGCCCGGCCAGAAGGGCTCGTCGGCGATGCCGCACAAGCGCAACCCGGTGCTGACCGAGAACCTGACCGGCCTCGCGCGCCTCGTCCGCGCCTCTGCCGTGCCGGCGCTCGAGAACGTGGCCCTCTGGCACGAGCGCGACATCTCGCACTCCTCGGTCGAGCGCAATATCGGGCCGGACGCGACGGTCACCCTAGACTTCGCCCTCGCGCGGCTGACCGGCGTGATCGAGAACCTCGTCGTCTACCCGGACGCGATGCTGGCGAACCTCGAGCGGACCCGCGGGCTCGTGCACTCACAGCGCATCCTGCTGGCGCTGACGCAGAAGGGCGCGAGCCGAGAGGACGCCTACCGCCTCGTGCAGCGGAACGCGATGAAGGTGTGGGAAGAGGGCGCCGACTTCCGCGCGGCGCTCGCGGCCGACGCGGAGGTCGCGGCGCTGATGACGCCGGACGAGATCGCCGGGAACTTCGACCTCGCCCACCACATGGCCCATGTCGACACCATCTTCGCCCGCGTCTTCGGCGACGCCTGAGCGCGCGGCCGCCTTCGCGCCCGTCGCCGACGCCCGCGCCCGCGTCCTGATCCTCGGCAGCCTGCCCGGCGCCCGGTCGCTCCGGCAGGCGCAGTACTACGCCCACCCGCAGAACGCCTTCTGGCGGCTCGTCGGCGCCGTCGTCGGCACCGACCTCGCGGCGCTTGCCTACGACGCGCGGCTCGGCCGCCTCGTCGAGGCCCGCATCGCCCTCTGGGACGTGATCGCGCGCGCCGAGCGCCGCGGCAGCCTCGACAGCGCCATCCGCGCGCCCGAGCTCGCCGACCTGCCCGCGCTCGTCGCCCGCCTGCCCGCGCTCCGCGCCGTCGCCTTCAACGGCGGCACCGCGGCGCGGATCGGCCGGAAGCGCCTCGCGGGCTCGCCGGAGGGCCTCGCGCTGATCGACCTGCCCTCGTCGAGTGCCGCGCACGCGCGCCTCCGCTTCGAGGAGAAGCTCGAGCGCTGGTCCGTGCTGGCCGAGCACCTGGACTGAGAGGAGGGCGGGCGCCGGCCCGCGCGGGAGGGCGGGCGGGGCGCGGGCCGGCGCCCGCCCGGCTTGCAAGGCCGTG
>DATKCY010000081.1:0-14749 GCA_035512995.1 Thermohalobaculum sp.
TACTACAGCTGCGTGCCCTACCTGCTGGGCGAAGGACAGGCGATGGTCTACTCGTACGCGCCCCGGACCGAGGTGCCGATGGACATCCCCGGCGTGCCCTTCGGGCGGGTGCCGCCGAACTACCTGCGCGACAACATGGCGAGGACGCTGAGCCGGCAGGACGCCGAGTTCGACATGCTGATCCAGGTGCAGACCGACCCGCACCGGATGCCGATCGAGGACGCCTCCGTCCGCTGGCCCGAGGCGCTGTCGCCATGGGTTCCCGCGGCGCGCATCCACATCCCGCGCCAGGACTTCGACACCCCGGCGCAGATGGTGTTCGCCCGCAACCTCAGGTTCAATCCCTGGCACGCGCTCCCCGAGCACCGGCCGCTCGGCAACCAGAACCGCGCCCGCAGGCGCATGTACGCCGAGCTCGCGACCCACCGCCAGGCGATGAACCGCGTGGAGCACATCGAGCCGACCGGCGACGAGAGCTTCAACTGAGAAAAAAATTTAGAGCGCCCGCCGGCTGCCAATTGTTCGGGGCCAGGTGGTTGCCGTTGTCGAAAGACGGGCGAAAGACTCCGGGGAGGCCTCGCGGTCAGAAGCCGAGGCATCCCGTTTCGTGCGCGGATTTCTTGTTGGTCAGGATCGAGATGAGGATCAGGTCGTCGATCCCGAGCACCACCTCCATGACCAGGAGCTTCGCGAGCGCCACCCAGGCGTCCGGCTGCGCGAAGACCTCGAAGATGCCGCCCATGACCGCCCTCCCGCGGAAACGATGGGGCGGCGGGGCCAAGATCAACCGGCACGTCCATGACGGAAAAAAACGGGGGGCCGGAGCCCCCCGCAAGGTGCCGGGCCGGGTGCGGCCCGGGGCAGAGCAGATCGTCAGTCGCCGAGCTCGGCGCGCACTTGCTGTCTCAGCACGTCGATCGGCAGGCGCGCGCGCCCGCGCTCGAAGTGCCAGTAGGTCCAGCCGTTGCAGGACGGCGCGCCCTCGAGCGCGGCGCCCACCTTGTGGATCGAGCCGGCGGTGCGGTCGGCGACCAGCGTGCCGTCGGCGCGGATCTTCGCGACATGCCGGCCGTTGCCCGAGGTCAGCACCATGCCGGGCTCCAGCAGCTTGCGCTCGATCAGCGCGCCGAAGGGCACGCGCGGCTCGGTTCGCTTCGAGGCCGTGACCCTCAGCGTCTCGCGGTCGTGCGGCGTGACGGAGCGCGTCCGCTCGCGCGCGATGGCGGCATAGCGCGGGTCCCGCTCGATGCCGACGAAGTGGCGGCCGAGGCGGCGGGCGACGGCGCCGGTCGTGCCGGTGCCGAAGAAGGGGTCGAGCACCACGTCGCCCGGATTGGTCGAGCCGACGAGAACGCGGTGCAGCAGCGCCTCGGGCTTCTGGGTCGGGTGCGCCTTCGCGCCCCCCTCGGTCTTCAGCCGCTCGGGCCCCGAGCAGATCGGCAGGAGCCAGTCCGAGCGCATCTGCAGGCCGTCGTTCAGCTCCTTCAGCGCCTCGTAGTTGAAGACGGGCCGCGACTTCGGCGAGCGTGCCGCCCAGATCAGCGTCTCGTGCGCGTTGCAGAGGCGCTTTCCCCGGAAGTTCGGCATCGGATTGGTCTTGCGCCAGATTACGTCGTTCAGGATCCAGAAGCCGAGGTCCTGCAGCGCCGTGCCGATGCGGAAGATGTTGTGGTAGCTGCCGATCACCCAGAGCGCGCCGTCGGGTTTCAGGACGCGGCGCACGCCGGCCAGCCAGGCGCGGGTGAAGCGGTCGTATTCGGCGAAGTCGCTAAAGCGGTCCCAGTCGTCGTCGACCCCGTCGACCAGGCTGTTGTTCGGCCGGTGCAGCTCTCCCCTGAGCTGCAGGTTGTAGGGCGGGTCGGCGAAGACGAGATCGGCGGAGGCAGGGGCGAGGGTGGCCAGCACCCCCGCGCACTCCCCCTCGATCACCGTGTCCAGCGGCAGCGCGCCCATCCCGTCCCCCGAATTCGATTCGGTCTCAATCTGAGTCAAAAACGGGTGGACGTCAATAATCGTTTTTGATCAGCCCGTTCTGTGGCTTTCCTCACACATGGAACCGATTTCGCACCGGAAGCTGCGCCTGTGGTGCGGGCTGCGGCCGTGCTGCCGCAGTGCGGCGCGGTGGCTTGCCGTCGCATAGCCGAAATTGGTGCGCCAGCCATAGGCGGGAAAGGCGCGGTCGAGCCGGGTCATGATCCGGTCGCGGGTGACCTTGGCGACGATCGAGGCGGCGGCCACGCCGAGCGCCAGGCCGTCGCCGCCCACCACCGCCTCGGCCGGGTGGGCCGTGCCGGGCGGGACGCGGTTGCCGTCGATCACGAGGCCCGAGACGCCGCGGGAGAGGGCCGCGACGGCCCGGTGCATGGCCAGGTCGTTGGCGCGGAGGATGTTGAGCCGGTCGATCTCGGCGACCGAGGCGATGCCGACGCCGACCTCGGCCGAGGCCACGATCGCGGCGAAGAGTTCCGCCCGCCGCGCGGGCTTCAGGCGCTTCGAATCGTCCAGCCCCTCGGGCACCGCCCCGCGGTCGAGCAGGACGCAGGCGGCCACCACGGGCCCCGCGAGCGGCCCGCGCCCCGCCTCGTCGACGCCCGCCACGCGCCGGCAGCCGATGCGCGCCGCCAGCAGGTCCTCGATCGCGAAGCAGGGCCCCGCCCCGGTCGTGTCCTTGGCCAACCCCATCCCCCCGGATGCCGACGCGGCGATGCTAGCGCCCGGCCGGGCCGAGCGGAACCTCCGACGCGGCGCGGAGCGGGGCGGACGCGCGAGGAGGCGCTCCTCAGGGGTTCTCCGGCAACAGCGGCGCTCGGAGCGGGGGGGCGCCGGCCGTCGGCGCGATGCGGCTGCGCCGGGGGGGCGGCGGAGGCGAGGCCGGCGACCCGGCGGAGGACGGTCAAGGCTTCTCCCCCTCCTGCCCGGCCGCGACGGGCCTTTGCGCGCCGGCGTCGTCCGCGGGCGCGGGCCCTTCCCCGTCTCCGCCTTCGCCCGTCTCCGGCTCCGCGCCGCGCGCGAGGCGCGCCATCATCTCGGCTGCGACCATCTGCTCGAGATGCTCGGCCATGGTCTCGATCGGCGGCTCGGGCTTCTCGACCACGGGCGCGCGGCCGAAATTGTTGATGGCGCCGCCGGGGTCGGGGGTGAAGGTGATCAGCCGGTCGCCCTCGCGCACCTCGAAATCGGTCGCAGCCGAGATGAAGGTGGTGCCGGTCGGGCGCACGAGCGCCACCAGCTCGGCCTCGTCGGGGCGCCAGTCGCGATAGTCGTCGGCGTCGAAGTCCTCGCGAATCTCCGTGACGGCGAAGCCCCAGCCCTCCTCCATCCGTTCCTGGAGCGGCTCGAACGAGGCGCCGGAGGGCAGCAGCGTGCGCCCGCCGATCGAGGCCGGCAGGTGCTGCTCGCCCTCGTCCACCTCGTGCCGCCCGATCTGGAAGACCAGGTCGCGGCCGAGCTCGGGCCCGAGGTCGGTGCAGATCAGCGCGTTGTAGTCGTCGTTGTCGGTTGCGGCGACGAGGTTTCCGTAGCTCGAGGTCTCGATCGTGTGCGCCGCCGCCTCGGACAGCACCTCGCCGTGGAAGGTCGGGATGTCGGCCGCGCGCGCGGCGCCGAGCCGGTAGTAGTTCCGGTCCGCCATCATCACCGGCACCTCGGCGCTGCGCAGCGCCTGGGCGAGGCCGACCGTCCACGGGTTGCCGCCGACGATCAGCACGCCGGGGAGCTGCTTCGACGAGAGCCCGAGCGCGCGGCCGAGCGGCGCCATGGCGAAGCCCGAGAGCACGACGGTGACCGCCGTCACCGCGAAGGCGAGGCCCGCCAGCAGCTCGCCGTCGCCGACGCCGAGGCTGGTGAGGCGGCTGCCGAAGAAGCCGGCCACCGCGACCGCGACGACGCCGCGGGGCGCGATCAGCGAGATCAGGATCTTCTCCCGCGTCGGCAGGCCGGCGCCGATCAGCACGGTGAACACCACGAGCGGCCGCGCCACCAGCACGACGACGGCGACGAAGACCGCCGCCCGCCAGTCGAGGCGCGCGAGCATGTCGGCGTCGATCGAGGCCGCGAGCAGCACGAAGACGCCCGAGACGAGCAGGACGGTCACGTTCTCCTTGAAGCGGCGGATCTCGACCAGCGAGGGCAGGCGGACGTTCGCGATCACGATGCCCATCACGGTGACCGCGAGCAGCCCGCTCTCGTGCAGCACGAAGTCGGTCGAGGCGTAGACGGCGAGTACGGTCACGAGCAGGACCGGCACCTTCATGAACTCGGCGACGTGGCCGTGCTGGAAGGCGTAGATCACCAGGCGCCCGGCGAGGTAGCCGACGACGGTCGCGACGGCGATGCCGAGCGCCAGCTCGCCGCCGACCTCGGCCCAGTTCTCGTGCCGGCTCGCGATCGCGAACTCGAAGGCGAGGACGGCGAAGAGCGCGCCCACGGGATCGTTGATGATCGCTTCCCACTTGAGGGCCGAGGCGGGCCGCTGCGCCAGCCGCGCCTGGCGCAGCAGCGGGATCACGACGGTCGGCCCGGTGACGACCAGGATGCCGCCGAAGACGGCCGACGAGACCAGGCTGAGGCCGGCGACGTAGTGGCTGGCCGCGGCGTAGACGATCCACGAGAGCAGGGCGCCGACGGTGCAGAGGCGCCGGACCGTGCGCCCGGCGGTGCGGAGCTCGCGGAAGTTGAGCGACAGGCCGCCCTCGAACAGGATGACCGCGACCGCGACCGCGACGATCGGGCGGAGCATCTCGCCGAACTGCGCGTCGGGGTCGATCAGCCCGAAGACGGGGCCGGCGAGCACGCCCGCGCTCAGCATGAAGACGATGGCCGGCATCCGCAGCCGCACCGCCAGCCACTGCGAGCCGATGCCGAGCGCGCCGATCATGGCGATCGTGACGGTGAGATCGCTCATCGTGCTCCTGGTGGTGCGGCCTGGCGGAGGAACCGGGCAAGGGGCAGGGACCGCGCCCGCGGGGTCGCCGGCGCATCGGAGCCCGGATGATAGCACGGGGGAGCGGGAGGCCCAGCCGCGGCGCCCTGCCGCCCGTGCCCTCGCCCCTGCGCATGCGCGGGGCGCGGAAGCCGGCGCGGCCGGGCCTCAGTCGCCGAGGGCCACGCCCTCGCGCCGCGGGTCGGCGCCGCCGAGGAGCGTGCCGTCGGGCTGGCGCACGATGGTGTGGAGGCCCGAGGTCATCTCCGCCGTCTCGACCGCGTGCCCCATCGCCCTCAGAGCCTCGGCGAGCGCGGGCGCGTGCGCGTCCTCCTCGAGCGCCACGGCGTCGGCGTTCCGGTGCGAGACGTGCCCCTCGGCCGCCGCCTCCGCCGGGTCGCGGCCGAAGTCGAGCATCGCGACCAGGCTGCCCGCCACGTATTCCGGGATGCGCGAGCCGCCGGGCGAGCCGGTCAGCACCGCGGGCCACGCGCGTGCCCGCGCCCGGTAGACGATGGTCGGCGCCATCGAGGAGCGCGGGCGCTTGCCCGGCGCGACCGCGTTCGCGATCGGCCGGCCGTCCTCACGGGCGGGAAGAAACGAGAAGTCGGTGAGCTGGTTGTTGAGCAGGAAGCCCGCGGCCATGCGCCCCGATCCGAAGGCCGACTCGATCGAGGCCGTGATCGAGAGGGCGAGGCCGTCACCGTCGATCACGGAGATGTGGGTGGTCCCGGGCGTGCCCGTCCCGGGGTCGGAGGCCGCCGGGGGACCGGCTCCGGGCGGATCGCCGGCCTCGGCCGTGCCGCCCGAGGCGGCTTCGGGGTCGATCAGCGCCGCCCGCCCGGTCAGGTAGTCCGGGTCGAGCAGCCCCGCGACCGGCACGTCGACGAAGTCGCTGTCGGCGAGGTAACGGGCGCGGTCGGCATAGGCGAGCCGCGAGGCTTCGGCGAAGAGGTGCACCATGCCGGGCTCTCCGGGCGCCAGCCCGTCGAGCGCGAAGCCGTCGAGGAGGCCGAGAATCTGTCCAATCGTCGTCGCGCCGGAGGAGGGGGGACCCATGCCGCAGACCCGCCACGCCTGCCGGTAGTCCATGCAGACGGGAGCGCGCTCCTCGAGCGCATAGCCTTCGAGGTCGGCGAGCGCGAGCGTGCCCGACCGCGGACCGGCCCCGGTCGCCGCGACCACGGCCTCGGCGATCTCGCCCTGGTAGAAGGCCTCCGGCCCGTCCTCGGCGAGGAGCGTGAGCGTCCGGGCGAGCGCCGGCTGGCGCAGCAGCGCGCCGTCCGCAATGGGCCGCCCCTCCGGCATCAGGGGCGTCGCGGCGTCCGCGCCCTCGATCCGCCCGGCGTATTCCGCGACGAGGCCCGCGAGCCGCGGGCTGACCTCGAAGCCGTCGCGCGCGAGCCGGATCGCGGGCGCGAAGAGCGCCGGCCAGTCGAGCGAACCGTGGCGGGCGTGCAGCCGCTCGAGCAGGCGCACGAGCCCCGGCACGCCGACCGAGCGCCCGCTCGCGACCGCCGTCAGGAACGGCATCGGCTCGCCGCGCGCGTCGAGGAACATGCCGGGCTCCGCCCCCGCCGGCGCGGTCTCGCGCGCGTCGTAGGCGGTGAGACTGCCTCCCGGTTCGTGCACCAGCGCGAACGCACCGCCGCCGATCCCGCTCGACTGCGGCTCGACGACGTTGAGCACGAGGAGCGCCGCCACAGCCGCGTCCGCGGCGCTGCCGCCGGCCCGCATCATCGCCAGCCCCGCCTCGGCCGCGTGGGGGTTGGCGGCGACGATCATCCGCGCCTCGGCCTGCACCAGCGGCTTCGGCTCCCAGCCGGTGCCGCCTTCGGGGGCCGCCTGCGTCTGCGCCAGGGCAAGGACGGGCGCGGCCGCGAGCAGGGCCGCGATCAGGCGAGGGAAGAGGTTCAGGACCATCGCGCGCCTCCGGCCGCGGCTGAGGCCGACGAACCTGACAGCCGGCGGCCGCGATGGGAAGGGCGGCCTCAGCCGCCGGTCAGGCTCATGTGGCGGCCCATCTGGCCCTCGACCCGGTGGCGCGAGTAGTCGAAGTCGTGGCCCTTCGGCTTGCGGTCGATCGCGCGGCGGATCGCGGCCTTGACCTCGTCGTCCGAGGCGCCCGAGCGCAGCACCGCGCGCAGGTCCGCGTCGTCGTCCTGGCCGAGGCACATGTAGAGCTGACCCGTGCAGGTCAGGCGCACGCGGTTGCAGCTTTCGCAGAAATTGTGCGTGAGCGGGGTGATGAAGCCAATCCGCTGGCCCGTCTCCTCGACGCGGGCATAGCGGGCGGGGCCGCCGGTGCGGTAGTCGGTCTCGGTCAGCGTCCAGCGGGCACGCAGATCGCGGCGCACCTCGTCGAGGCCGTAGTACTGGTCGAGCCGGTCCTCGCCGCCGAGGTCGCCCATCGGCATGACCTCGATGAAGGTCAGGTCCATGCCGCGGTCGGCGCACCACTCGACCAGCCGGTGGATCTCGTCGTCGTTGGTGCCGCGGAGCGCGACCGTGTTGATCTTGACGTGCAGGCCCGCTCCTTGCGCCGCGTCGATGCCGTCGAGCACCTGCGCGAGCCGCCCCCAGCGCGTGATCGCCTTGAATTTCCGGTCGTCCAGCGTGTCGAGCGAGACGTTGACCCGGCGCACGCCGACATCGGCGAGCGCGCCCGCGAAGCGCGAGAGCTGCGAGCCGTTGGTCGTCAGCGTCAGCTCGTCGAGCGCGCCCGTGCCGAGATGCCGGCCCATGCGCTCGAAGAACCACATGACGTTCTTGCGCACGAGCGGCTCGCCGCCGGTGATGCGCAGCTTGGCGACCCCGAGCTCGATGAAGTTGGTGCAGAGGCGGTCGAGCTCCTCGAGCGTCAGCAGGTCGCGCTTCGGCAGGAACTCCATCTGCTCCGCCATGCAGTAGACGCAGCGGAAGTCGCAGCGGTCGGTGACCGAGACGCGCAGATAGGTGATGGCCCGCTGGAACGGGTCGATCAGCGTCGGGGTCTCGCCCATGCGTCTCCTCGTTGGCGGCCTGGCCCGGAACCTATGGCGATCGGGCCTTCGCCGCAAGGCGCTCGGCCGTCAGACGCCGGCGCGGCGGAGCACCCGGGCCCGCGCCTCGGGCACGCGGCCGACCTCGACGCCGGTGAAGACGTGCAGCGTCTTCAGGTCGTCGTCGATCACCGCGTGGTCCGACACCCAGCCGCCCATGACCAGGTAGGTGCGCAGGAGCGGCGGCATCCGCGTCAGCGCCTTCTTGAGGTCGGGCTTCTCGAGCTTGAGCAGCGTTCCGAACGGGAACACCCGCGGCGCCTTCACCCGCGGCAGCCAGCGGGCCGGCGCCAGGTGCCGCTCCTTCAGGAGCGCGAAGGCGTCGGTGTAGGCCTCGCCGTCGACGCCCTGGAAGGACGAGCAGCCGAACAGGAGCTCGATGCCATGCGCATCGACGAAGCGGCTCATCTCGCTCCAGGCGAGGCGCAGGATCGCCGGGTCGCGATAGTCGGGATGGATGCAGAAGCGCCCGAGCTCGACCATCCGCCCGGGGAACTCGTGCAGGTTCGACAGCTCGTACCACTGCGCCGAGTAGCTCTTCTCGATCTCCGCCCCGCTCTCGAGCGGCATGAGCCGGAAGCAGCAGACCAGGTCCCCCGTCTGCGCGTCCTCGACCATCACGTGCCGGCAGAGCGGGTCGAACGCGTCGGCGTCGAGGCCGTCCGGCTCCGCCGCCTGCCCGCGCCCGGCGCGGAAGGTCAGATAGCGCAGCCGCTGGCAGGCGCGCACGTCCTCCTCCGTCCCGGCATAGCGCGTGCGAAACCTGCCACCTGCGGTCGCCGGCACCGGATCCTTCGTCCGTCGATTGTCGTGGCCTGAAATCAAAGCCTCTCGCAACCATATGAACCGCGAGTGCACTATGCGTCCCGGCGCCTGCCGCGGCAAGGAAGGGAAACGAGCCATGACGGAGACTGTCTCAGGGAAGACGCCCGAGCGGGTCGAGAAGTCGGACGCCGAGTGGCGGGCCGAGCTCTCGCCCGAGGCCTACAAGGTCACGCGCAAGGCGGGAACCGAGCGGCCGTTCACCCACGACGACTTCCCGAAGGCGCCGGGCGTTTTCGCCTGCGTCTGCTGCGGCCAGCCGCTGTTCGACCAGCAGGCGAAGTACGACAGCGGCACCGGCTGGCCGAGCTTCCATCAGCCGATCGGCGAGGGCGCGGTCGAGGAGCGCGAGGACCGGGGTCTGTTCATGAAGCGGACCGAGGTCGTGTGCGCCCGCTGCGACGCCCATCTCGGCCACGTCTTCCCGGACGGGCCCGCGCCCACCGGCCTGCGCTACTGCATGAACGGGGTCGCGCTCGAGTTCGAGCCGAAGAGGTAGGGTCGAGCAGGCCGTGATTCGGAAAGTCTGCTCGGGAGAGGGCGGACTCGCTCAAGGAGTGGGTGCGGGCGAACGGTCGACCGGACGGTTCCTTTTCCAGGCTGTGCGGCCGCTGTCTCAAGCGCGACGGATGACGCGCTCCATGGCGGCTCAGGCCCGGGCGGTGATCAGCCAGGCGCGGCCGGTCATGCGCACGGCGTCGTCGTCGTCGTAGGGCCTGAGCAGGCGCTTCAGCCGCTTCTCGACCTGCTTCTGCACGCCCTCGCGCTCCGCCTCGTCGGTGTTGCGGATGCGCCGGGCGAGCGGGCCCACGTGCAGCATCATGTGCACGGCCCGGTCGAGCGAGCCCTTCGCGGTGCCGGTGCCGTAGGGCACGCGCAGGTCGAGCTTCTCGCGCACGACCTCGCGGAAGCCCGCGCCCTCGAGCAGCGGCTCGAACACCTTCGGGTCCGCCCAGGCGAAGGGGCCGACCCCCTCGGGCGCGGCGGCGAGCGTCGGCCCGGTGTCGCCGAACACCTCGGCCGCCGCCTCGAGCGGCACCCGCGCCCAGTCGTTCTCCTCGAGCGTCCGCCAGACGACGACCGAGACCCGACCGTCGGTGCGGAGCGCGCGGTGCAGCGTGGCCCAGGCCGAGGCCGGGTCGCCGAAGAAGGTGCAGCCGAAGCGCGAGAACAGCGCGTCGAACGGCGTGCCGCCGAAGTCGTGCTCCGCGGCGTCGGCCTCGACGATCTCGATGTTCGCGTGCCCCTCGACGCGCTCGCGCGCGAGGCGGACCAGCGGCGGCGAGACGTCGATCGCGGTGACGCGCCCCTCCTCGCCCACGTCGCGCGCCAGCATCAGCGTGCTCGCGCCCGCGCCGCAGCCGACGTCGAGGACGCGCTCGCCCGCCCGGAGCGCGAGCCGCGTGCACGCCTCCTGCCCGAAGGGGCCGAGCGCGGCGTCGGTCGCCGCCACGTGGGCCGCCCACTCGGCCCCGCTGGCGGCGATCCATTCCTCGCGGGTTGCCATCCGGTCCTCCGCTGCTGCACCGTCCCCCGAGTGATAGCGAAAGCGTCCCGCCCCGGAAAGGCAGTCGCCGTTGCCCGACATCCCCGACCGAGCCGCAGTCGAGACCTGGATCTTCGACCTCGACCAGACGCTCTATCATCCGTCCGCGCGGATCTTCAACCAGATCGACGCGCGCATGACCGCCTTCATCATGCGCGAGCTCGGCCTCGGGCGCCGCGCCTCGGACCGGCTGCGCAAGGTCTACTGGGCGCGCGACGGCATCACGCTCGCCGGGCTCGTCGCCGAGCACGGCGTCGACCCGGTGGCGTTCCTCGACGAGGTGCACCGGATCGACCTGCGTGCCCTCCGTCCCGACCGGGCGCTCGCGGCCGCGATCCGGGCCCTGCCGGGCACGCGCATCATCCACTCGAACGGCGCCCGCGCGCATGCCGAGCGGGTGCTGGCCGCGCGCGGCCTCGACGGCCTGTTCGCCCGGATCTTCGGCATCGACGACAAGGGGTTCCTGCCGAAGCCGCGGCCCGAGGCCTATGCGCACGTGATCGAGGCCGCGGCTCTCGACCCGGCGCGCGCGGTGATGGTCGAGGACGACCAGCGCAATCTCGAGGTGCCGAAGGCGCTCGGCATGACGACCGTCTGGGTCTGCTACGAGCCGGGGGGAAAGGCGGGCGCGCATGTCGACCACCGGGTCTCGTCGCTCACGGACTTCCTGGGCGCCGCGGGGCGCGGGCCTTGCCAGCCAGGCGCGGCGTGACTATACACCCCGTCTTCTGAACCGGATCGGCCGGCCGGATGGGCTGCCGTGTCGATCCCGAACGACCCCGAGCCAGGAGGCCGAAATGCCCAAGATGAAGACCAAGGCGAGCGCCAAGAAGCGCTTCAAGGTCACCGCCAACGGGCGCATCAAGGTCCAGCATGCCGGCAAGCGCCACGGCATGATCAAGCGCTCGACGAAGTTCATCCGGAACGCCCGCGGCACCAAGGTGCTGTCGCAGCCGGACGAGCAGATCGTCAAGCAGTTCATGCCCTACGCCCGCTGAGGAGGCCGAACCGATGTCCCGTGTGAAGGCCGGCACGACCCGGCACGCCCGCCACAAGAAGGTGCTGAACGCGACCAAGGGCCATTACGGCGCCCGCAGCCGCGTCTTCCGCGTCGCCACGCAGTCGAACGACAAGGCGATGCAGTACGCCACGCGCGACCGCAAGGTGCGCAAGCGCAATTTCCGCGCGCTCTGGATCCAGCGGATCAACGCCGCCGTCCGCGCGCACGACGAGAGCCTGACCTATTCCAGCTTCATCAACGGGCTCGCGAAGTCCGGGATCGAGGTTGACCGCAAGGTGCTGGCCGACCTCGCCGTGCACGAGCCCGAGGCCTTCGGCGCGATCGTCGACAAGGCGCGTGCCGCGCTGCCCGCCTGAGCCGGAAGGAGAGAGACCGATGAAGATCCGCAATTCCCTCCGCTCGCTGAAGTCCCGGCACCGCGACTGCCGCGTGGTGCGCCGCAAGGGCCGCGTCTACGTGATCAACAAGACGCAGCGGAAGTTCAAGGCCCGCCAGGGCTGACCGCGCTCGGCTCCGCGCACCCGGCTAGGGACGCGGGACCGAATCATCGCGCCGCGCCGCACCCGGCGCGGCGTTTTTTTATTTTTTCCTTGACAGGCCTCTGGAACCGAATCGGCGGTCAATCGGTTTTACCTGCGACGGCCCGGCAGGGCCAAGACCAACATCGACAGGCAGAATGATGACGCGTTACCTGAGCGCCGCCGGCCTGGCGGTCTATGCAATCGCCTTGTCCACCGCCTTCCCCTCCGTCCAGGATGCGTGGAAGAGCCTGGGTGGCCTCGTACCCACCGCGGTCGCGGCCGAGGCGGGCGCGCCGACGGCGCCTGCCACGGCGGCCACCGCCGATGCGGCGGCTGACGGCGCCGGGCCCGACAGCGTCGCCAGCACGGCGCCGGAGTGGCATCCCGACCGCGACGGCATGCTGATGGACGGGGCCGGCGCCGCCGAGCCGTTCGCCGTGCTGAACCCCGTCTGATGCGCACGGTCTGGCGCGCGAGGAGCGGCGCGCCCAGAGCCGCGTCGCTCAGTCGAACTTGCGGGTGTCGTCGATCACCCGGCCGTCCCGAGGCAGCGAATCGACCTCCACGAGTTCCACCTCCGCCCTGAGCTTCAGCACGTCGCGCAGCGTCGCCTCGACCGCCTTGGCGAGCGCGGGGTCGGTGGTGTCGGCCTCGGCCTTCAGCACCATCCGGTCGGTACCGCCCTCGCGCGAGATCACGAGGCGGGCGTGCCCGATCTCCGGGTGCCGCCTCAGCGCGTCGGCGATCTGGCCCGGGCGGACGAACATGCCGCGCACCTTGGTCGTCTGGTCGGCGCGGCCCATCCATCCCTTGATCCGCATCGCCGTCCGTCCGCAGGGGGACGGGTCGGGGATGACGGCCGACATGTCGCCGGTGGCGAAGCGGATCAGCGGGTAGTCCTCGTTGAGCGCGGTCACCAGCACCTCGCCGACCTCGCCGTCGGGCACCGGGTCGCCGGTGCCGGGGCGCACGATCTCGACGATCACGCCCTCGTCGACGACCATGCCGGGGTTGGGCCCGCTCTCGCCCATGGTCTCGTAGGCGATGAGGCCGAGATCGGCGGTGCCGTAGCCCTGGAGGCACGAGATGCCGCGTGCGGCATAGCCCTCGCGGAGCGCCGGGAACAGCGGCCCGCCCGAGACGAAGGCCCTGTCGATCGAGCGGAGGTCGGCGCCGATCTCCTCGGCCTTCTCGAGCATCACGTTCAGGAAGTCCGGCGTGCCGACATAGGCGGTGACGCCGACGTGCGCCGCCGCCGCGACCTGCGCCTCGGTGTTGCCGACGCCGCCCGCCAGCACCGTCGCGCCGAGCGCGCGGATGCCCGATTCGAGCATGTGTCCGGCCGGCGTCAGGTGATAGGCGAAGGCGTTCAGCACGAAGTCGGTCTCGCGAATGCGCGCGGCATGGAGCGCGCGGGCGAAGCGCCACCAGTCGGCGATGTCGGTGCGACCGGGCTCGTAGATCGGCCCCGGCGACTGGAAGAGGTTGCTGAAGTCCGCGGGCGGACGCGTCGTCAGGCCGCCGAAGGGCGGGTCGGCCCGCTGCCGCTCGATCAGATCGTCCTTGCGCAGCACCGGCAGGCGGGCGAGCGCCGCGCGGTCGCCGATCGCGCCCGCGTCGATGCCATCGAGGTGCTGGGCCAGGCCCCTGGCCTGATCCGGCGCCCAGGCGAGCAGGCTGCGGAGCTGCTCGAACTGCACCTCCTCGCGCTCGCCCGGCTCCCGCGTCTCGAGCGCGTCGTAGTGGTCGCCCATGCTCCGGCCCTCCGTCGATCACGGGGGAGGCTCGGCCGAAGCGCTGGACGGGTCAAGGGGCGGGGGGCCTTCTGCCTGCTCTCCGACTGTTGAGGCCGCGGGAGCGGCGCGGTCGGCTAGAGTGGCGCGAGCGGCCCCGTCCCGGCGGCCCCGACAGGAAGCGCGCCATGACCGTCGTCGACCGGCCCGCCAGCGACTCCTCCGACAGCGCCCGCGGGCTGACGCCCGCCGGGCCGGCGAAGCGCGCGGATGTGCTCGTCCGCGCCGACGCCTTCGTCTTCGGCCCGCCGCCGCCCGAGCGGCTGAGCCCGCGCACCCGCGCCACGATCGAGGAGAACCAGCGCTCGAGCGAGGTGCTCGTCTGCCTCGTGCAGTTCGCCGCCATCGCCTTCTTCGGCTCGGTCTACGCGCTGACGCCCAAGGCCTTCCCGCCCTCGGTGCCGTTCGAGCCGGTGCCCGTGGTGCTCGCGGTCTACGCCGTGTTCACCGGGATCCGCCTCTGGCTCGCCGCGACCGGGCGGCTGACGCGGCCGTTCCTGATCGCCTCGATCGTCGTCGACGTCGCGACGCTGATGATCACGATCTGGAGCTTCCACCTGCAGTACGGGATGCCGCCGGCGATCTACCTGAAGTCGCCGACGATGCTCTACGTCTTCATCCTGATCGCGCTCCGCGCGATGCGGCTCGAAGCGAGCTTCGTCGTCGTCACCGGGGTCGCGGCGATGGTGGGCTGGACGGTGCTGGTCGGCTACGCCCTGGCCGACGGCGCCGGCATGATCACGCGCGACTGGGCCGGCTACATGATGTCGGCGACGATCCTGGTCGGCGCCGAGGTCGACAAGCTGCTCGCGATCGGGATGGTCACGGCGGTGCTGGCGGTCGCGGTCTCGCGCGCGCGGCGGCTGATGATCGCCGCGGCGGCCGAGCGGCACGCGGCCGACGAGCTGTCGCGCTTCTTCGCGCCCGAGGTCGCGGGTCAGATCCGCGACGCCGACATCGACCTCGAGGCGCCGGGCGCGCGGCGCGAGGCTGCGGTGCTGATGGTCGACCTCCGCGGCTTCAGCGAGATGTCGATGCGCCTCGACCCGGTCGAGACGATCGCGCTCCTGTCCGAGTATCACGC
>DATKCY010000082.1:0-5069 GCA_035512995.1 Thermohalobaculum sp.
TACTGCCGCCGCTTGTCCTCGGACCAGCCGTAGGTCTCGGCGGTGCCGAACCGCTCCGGCGCCCGCTGGCTGGCATAGGGGGCCACGGCGATGCGGCGGCGGTCCAGGTCGGCCACGCCCGCCGCCTGCGCCGTCCGGTCATAGCGATCGACGTGGAAGGTCGCCTCGAGGGCCAGGCGCGGGCTGATCGCGGCGCGGGGCTCGACCTGCCAGCCGAGCGCCAGTCCCGCGACCGGGATCACGCGGTCGGGGAGCGCAAGGGCGTCCGCCACGGCCCGCGCGCGGTTCCGGATCACGCTGACCGGGCAGGTGCCGAGGCCGGCGAGCGCCGAAGCCGCGACCATGCCCTCGAGCACGATCGCCGCATCGACGATGGCGTTGAAGGCGGCGTCGAAGTGATCGTTCGGAAAGTCGCGGCCCTCGAAGAGCCCCGCGAAGCGCGCGCCGTCGGCGCAGACGACGAGCAGCACGGGCGCCTGCCCGACCCACTCTCCGGCTCCCTCCTGGACCGCCGCGCGGACCGCCCGGTCGCGGCACCAGATCACGTCGGCCTGCTGCAGGTCGCTCTTGGTCGGCGCCGCGAGCCCCGCGGCCGCGATCAGGCGGACCAGCGCCTCCGGCACCGGCCGGCCCGCGAAGGCGCGGCAGGCGCGGCGGTCGAGGAGCCGGGCGATCGCCTCTTTCCCGGCCTCGCCGATGCCCTCCGCCGCGGCGCCGCCGGAGCTGCCGTAGCGCGCCCGGAGCAGTGCCTCCAGCATCACTCGAACTCCATGATCGTGTCGTCGACGCTGAGATTCTGCCCGGCCTCGACGAGGATCTTCGCGACCGTGACCTTGCGCTCGGCGCGGAGCACGTTCTCCATCTTCATCGCCTCGACGACGGCCAGCGCCTCGCCGGCCTCGATCTCCTGTCCCTCCTCGGCCGCGATCGAGACGACCACGCCCGGCATCGGGCAGAGCAGCAGCTTCGAGGTGTCGGCCTCCGGTTTTTCAGGCATCCGCCCGGCGAGCTCCGCCGCCCTCGGCGTGCGCACCGCGACGTCGAGATCGGCGCCGCGCCAGCGGATGCGGAAGCCGTGGGTCGTGCGCGCGACCTGCAGCACCAGCGCGTCGCCGTCGGCGAGCGGGTCGGCGACCGGCCCCGCGAACCCGGCCACCGCCAGCGCGTCGCCGGGGCGGTAGGCGAGGTGGAGGCGCCAGTGTCCGCTCTCCCCCAGATGCACGGCGACGGTGTCGCCCTCGCCGGGCTCGACCCGCACGTCGAGGTCCGTGCCGTCGATCCGCACGCGCCAGCAGTCGGTCACGGTTCGCTCGTGGTTCGCCATCCGGCCCGAGATCTGCACGTCGCGCGTCTCGTGGCGCCAGTGCATCGCCGCCGCGACGCAGGCGATCCGCTCGACCGTCTCGCGCGCCGGCTCGACGCCCGAGAACCCGTCGGGAAACTCCTCCGCGATGAAGCCGGTCGTGATCTCGCCCGCGACGAAGCGCGGGTGGTCCATGACCGCCTGCAGGAACGGGATGTTGTGCCCGATCCCCTCGATCCGGAACTGGTCGAGCGCGCGGCGCATCAGCTCGATCGCGTGCGCGCGCTCGCTCCCCCAGGTGCAGAGCTTGGCGATCATCGGGTCGTAGAACATGCTGATCTCGCCGCCCTCGTAGACGCCGGTGTCGTTGCGCACGATGCCGCCCGACCCGGCCCGGCGCTCGCCCGGCTCGGCGCCCTTGGCGGACGCCGGCGGGCGGTAGCGCACGAGCCTGCCGGTCGAGGGCAGGAAGCCGCGATAGGGGTCCTCGGCGTAGATCCGGCTCTCGACCGCCCAGCCGTCGAGCGTCACGTCCTCTTGCGCGAACGCGAGCGTCTCGCCGGCCGCGACTCGGATCATCTGCTCGACGAGGTCGATGCCGGTGACGAGCTCGGTCACCGGGTGCTCGACCTGGAGGCGCGTGTTCATCTCGAGGAAATAGAAGTTGCGCTCGCCGTCGACGATGAACTCGACCGTGCCGGCGGAGTGATAGTCGACCGCGCGCGCCAGGGCGACCGCCTGCTCGCCCATCGCGCGCCGCGTCGCGGCGTCCAGGAACGGCGAGGGCGCCTCCTCGATCACCTTCTGGTTCCGCCGCTGGATCGAGCACTCGCGCTCGCCGAGGTAGAGGCAGGTCCCGTGGCGGTCTCCCAGCACCTGGATCTCGATGTGCCGGGGCGAGGTCACGAACTTCTCGATGAAGATGCGGTCGTCGCCGAAGCTCGCCGCCGCCTCGTTCCTCGAGGAGCGGAAGCCGTCGCGCGCGTCGCGCTCGTTCCAGGCGACGCGCATGCCCTTGCCGCCGCCCCCCGCGCTGGCCTTGATCATCACTGGATAGCCGATTTCCCCGGCGATCCGGACCGCCTCGTCGGCGTCCTCGATCAGGCCCGTCGCGCCCGGCACGGTCGAGACCCCGGCCTCGGCCGCGAGCTTCTTCGAGGTGATCTTGTCGCCCATCGCCTCGATCGCGCCCTTCGGCGGGCCGATGAAGGTGACCCCCGCCGCGTCGAGCGCCTCCGCGAAGGCCGCGCGCTCGGACAGGAAGCCATAGCCCGGATGCACGGCCTCCGCCCCCGTCTCGCGGATCGCGCGCATGATGTTGTCGATGGCGATGTAGGACTTGGCGGCCGGGGCTGGCCCCACATGCACCGCCTCGTCCGCCATCTCGACATGGAGGGCGTTGCGGTCGGCGTCGGAGTAGACGGCGACGGTCGCGATCCCCATCCGCCGCGCGGTCTTGATGACGCGGCAGGCGATTTCGCCGCGATTGGCGATCAGGATCTTCTCGAACATCGTCCCCCCTGGGCTCCGGCGGCCTCGGCGCGTTCTAGCGCGCCGGGCAGAGAAGGGGGAGACGATTTCGCCGGAGCGGCCGCGTGCGCGCCTGGAAGGAGAGACTACGGGAGCGGCGCCTCCGGACGGCGCCCCGGTCCGGCAACCGGACCGGGGCTGCGTCCAGGTCAGTAGCGCCGCCAGACCGGCCTGCCGAGATAGACGGTGTCGGCGTCCGTGAACGCGCCCGCCGCCGCCCCGACCGCGCCGCCGATCAGCGCGGCGCGACCGACATTGCCGTCCGCCACCGCGGCGCCCGCGGCCCCGAGCCCCGCGCCGATCCCGGCGCCCGAGATCGCCCTGTCGGTCGTGCTGGTTCCGCACGCCGTCAGCGAAAGGCCCAACAGGGCCACGACCAGAATCCCGCCACTCTGCATCACACCGTCTCCCGCACAGGTTGTTCGATGCCGGTTGAACGCCCGCCCGCCTCCTTCCGTCGCCCGCGGCGCGCCGGTCCGGCACGCCCCTCACGTACCCGCGATCCCGCCCTGACTGACGCTCCGCGGCGCGGCGGCCCCGCACGTCCCGGCTTCACTCCCGGCTTCGAAGCTGCGAGAAAGGCAGGCGCGGAGCGGGTGGCCCGCCGTCCGCCAGAGGGGACCGCGGGGGTGCGGGAGGAAGACGTGCAGGCGATCCGGGCGAACGGCGTGCTGACGCACGTCCTCGACGAAGGGCCGCGCGACGCGCCGACGCTGGTCTTCTCGAACTCGCTCGGAACCGACCTGCGGGTCTGGGAGGCGCTCATGCCGCGGCTGCCGCAGGGCCTCCGGACGATCCGCTACGACACGCGCGGCCACGGCCTGAGCGAGACCCCGCCCGCCCCCTGGCGGATCGAGGACGCGGCCGACGACCTCGCCGCGCTCCTCGACGAACTTGGCGTCCGCGGCACCGCGGTGTGCGGCCTGTCGGTCGGCGGACTGATCGCGCAGAGCCTGGTCGGGCGCCGGCCCGAGCTGGTGTCCGTCCTGATCCTGATGGACACGGCGGCGAAGATCGGCTCGGACGAGATCTGGAACCCGCGCATCCACGCGGTCGAGACGGAGGGCATCGCGTCGATCTCGGACGCCATCCTCGAGCGCTGGTTCTCCCGCGCCTTCCGCGAGGGCGAGGCCGCCGGCCTCTGGCGCGCGATGCTCGAGCGCACGCCGGCCGAGGGCTACGCGCGCCTCGCAGCCGCGATCCGCGACGCCGACCTGACCGCGGCCGCGCCTTCGATCGCGCTGCCGGTGCTCGCGATCGCCGGAGCCGAGGACGGCGCGACGCCGCCCGACCTCGTGCGCGGCACGGCGGAGATGATCCCGAACGCCCGCTTCGAACTCATCGACGGTGCGGGCCACCTGCCCTGCGTCGAGGCGCCTGAGGCGACCGCGGAGCTGATCGCGGGCTTCCTGCGCGAGACCGGGCTCGTCCGGGCCGCGGCGGGCACCCGCTGAACACGGAGGACCCATGACCGGAAAGCCCTGCATCATCTGCGTCGCCATCACCGGCTCGGTGCCGCGCAAGGAGGACAACCCGGCCGTGCCGATCACGGTCGAGGAGCAGGTCCAGTCGACCCAGAAGGCTTTCGAGGCCGGTGCCGCGATCGCCCACTGTCACGTCCGCAACGACGACCAGACCCCGACCTCGGACCCGGAGAAGTTCGCGCGGCTGCAGGAGGGGCTGCGCCGCCACTGCCCCGGCATGATCATCCAGTTCTCGACCGGCGGGCGCTCGGGCTCGGGAGCCGAGCGCGGCGGCATGCTGCCGCTCAGGCCCGACATGGCCTCGCTGACCGTCGGCTCGAACAACTTCCCGACCCGGGTCTACGAGAACAGCCCCGAGCTGGTCGACTGGCTCGCGGCCGAGATGAAGACCCACGGCGTCAAGCCCGAGATCGAGGCCTTCGACCTCAGTCACATCTTCCAGGCGGCGCGGATGGCCGAGGACGGCCGGCTGGTGGCGCCGCTCTACGTCCAGTTCGTCATGGGGGTGAAGAACGCCATGCCGGTCGACCGCGCGGTCTTCGACTTCTACGTCGCGACGCTCAGGCGCCTGGCGCCCGACGCCGAGTGGTGCGGCGCCGGCGTCGGCGCCGGCCAGGTCGTGCTGAACGACTGGTGCGCCGCCGCGGGCGGGCACATCCGCACGGGGCTCGAGGACAACGTCAGGCTCGACCGCCAGACGCTGGCGCCGTCGAACGCCGCGCTCGTCCGCCGCGCCGCCGAGATCTGCGAGA
>DATKCY010000083.1:0-3204 GCA_035512995.1 Thermohalobaculum sp.
TCCTCGGGCAGGTCGGGGTCCAGCATGAGCAGAATCTCGTAGTCGATCACGTTCCCGGTCTCCTTCCGTCAGGGCTTCCTCTGGTCTTAGGCGGCCTCGACGGCGAGCGGGCGCGGGAACGGCGCACGCGATGACGAGGCAGGAAGCGGCCCTAGAGTAGCATCGGCGGGGTGAAGCGGGGACTCGCATGGCTCGTGGGCGCGCTCGGCCTCGCCGCCCTGCTTCGCCTCCGCCGCGACAAGGCGGCTCAGAGCCACGAGCTCGACCATGCCGCCGAGCTGCGGGCGAAGCTCGAGGAGGCGCGGACGGCCGCGGACGACCGCGACGAGTTCGACGCCGCCGAGGGGCAGCCGCTCGAAAAGGCGGAGCCGCCCCGCTCGCTCGAGGAACGGCGCCGGGCGATCCACGAGCAGGCGGAGCAGGCGCTCGGCGAGATGCACCGCCCTCCGGGCGAGTAGCGTCCGGCCCGGCGGGGCACGTCGACACCGATGCGGAGTCGTCGTCGGTGCAACGGGGAACGTAGGCACGAGCCTGCTCGAGGGGCCGGCCGCCCGCGCGGGCGATAGGACGCCGCCGCTGCGGCCGGGCGACCGCGGAGCCGAACTCGCCGCCGGGGTCGGCAGAAAGCCCATCTGAGCAGGCTTCTTCGGCGTGGCGGCATACTTGGGGAGATGAGCAAGCAGCCGAGGACCCGCGATCTGCCGCACACTGACGAGGGCTACGACACCGCCCGGGTCGAGGAGGCGTTCGCCGCCTTCTCCGAGCGCGTGCGCGAGCTGGAGACGGTCGCCGGCGAGCTGCGCGACGAGCTGCGCTCGCTCCGCGCCGAGCGGACCGCGCCGCCCCTCCTCGACGACGAGCGCTGGCCGGCCGACCCGGTCGCGCATCCCTCGCCCGACTGGGTGGCCGCGGTGCCGCCCCCGCTCGCGCGCGGCCTCACCTTGCCGCGGCTGGCCGTGGAGGCAACATTCCTGCTCGCCGTCGCCCTCTTCGCCGGCCTCGCCGACCTGTCCGCGGCGTGGATCGCGCTGGTGATGGCCGTCGCCTGGGGCCTCGTCGCGCTCGCCGAGTGGGCCGCGGCCGCGAAGAGGGCGCGCTGGCGCCTCGACGAGATCGCGCCCCCGCTCACACCCGAGGGCGTCGCGGAGACCACCGGGCCGTGGGCGATGCCGGTCGTCGAGGCGACGGTAGTCGCCGAGGGCCCCGACCCGGAGTCGGCGACGATCGTCGCGAAGCTCCCCGCAGATCCCGAGGAGCCGGAACCGGAGGAGCAGGCCGACGAGCAGGAGCAGCCGCGGCGACGGTTGGGCCTGCGCCGGCGGCGCCCGGCCGAGCCGGCCGCCGATCCCTGGGAGACCTAGCAGCTAGGGCCGGACGAAGCGCTGAGTCGCGCGCGCGAGCGCGCCGGCCAGCCGCTGCTCGTAGGTCGCTGAGCGGAGCAGCGCCGCCTCGCGCCGGTTCGACATGAAGCCGGTCTCGACGAGCACGACCGGCACGTCGGCCCAGTTGAACCCCGTCAGGTCGCCCCGCTCGACCACGCCGAGGTCGCGGGCGCCCGTCGCCCGCACGAGCTCGGCCTGCAGGAGCCTGCCGGCCCGCCTGCTCGGCGCGTGGACGTCGCTCGTCCAGCCGCGGCGCAGCGCCGGCACGAGCGTCGAGATCCCGCGCACCGAGGGGTCGGTGGAGCCGTCCGCGTGGATGCGGATCATCAGCGCCGCGCCGCGCGCGTTGCAGAACCGGGCGCGCTCGCGGTTGCCGCCGCGGTAGCCCGTGCCGTCCCGGGTCATCGCGACCCGGTAGCCGCGGGCGAGCAGGGCTGCGCGCGCCCGCCGGGCGATCGCGAGCGCGACGGGCGCCTCCCCTGCCGCGCCGCCCGGGTCCTTCACCTTCAGCTCGCGCGATCCCGGCCCGATCGGCTCCACCTGCCGGCCGACCTCGGGCGCTGTCCCGTGCCCGGGATCGAGACAGATCAGCGCGGCGGCGGCGACCTCGGCGATCACCGCGGCAACGCCAGCAGCTCGGCGAGGGTGTCGGCGTCCGGCTCCCATGCTCCCGCCGCCGCATTCGCGAGCACCTGCTCGGGCTTCGTCGCGCCGGCGATCACCGAGGCCACGCCCGGAACGGCGGCGAGCCCGCCGATCGCGACGTCGAGGAGCGAGACGCCCTGCTCGCGTGCGAAGGCCTCGAGCCGCTCGACCGCATCGAAGTGCTGCTCCTCGATCTCGCGCCCGTGCAGGCGCGTGTCCTCCGGGGCGGGCGCGCCGCGGGCGTACTTGCCGGTGAGGATGCCGCTCGCGAGCGGGAAGTACGGGATGAAGCCGACCCCGAGCCGCTCGCACGCCGGTAGCAGCTCGTCCTCGGCCCCGCGCTTCAGCCAGGAGTACTCGCTCTGCTCGGAGACGAACGGGGTCAGGCCGCGCTCGGCGGCGACCGCATGCGCGTCCTCGACCATCTGCGCGGTGAAGTTGGAGGAGCCGATCGCGCGCACGGTGCCCTCCTGCACGAGCTCGTGCAGCGCCTCGAGCGTCTCCTCGAGCGGCGTCACGCCGTCGGGGCGGTGGTACTGGTAGAGGTCGATCCGGTCGGTGCGGAGCCGGCGCAGCGACGCCTCGACCGCCTTGCGGATGTACGGCCGCGCGCCGAGCGCCGTCTCGCCGTCGCCGAGGTCGTGGCCGAACTTCGTCGCCAAGACGACCCGGTCGCGCCGCCCCTCGAGCGCGCGGCCGATGATCTCCTCGCTACCGCCGCGGTTGCCGTAGACGTCGGCGGTGTCGAAGAAGGTGACGCCCGCGTCGAGCGCCGCGTCGATCACCGCGCGAGAGGCGTTCTCGTCGATCCGGCCGCCGAAGTTGTTGCAGCCGAGGCCGACGACGGTGACGTCGAGGGCGGACGTGCCGAGGCGGCGGACTTCCATCGCCGCAGCCTAATCAGTACCGTCAGGGAGATGAGCGCGAACGGCGGCAAGAAGAGTCTCCAGGACGTGCTGCGCGAGCGGCGCGGCTCGACGCGGCTGCTCCGCCCGGTCGAGGCGTCGCAGCGCGCCGTCGCGCGGCGCCGCGAGGAGGTCGAGGCGGCGGCGCAGGACGCGCTCGCCCGCTGGCGCGACGGCCGCTCGCCCGACGGGCGCGTCAAGCTCGACCCCGATGTGTACGGCCGGCTCTTCGCGCTCTCGTCGGAGGCCTACTACGGCAGCGGCCACTGGTC
>DATKCY010000084.1:0-2912 GCA_035512995.1 Thermohalobaculum sp.
CCGAACGGCAGGTCCTCCTGCGCGATCTGCAGCACGCAGGTGTTGATGCTGAGCCCGCCGGCCCAGGTCTCGCGCGCGATCTGCGCTTCCGCCGTGCGGTCGGTGCCGAACCAGTAGAGCGCGAGCGGGCGCGGCCGGGCCGAAAGGCGGGCGATCGCCGCCTCGATGTCGTGGCAGCGGACGACCGGCAGGATCGGGCCGAAGATCTCCTCCTGCATCATGCCCAGGTGCTCGGGCGGGTCGGTGACGATCGCGGGCATCATGCGTAAGCCCCGGTCGGGGCCGAGCGGGCGGACGATGCCGGCGCCCTCGTCCTTGGCCTGCTGCAGCATCTCGGCGAGGCGGGCGTAGCGCTCCGCGCCGAGGATCGCGGTGTAGTCGCGCTCGATGCGCGAGGCCGGATAGAACTCGGCCACCTTCGCGGCGATGCGCTGCACGAGCGGCGCCAGCAGGTCCTCGGGCACCAGCACGTGGTCGGGCGCGAAGCAGGTCTGCCCGGCGTTCAGCCACTTGCCCCAGGCGATCTGCGCCGCCGCCTGGTCGAGGTCGGCCGAGCGGTCGACGATCGCCGGGCACTTGCCGCCGAGCTCGAGCGTCACCGGCACGTGGCGCTCGGCCGCGGCGGCCGCGACCCTGGCGCCGACCTCCGCCGAGCCGGTGAAGAGCAGGTGATCGAACGGCAGCCGCGAGAACGCCGCCGCGGTGTCGGCGCCGCCCCGGACGACCGTCAGCTCGTCGGGCGAGAAGTTCCGCTCGGCGAGCTCGGCCAAGAGCGCCGAGGTCGCGGGCGTGTGCTCGGACGGCTTCACCATCGCGCGGTTGCCGGCGGCGAAGATGCCGATCAGCGGCGCGACGGCCAGGTGCCACGGATAGTTCCACGGCGAGAGCACGCCGACCACGCCGAGCGGCTGCGGCAGCACGCTGTTGGTCATCGGCCGGAAATGGACCTCGGTGCGCGCGGGCCGGGTCTTCATCCAGCCGGCCACCCGCCGGCGCGCATGGGCGCCCGCCGCGATGACCGACGAGATCTCCGCCAGCTTGGTCTCGAACCGCGACCGCCCGCCATAGTCGGCGTCGATCGCGTCGGCGATCCGCTCCTCGGCCTGCTCGGTCATGTCGACCAGGCGCCCGATCCGGTCGCGCCGGACGCGGGCCGGCGGGAACGGCTCGTCGCGGCTCGCGCGGTGGATCAGCTCGAAGTCCGACATCAGGTCGGGCATGAAGGCAAGCCCGGCGGCGCCGCCCCCGGCCCCGTCGCTCGTGTCATCCGCCATCATAGCCCCGGAACCCCTGCACGACCCACAGACGATAGGGAATAGCTCGGTCGCGGTGCGTGGCGATCTCGCCCCCGTCGATCCGGCGCTGCCGGTCGAACCGCCCCGCTATAGCGGCCGCATCGCCGGTCACCGCCAGGATCATCCGCCGCTCGTCGCCGGCGCGGAGCGTGCTGACCAGCTCGTGATGGTTCGCGGGCTCGAGGTCGGGGTTCCAGACGGCGATCGCATCCCAGCCGAGGTCGCCGGCGAACATGCACTCCGACAGCCGGTGGCGGCTCTGCGAGAGCAGGACGTCCGCGCCCTCGGCCTCCATCGCGTCGAGCGCGAGGGCGCAGAAGGCGGGGCCGAGCCGGGCCTTGCGGAACGGGTCGGCGACGGCCGGAAGCGCGCCCGGGCGCGCCGCGTAGAGGGCGGCCGCGCTCCAGAGCACCACCGCCACGGAGGCGCCGATCGCGATCTGCGCCGTCAGCCAGCCGCGCCAGCCGGAGCGCAGCAGCCAGCGCGCGGCGACGAGCGCGCCCGCGACATAGGCCGGCGCCGCCCAGTTGCCGTTGGCGCGCGTGACCAGCGAGAGCGCGATCATCGCGCCGAGCAGCAGCCAGCACTGCCAGAGCAGAAGGCGCATGCCCCAGTCGCGCCGCCAGTCGCTGCGGGCGAGGAGCGCGGGGAAGAGCGCGAGGAAGAAGGGCGGCCCGATCACCGCGAGCTGGGCGCCGGCGAAGGCGGCGAGCTCGCCCGGATTGAGGTAGCCCTGCCCCGGGTCGGCGTCCTCGGCCACGTGGGCGATCGTCGCGAAGCCGTGGGCCGCGTTCCACGCGATGTTCGGCGCGAACACCAGCAGGCCCACGCCGCAGGCGATGGCGACGCCGCGCCAGTCCCGCCGCTCGGCCTCCGGCGCGAAGGCGAGGAAGACCAGCGCCGCGAGCGGCATCGCCGCCATCGTGTATTTCGCGAGGAGCCCGAGCCCGATGGCGGCGCCGCAGGCGATCCACCAGCCGGCTCCACCGCCGCCGAGCCCGCGGACCATCGTGTAGAGCGCAACGGCCCAGGCGGCCATCAGCAGCGGGTCGGTGGTCGCCAGCATCGAGGAGAAGGCGACGCCCGGCGCCAGCGTGTAGCCGGCCGCCGCCCAGAAGCCCGTGCGCCCGTCCCAGAGCCGCGCGCCCGTCAGGAAGATCATCCAGGCGACCAGCGCGTGCGCGAGCGGTGCCGACAGGCGGAGGCCGAACAGCGTGTCGCCGAAGGCGTCGGTGGTGGCGCGGATCGCGGCCGCGACCAGCGGCGGCTTCGAGAAGTAGCCCCAGTCGAGCTCCTGCCCGTAAGCCCAGTACTGCGCCTCGTCGAAATGCACCGGGTTGAGGCCGAGCGCGTTGACGCCGAGGCGGAGCGCGAGCACGCCGCCGACGACCGCCGCGGTCAGCGCGAACCAGGTCAGTCCGCGCCGCGGCTCGGCCGGCGCCCGCCCGGCCTTCGCCCCGAGGGACCTGGCCCCGGATTTCGCCGTGCCGTTCGCCGCTCCGCGGCCCTTGCCTCTCGACGCCGTGGCCACGCTGCGCCACCCCCTGCCCCGCTCGCGCGCCCTCTCTAGCCGATCGCGCCCGGCGCCGAAAGCGGCGCGGCCCTTCCACCGGCGGG
>DATKCY010000085.1:0-3633 GCA_035512995.1 Thermohalobaculum sp.
GGTCGCTTGCATGGTGAACAGTTATTTAATTCAACTACGAATCAATGACTTGATCCCCTTTGCACGCGTGCAAGCTTCTTCTTCATCCCCCCCTTTGCACGCCCCGACCGTCACAGATGTGATCGCGGCGGGCCTTCGCGAATCCCCGGCCTCGTGTAGCCTGCTCCGAACGCCAGACCGCCGGAGGGCTGCCCGATGCTCCGCCTCCTTGCCTGCCTCGCCGCCGTGCTGCTCGCGCCGGCGGCAGCCCTCGCCTCGCAGTGCTACGCCTTCGTCGAAAGGGTGCCGGGCGTGCGCTACGCAGCCCTCGACGGCGTCCTCCTCGCCGAGGACGGGGAGGAGGTGCGCGTCACCTATCTCGGCCACTCGTCCTTCCTGATCGAAACGCAAGCCGGCGTCTCGATCGTCACCGACTACTACGGCAACCACGGCGGCGGCGCCCCGCCGACGGTCGTGACCATGAACAAGGCGCACACCACGCATTTCACGACCACGCCCGACCCCGGGATCGAGCACGTGCTGCCGGGCTGGGGCCCGGACCCCGCGACCCCGGCCGAGCACCGGCTGAAGCTCGCCGACGTCGTGATCCGCAACGTCACCACCGACATCCGCGGCTGGCCGGAGCCGGAGCGCGACGCGAACTCGATCTTCGTCTTCGAGGTCGCCGACATGTGCCTCGGCCATCTCGGCCACCTGCACCACGTGCCGTCCGAGGAGCAGTTCGCCCTGATTGGCCAGCTCGACGTCGTGATGGCCCCGGTCGACGGCTCCTGGACCCTCTCGATCGAGGAGATGGTGGAGACCCTCCAGCGCCTGAAGGCCCGCCTCGTGCTGCCGATGCACGCCTTCAGCCAGGCGGGCATGGAGCGCTTCGTCCAAGGCCTCGCGCCCGAGTTCGCGTTCGAGACCCACGACGGCCCGGTCCTGACGGTCTCGCTCGCGACCCTGCCCGCGCGGCCGACCGTGCTGATGATGCCGGCCGGGCCGCGGCTGATGGAATAGGCGCCTGACCGGGCCCTCCGACACCGCCTCGGGCGACGGCTTCTACGCGGCGCTGCCGGAGGTCGACGCCTTCGAGGCGTTCACCGCGGCCGCCGCCTACCGGCCGGTGCCCCGGGACTGGGTGATCGTCACCGCCGACATCGCCGACTCGACGCCCGCGATCGAGGCCGGGCGCTACAAGGAGGTCAACATGGTCGGCGCCGCCGTCATCACGGCGATCCTGAACGCGGCGCGCGGGCTCGACCTGCCCTACGTCTTCGGCGGCGACGGCGGCGCGGTGCTGGTGCCCGGGCGGCTCCGCGCCGACGCGGTGGCGGCGATCGGCCGGCTCCAGCGCCTGGCGGCGGCCGAGTTCGGCCTGCCGCTCCGCGCGGCCGCGATCCCGGTCGCGCGCATCCGCGCCGAGGGGCTGGACGTCGCGGTCGGCAAGCTCCGCCTCTCGCCCGGCAACGCGCTCGCCATGTTCGCCGGCGGCGGGCTCGCGCGCGCCGACCGGATCATGAAGGACGCGGCCGGCGACCGGGACGTGCTGGCGGAGCCCGGGGAGGCGGAGGCGCCCGACCTCGAGGGCCTCTCCTGCCGGTGGGAGCCGCTCCGCCCCAGGCACGGCGCGATGATCGCGCTGATCGTCGAGCCGCGCCCGGGGGTGGAGGCCGGGCCGGTGCTGGAGGCGACGCTGCGGACGCTCGCGGCGGTCCTGGGCGGCCCGCTCGCCGGGCACGCGCCGGTCGCCGACGCGACGCTCCGCTTCCGCTTTCCGCCGACCGGGCTCGTGCACGAGGTCGCGATCCGGGGCGGCCGCCGCGCCGCCGCCTGGGCGCACGCGCTCGCGACCGCGGCGCTGCAATGGCTGGCCGAGCGGCGGGGCCTCCGGATCGGCCCCTACGACCAGCCGCGCTACCGCGCCGAGCTGAAGCGCCAGACCGATTTCCGGAAGTTCGACGACGCGCTGCGCGTCGTGCTCGACGTGACGCCGGCCGAGGTCGACCGGATCGAGGAGGCGCTGGCCGCGGCGCACGCCGAGGGCCGCCTCTTCTACGGCCTCCACCGGGCGGAGCAGGCGCTGATGACCTGCCTCGTCTTCAGCCTCGAGCGCTCGGAGCACGTGCACTTCATCGACGCCGCCGGCGGCGGCTTCGCGGCGGCGGCCAAGCGGCTGAAGGAGCAGCGGAGCGCCTCCGGAGCCACGGGCCCGGCATAGAAAGACGCCGCCTCCCCGGCGGGAGGCGGCGCCCGATGTCGCGGCGTGGGCCGGATCAGTTCTGGGTCTCGACCTCGACCTCGCCCTCGCTCTCCACGGCCTCGTCGGTCGTGGCCGGCTCGATGGTCTCGCTCTCCTGCGCGGTCTGGTCGGCGGCAGGCGCGGCCTGGCCCTCCTGCGCGGCGGTCGCGGCCTGCTCGGCCTCGAGCTGCTCCTGCTCGGCGAGCGCCTGGGCCTCGGCCTGCTTTTCCGCCAGGGTCATGAACTCGGGCGCGTTCTCGAGCTGCTCCTCGGTCGCGTTGACGATGACCGCCTCAGGGGTCATCTGGAGCTCCTCCCACTTGAGCGCGACTTCCTTCGCGCCGAGACCGAGAAAGCCGCCGACGTCGATGATCACGCCTTTCGGACCGTCCTCGGCAAACAGGATGCCGCTGATGTCACCGATGCCCTCGTCGTCCTGGTTGGTGATCTCGCGGCCGATCATCTCGCTCGAGAGCCACTGGCCCTCCTTCTGCACGCCGATGATCAACTCGGGGGGCGGAACGGGCTTGCCCTCGGCGGCCGCCTGCTCGAGCTCCTGCTTCTGCGTCTCGTCGAGATCCTCGCTCTCCTCGGCAGTCTCCTCGACCGCCTCGCCGGTCTCCTCGGCCGCCTCCTCGGCACCCTCTGCGGTCTCCTCGACCGCCTCGCCGGTCTCCTCGGCAGTCTCCTCGACCGCCTCGCCGGTCTCCTCGGCCGCCTCCTCGACCGCCTCGCCGGTCTCCTCGGCCGCCTCGCCAGTCTCCTCGGCGGTCTCCTCGACCGCCTCGCCGGTCTCCTCGGCCGCCGGCTCGGTCGCCTCGACCTCCTGCACCTCGACCTCGATCTGCTCGCTGTCGCTCTGCGCCGTCGCGGCATAGGGGAGGGCGCCCGCGCCAAGCAGAAGCGCGATCGCAGCAGTCGCCGTCTTTGTCCTGATCATCATCGGAACTCTCCTTCTCGCGGACCCAAGGGCGCGCCGCAGCCTGGTGCTCCGACGCGCTACCCGCGCAGTTAACGCGCGGAACAGTTGCGGGTTCCCTCCCATGCAACCGTTTCGACCGCGGGGACCGGCCAGGACCTTTTCGCTGGCCCGCGGCGGCAGTATATTGCAGGGTCTCGCGAGCCTCGCCCGGCACGGCGGGGCTTCGTCATCGTTGCCAGCCGCCCCGGGCGGCGCAGAACAGGAGAGGACCCCATAGCCAGAAGACCGCATCACGCGCCGCCGACCCGAGACACGGGTCCGCGCGTCAACGGCGCGATTCGCGCGCCCCAGATCCGGCTGATCGACCACGACGGCGACATGATCGGGGTCGTCTCCCCCGCCCGAGGGGTCGAGATGGCGGAGGAGGTCGGCCTCGACCTCGTCGAGATCTCGCCGAACGCCGACCCGCCCGTCTGCAAGATAATGG
>DATKCY010000086.1:0-9626 GCA_035512995.1 Thermohalobaculum sp.
GCGGAGCCGAAGCCGGAGCGGCGCCCGAGGCGCGGCGAGGGCCGCGGCCGCGGCCGGCAGGACCGGCCGGCGCGCGGCGGCGAGGTCGTCGGCATGGGCGACCACGTGCCCGCCTTCCTGCTCCGCTCGGTCCGCACGACCGCGAGCGGGCAGAGCGAGGCCGCCGAGGACGACGACGACTCTGAAAGCAGCAGTCAGGCGGCCTGAGGGCCGCTACTCCTCGAGCCGCGCGATCATCACCGTCGTGACCGGCTTCTTGCCCCAGTAGCGACCGGTGATGCGCCGGGCCGCGCGCAGGATCAGCTCCTCGAGCGGGCCGTCGGTGCGCCGGTTCTTGCGCGGCGTGTCCTCGATCGCGTCGTCCACCGACTGGGCGATCATCTCCTCGAGCGGCGCGGGCCAGCCCTCGCCGTCCTTGGGCGCGCCGAGGCAGCGCACGTCCGGATCGGCCAGCAGGTCGCCTTCCTCGTCCACGATCACGGAGACGATCACGTGGCCGAGGCGCGCCATGCGCAGCCGCTCGCGGATCACGCCGTCATGAGAGCCGACATGCGCGGTGCCGTCGAGGAATATGCGCCCCGTCTCGACGTGCTCGACGACCCCCGGCACGTCGCCGTCGAGCCGCACGACCGCCCCGTTCGGCGCGATCGTCGTGTGCGGCACGCCCCAGCCGAGCGCCGCGCTCGCGTGCTCGACCAGGTGGCGGTGCTCGCCGTGGATCGGCACCGCAACGCTCGGGCGGAGCGCCTGGGTCACGGCCCGCAGGTCCTCGCGCCGCGCGTGGCCCGAGACGTGGATCCGCTCCATGTCCGAGTCGATCACGCGGATCCCCTGCTCGGACAGCCGGTTCTGCAGCCGCGCGATCCCGGCCTCGTTGCCGGGAATGTTCTTCGACGAGAACAGCACCGTGTCGTCGGGCTTCAGCTCGACCGTCGGGTGGCTGCCGCCGGCGATCCGGGCGAGCGCCGCCCGGTTCTCCGCCTGGCTGCCGGAGACGAGGTAGAACAGGTTCTCGCGCGGGATGTCGTCCGCCTGGGAATCGCGCAGGATCGGCGGGAAGTCGCTGACGATCCCGGTCTCGGTCCCGATCTGGATCATGCGCTGCATCGCGCGGCCGGCGACGACGACCGATCGCCCGGCCGCCTCCGCCGCGCGGGCGAGCGTCCGGAGGCGCACGATGTTCGAGGCGAACGTCGTCGCCGCGACCGCCTTCGGCTGCTTCGCGATCAGCCGCGCGAGGGTCTGCACCACGTCGGCTTCCGACCCGCCCTCGCCCGCGGCGAAGACGTTGGTTGAGTCGCACATCAGCGCCAGCACGCCCTCGTCCCCCAGGCGCTCGAGCGCGGCCAGGTCGAACGGCGGGCCTATCTGCGGGTCGCGGTCGGTCTTGAAGTCGCCGGTGTGGACGATCGTGCCGTGGCCGGTCCGGATCGCCAGCATCGACGCCTCGGGGATCGAGTGCGTGGTCGGCAGGAACTCGACCTCGAACGGGCCGGCGGCGACGCGCTCGCCCGTCTCGACCGTCTTGATGAGGAACGGGTCCAGCCCCGCGTCGTGCATCTTTCGCCGGATGACCTCGGCGGTGAACGGGCGGGCATGGATCGGCAGCTTGAGCTTCCGCCAGAGATGCGGGATCGCGCCGATATGGTCCTCGTGCGCGTGGGTGATAAAAATCCCTTCGAGGCTGTCGCGCTCCTCGACCGCGAACGAGATGTCGGGCAGCACCAGCTCGACCCCGGGCGCCGTCTCCATGTCGCCGAAGCCGATGCCGAGGTCGACCATGATCCAGCGCCGGGCGCGGGCGTCGCCGAGGCCGTACATGTAGCAGTTCATGCCGATCTCGCCGGCGCCGCCGAGGGCGCAGTAGACCAGTGGTCCGGTCTTCTGGCTCATGCTTCTTCGCCTTTGTTGTAGCGGTGGATCAGGACCAGCCCGCGCATGGTGAGGTCGGGGTCGACCGCCTCGATCATGTCCGAGCCGCGCGCGAAGAGGGGCGACAGGCCGCCGGTCGCGATCAGGCGCATCGGCCTGCCCCGCTCGGCCGCGATCCGGCTCGCGATCCCCTCGATCAGCCCGACATAGCCCCAGTAGATGCCCGTCTGCATGCAGTGGACCGTGTTGCGCCCCAGAACGTGCGGCGGCATCGTCACGTCGATCCGCGGCAGGTGCGCGGCGGCGCGGTGGAGCGCGTCGAGCGACAGGTTGATGCCCGGCGCGATGGCGCCGCCGATATAGGCGCCGTCCTCGGCGACGACGTCGAGGGTCGTGGCGGTGCCGAAGTCGACGATGATGATCTCGCCGCCATAGCGCTCGTAGGCCGCGACCGTGTTGACCAGGCGGTCAGGCCCGACGAGCGTGTTCGGGTCCACCCGCACCTCGACCGGCAGGCGGCATTCGGGCTTGCCGACGACGAGGGGGCGGGTCTGGAAATAACGGTCGCAGAGGACGCGCAGGTTGAACAGCACGTCCGGCGCCGTGTTCGAGATCACGACCTCGCGGATCGCGCCGATGTCGTGGCCGAAGTGGTGCATGAGCTCGGAGAGCCAGACGAAGTACTGGTCGGCCGTGCGCACGCTCTCGGTATTGCAGCGCCACTCGGCCAGGAACCTTTCGCCATCGTGGATGGCGAAGACCGTGTTGGTGTTGCCGACGTCGATGGCAAGGAGCATGGGGGACCGCCTAGTCGGGGAAGAAGATGTCGGCCGCGGCGATCCGGCGCCGCCCGTCGGCGGTTCCTAGAACGAGCGCGCCGTCCGTGTCCACATCCTCGAAGCGGCCGGTCAGGGTCCTGCCGGGCAGGCGCGCCTCGATCGGCTGTCCGCGCCGCGCGGCGCGGGCGAGCCAGGCGGCGCGGACAGGCGCGAAGCCCTCCGCCGCGTCGAGGCGGAGCCAGCGGTCGAGGCGCTCGGCCAGAACGCCCAGCGCCGCGTCCGGGTTCGGCGCGCTGCCCGTCTCGGCCGCGACCGAGGTCGGGCGCCAGCGCGCCTCGGCCGCGGGCGGGGAGTGGGCGAGGTTGACGCCGATGCCGATGGCGAGCTGGGTCGGGCGGCCGCCGAAGCTCTCGAGCAGGATGCCCGCGGCCTTGGCGCCGTTCAGGAGCGCGTCGTTCGGCCATTTGAGCCGCACCTCCGCGCCCGGCGCGAGGTGCTCGAGCAGCTCCGCCACCGCCAGGCCGGCGTGGCACGAGAGCAGCGCCAGCGCCGCCGGCGGGTCGTCCCGCGGCAGCAGCAGCGTCGCCGCGAGGTTGCCGGCAGGCGACTCCCACCGCCGCCCCTCGCGCCCGCGCGCCGCCGTCTGCCGGCGCGCCGCGATCCAGAGGGGACGCACCACCGGCGCCCGCCGCCGCGCCTCGGCATTGGTCGAGTCGACCTCGTCGAGCAGCACGACCTGCGGCAGCGTCACGCCGCCCTCTCCCCCGACCCCTCTCCCACGGGGCGAGGGGGGCGCATGCGGCGCGGCCGGGCGTCCCCCCCTCCGCCCCGGAGGGGGGCCAGGGGGGAGGCAGGCCCGGCCTCTCCCGCTCGTCCGGGCAGGGGATCGGCGCGGGAACGCTCCGCCCCGGGAGACGGGGAAGGAACCGGAGGCGTCAGCGGAGCAGCGACTGTGCGGCCGCGGCGGTCAGCTCGGTCACGCCGAAGCCGCCCAGCATCGGCAGCCAGCCGAGCGACATCACGAGGGCCGAGAGGCCGAGCGTGGCCGAATGGAGGAAGCTCGAGCGGATCTCGAGCGTGCGGTCGGCCTCGGCCAGATACATGACGCGGATGATGTTCAGGTAGTAGTAGGCCGCGATCACCGAGGCGAGCACGCCCGCGATCGCGAGCGGCGCGAGCCCTGCGTCGACCGCCGCCTTGAACGCGAAGAACTTGGCGAAGAAGCCGATCATCGGCGGCAGGCCGGCGAGCGAGAACATCAGGATCGCCAGCGCCATGGCCGATCCCGGCCGCCGGTGCGACAGGCCCGAGAGGTCGGCGACCCTGGCGACCGGCTGGCCGTCGCGCTCCATGGTCAGGATGAACGCGAACACCCCGGCGTTCATGACAACGTAGATCGAGAGATAGAGCAGGAACGCGGCCGCCCCGTCCGCGGTCCCCGCCGCGAGCCCGACCAGGCCGAAGCCCATGTGGCCGATCGAGGAATAGGCCATCAGCCGCTTCAGGTTCGACTGCCCGATCGCCGCGACCGAGCCGAGGAACATCGAGGCGATCGAGACGAAGACCAGGATCTGCTGCCAGTCGGAGACGGCGGGGCCGAAGCCCTCGAACAGCACGCGGGCGAAGAGCGCCCCGGCCGCGACCTTGGGCGCGGTCGCGAAGAAGGCGGTGACCGGCGTCGGCGCGCCCTCGTAGACGTCGGGCGTCCACATGTGGAACGGCGCCAGCGACAGCTTGAAGGCGAGCGCCACGCAGACGAAGACGAGGCCGAAGGTGAGCCCCAGCGACACGCCCTCGGCCTCGATGGTCGCCGAGATCACCGCGAAGTCGACCGAGCCGGTGTAGCCGTAGATAAGCGACGCGCCGTAAAGCAGCATGCCCGACGACAGCGCGCCGAGGACGAAGTACTTGAGCCCCGCCTCGGTCGAGCGCACGCTGTCGCGGTTGAAGCTCGCGACCACGTAGAGCGCGAGCGACTGCAGCTCGAGCCCCATGTAGAGCGCGATCAGCCCGCCGGCCGAGACCATCATCATCATGCCGAGCGTCGCCAGCACGATGAGCACGGGAAACTCGAAGCTCAGGATCTCGCGCCGGCGCATGTAGCCCTCGCCGAGCAGCAGGATCAGCGCCGAGGAGAACAGGATCAGCACCTTGGCGAAGCGGGAATAGCCGTCGACCACGAAGCTGCCGCCGAAGGCCTCGGCCTCGCCGCCGAAGGTCGCGACGAAGATGCCGACCAGAACCATCAGGATGGCCGAGGCCCAGAGGATGCGGCCGGTCTGCCGCTCGCCCCCGAAGAAGGCGCCGAACATCAGGAGCGCCATGGCGCTGACCGCCATGGCGATCTCGGGCAGGACGATTGCGTAGTCGCCGGTCATGCGGTTCCCCCTGGCCCCTCAGCGCTCGGCGAACTCGGGCGAGACCGCCTCGAGCGACGCCTGGTAGTCCTCGATCAGCGCCTCGACGGTCGGGCTGAACAGGTCGGTCGCCAGCGTCGGGTAGACGCCGAGCAGGATCGTGAAGAAGACGAGCGGCGCGAACACCGCGATCTCGCGCCGGTCCATGTCGGTGATCGACTGCAGGCTCTGCTTGATCAGGTCCCCGAACACGACCCGGCGGTACATCCAGAGCGCGTAGGCCGCGCTGAGGACCACGCCGGTCGCGGCGCCGAACGCGGTCCAGGTCGAGACCTGGAAGACGCCGACCATGGTCAGGAACTCGCCGACGAATCCGCTGGTGCCCGGCAGGCCGACATTGGCGAGCGTGAACAGCATCATCACCGTCGCGTAGACCGGCATCCGGGTCGCGAGCCCGCCGAAGGCGTCGATCTCGCGCGTGTGGATCCGGTCGTAGATCACGCCGACGGCAAGGAAGAGCGCGCCCGAGATGAAGCCGTGGCTGATCATCTGGAAGATCGCGCCGTCGATCCCCTGCTGGTTGGCGGCGAAGATGCCCATGGTCACGAAGCCCATGTGCGCGACCGACGAATAGGCCACGAGCTTCTTCATGTCCTCCTGCATCAGCGCGACCAGCGAGGTGTAGACGATGGCCACGACCGAGAGGAAGAAGACGAAGTCCTGCATCACCTCCGAGGCGACCGGGAACATCGGCAGGCTGAAGCGCAGGAACCCGTAGCCGCCCATCTTGAGCAGGATCGCGGCCAGGATCACCGAGCCCGCCGTCGGCGCCTGCACGTGCGCGTCGGGCAGCCAGGTGTGCACCGGCCACATCGGCATCTTGACCGCGAAGCTGGCGAAGAAGGCGAGCCAGAGCAGCGTCTGGATGCCGCCCGGGATGCTCCAGCCGAGCACCGCGAACGGGTCGGACGCGAACTGGTGGTCGAGCAGGACCGCGATGTCGGTCGAGCCGGCATCGAAGTACATGTACATCATCGCCACCAGCATCAGCAGCGAGCCGAGCAGCGTGTAGAGGAAGAACTTGAACGCGGCGTAGACCCGCTCGCGCCCGCCCCAGATGCCGATGATCAGGAACATCGGGATCAGCCCGCCCTCGAAGAACAGGTAGAACAGGATCAGGTCGAGCGCGCTGAAGACGCCGAGGATCAGCGTCTCGAGCAGCAGGAACAGGGCCATGTACTCCTTGACCCGCGTCGTGACAGTCCACGAGGCCAGGATCGTGATGGGGAAGAAGAACGTCGACAGCATGAAGAACGGCAGGCTGAGCCCGTCGACCCCCATGCGGTAGCCGAGGCCGCCGAACCAGTCGCCCTGCTCGACGAACTGGAAGCCCGGCTCGTCCGGATCGAACCCCGCGAGCACGCCGAGCGAGAGGAGGAAGGTGGCCGAGGTCACGAGCAGCGCCAGCCGCCTGGCGTTGAGCGCCGCCGCCTCGTCGTCGCCGCGGAGGAACAGCAAGAGGACCGCGGCGCCGATGGCCGGCAGGAAGACGACGAGGGTGAGCAGGTTGTCCATCACTCGGCTCCCCCGCCGCCGCCGGCGATCGCGAACCAGGTGATCAGCAGCGACAGCCCGATCAGCATCGCGAAGGCGTAGTGGAACAGGTAGCCCGACTGCGCCCGCCCCGCATAGCGCGTGAGCCACGGCACCAGCCCCATGGCGAGCCCGTTGATCGCGCCGTCGATGGTCGCGCCGTCGCCCTTCTTCCAGAGCATGCGCCCGATCCACATGGCGGGCCGGACGAAGATCAGGTCGTAGAGTTCGTCGAAATACCACTTGTTGAGCAGGAACTCGTAGAGCGGGCGGTGCCGCTCGGCCAGCCGCGCGGGCAGCGCGGGGCTGGCGATGTAGAACCAGTAGGCCGTGCCGAGGCCGACCAGCATCGCGAGAAACGGGCTGAGCTTCACCAGCCACGGCACGTCGTGCGCGTCGTGCAGCACGTGGTTGGTCTCGGAGGCGAAGATCGCCGGCCCCCAGAACTCGTCCTCGTGGTAGCCGACGAACTCGCCGTAGAACAGGACCCCCGCCAGCACCGCGCCCGTCGCCAGCACGTAGAGCGGGATCATCATGACGTTCGGGCTCTCGTGCGCGTGGTCGTAGGTGTGATGGTCAGCGTGCGTGCGGCCGTGGAAGGTCATGAAGATCAGCCGCCACGAGTAGAAGGCGGTCATCGCAGCCGAGGCGACGAGCAGGAAGAAGGCGAACTGGCCCGCCTCGGAGTTCGCGGCCCAGGTCGTCTCGATGACCACGTCCTTCGAGAGGAAGCCCGCGAGGCCGACCGGCGCGTCGAACAGATAGAGGAACGGGATGCCGACGCCGGTGATCGAGAGCGTGCCGATCACCATCATCCAGTAGGTCAGCGGGATCTTGTGGCGCAGCCCCCCCATCTTCCGCATGTCCTGCTCGTGATGCATCGCGTGGATCACCGAGCCCGCGCCGAGGAACAGCAGCTCCTTGAAGAAGGCGTGGGTGAACAGGTGGAACATCGCCGCCTCGTAGGCGCCGACGCCCGCGGCCGCGAACATGTAGCCGAGCTGCGAGCAGGTCGAATAGGCGATCACCCGCTTGATGTCGTTCTGCACGAGGCCGACCGTCGCCGCGAAGAACGCCGTGATCGCGCCGACATAGACCACCATCGTCAGCGCCGCGGGCGCGAACTCGTAGAGCGGCGACATGCGGCAGACGAGGAAGACGCCGGCGGTCACCATCGTCGCCGCGTGGATCAGGGCCGAGACCGGGGTCGGGCCCTCCATCGCGTCCGGCAGCCAGGTGTGGAGCAGGATCTGCGCCGACTTGCCCATGGCGCCGATGAACAGCAGCACGCAGACGAGCTCGACCGCGTTCCAGTCGCGCCAGAGGAAGTGGAGCTGCGTCTCCGCCATCTCCGGCGCCGCGGCGAACACGTCCTCGAGATAGATCGAGCCCGTCAGGTAGAACAGCGCGAAGATGCCGAGCAGGAAGCCGAAGTCGCCGACCCGGTTGACGATGAACGCCTTGATCGCCGCGGCATTGGCCGACTTCTTCTTGTACCAGAAGCCGATCAGCAGGTAGCTCGCGACGCCGACCCCCTCCCAGCCGAAGAAGATCTGGAGCAGGTTGTCGCCGGTCACCAGCGCCAGCATCGCGAAGGTGAAGAAGGAGAGATAGGCGAAGAAGCGGGGCTTGCCGTCGTCCTCCTCCATGTAGCCGACCGAGTAGAGGTGGACGAGCGCCGAGACGGTGGTGACGACGACCAGCATCACCCCGGTCAGCATGTCGATCCGGATGGTCCAGTCCGCCACGAGGTCGCCGCTGGCGATCCACTGCATGATGCGGACGTGCCGGACCTCCTCGCCGATCGAGAAGAAGGCGATCCAGGAGAGGACCATGCAGAAGAGCAGGATCCCGGTCGGGATCCACATCGCCATCTTCTCGCCGGTCGCCCGGTGGGCGAAGCCCGCGATCAGCGCGCCGAGCAGGGGCAGCAGCAGGATTGCGGTGTACATGGCCCCTCAGCCCTTCATCATGTTGACGTCTTCGACCGCGATCGTGCCGCGGTTGCGGAAGAAGCAGACCAGGATCGCGAGCCCGATCGCCGCCTCGGCCGCGGCGACCGTCAGCACGAACAGCGCGAACACCTGCCCCACCAGGTCGCCCAGATGCGCCGAGAAGGCGACGAAGTTGATGTTGACCGCGAGCAGGATCAGCTCGATCGACATCAGGATGACGATCACGTTCTTCCGGTTGAGGAATATTCCGAAGATGCCGATCACGAACAGGATCGCCGCGACGGTCAGATAGGCCTCGAGCCCGACCCCCCCGGCCATCGGCGAGAAGACCCCCGTCGTGTCCCCCTCGTTCATCTCAGACCCCCTCGCCGGACTTCACGTCGCGCAGCTCCACGCTCGTCTTCGGGTCGCGGTACATCTGCTCGAGGACGTTCTGCCGCTTGATGTCCGTGCGGTGGCGGAGCGTCAGCACGATCGCGCCGATCATCGCGATCAGGAGGATTATCCCGGCCGCCTGGAACAGGTAGATGTACTTGTCGTAGAGCACGAGGCCGAGCATCGCGGTGTTCGCGATCTCGGTATCGAGCGGCACCGCCACCGCGCGCGCGTCCGACGCGCTCGCGGCGAAGGTCCAGTGGCCGAAGACGAGGCCGAGCTCGACCAGCAGCACGAGCCCGATCAGCGCGCCGATCGGCAGGTGGTGCGCAAGCCCCCCCTTCAGCGCCGCGAAGTCGACATCGAGCATCATCACGACGAACAGGAACAGGACGGCGACGGCGCCGACATAGACGATGACGAGCAGCAGCGCCACGAACTCGGCGCCGAGCAGGATGAAGAGCCCGGCGGCCGAGAAGAAGGTCAGGATCAGCCACATGACCGAATGCACCGGGTTGCGCGACAGCACCACCAGCAGCGCCGCCGCGACCGCGATCGTCGAGAAGACCCAGAAGGCGAGCTCGGTCATGGCCGGGCCTCCCGTGTGGTGGCCCGGCGGGACCGGGCGCGCTGCCGGGCGTGCGACGGGGCGGCCGCCGCCCGCCCCTCTCCCCCGGCCCCTCTCCCACGGGGAG
>DATKCY010000087.1:0-9798 GCA_035512995.1 Thermohalobaculum sp.
GTCCGCCGCCATTCGCGCCGCTTCGGGATCTGGTTCCGGCGGCGCTACCCGAAGACCGCGAGGAAGCTATTCCCCCGGTCGAAAAGCTCCTGAGCCGTCGCGGCACCCCCGGCCGCGCAGACGCCCCGAACCCCACCCCGAGGTTCCGATGCCGCTCTCCGGCCTGCTAACGATCGACCTCGATGCCATCGCCGCGAACTGGCGGGCACTCGACGGCATCTCGGGTCCCGGCGTCGAGACGGCGGCCGTGGTCAAGGCCGACGCCTATGGCCTCGGCGTCCGGCATGTCGCGCCCGCGCTCGCCCGCGCCGGCGCCCGCACCTTCTTCGTGGCGCTGGCGGAGGAGGGCGCCCTCCTCCGCCGCATCCTCGGCCCCGATCCGACCCTCTACGTCCTCGACGGCTTCGCCCCCGACGAGCAGCCGCTCTTCCGCGACCACGACCTGCGCCCGGTCCTGAACAGCCGCGAGCAGGCCGAACGCTGGTTCACCGCCTGCCGCGGCCTCCCCTCCGGGATCCAGCTCGACAGCGGCATGAACCGGCTCGGCATGGAGGAGACCGGGGTGCCGCCCCTCCCGACCGACGGCTCGGTCCGCCTGGTCATGAGCCACTTCGCCTGCGCCGACGAGCCCCGGAGCCCGATGAACCGCGCGCAGATCCTCGAGTTCGGACGCCTCGCCGGCGACCTCGCGCTGCCCGGAGCGGCGCTTTCGCTTGCGGCGACCGGCGGCATCCTGCTCGGTCCCGAAGCTCACCTCGGCCTGACCCGCCCCGGCATCGGCCTCTATGGCGGCCTCCCCTTCACCGACGCCCGCCCCGCCGTCCGGCTCGACGTCCCCGTCATCCAGGTCCGCGACGTCGCCGCGGGCGAGGTCGTCGGCTACGGCGCCACCTGGGTCGCCGACCGGCCGAGCCGCATCGCCACCATCGCCGCCGGCTACGCCGACGGCCTGGCCCGCGCCCTCGGCAACCGCGCCTCCGGCTGGCACCGGGGCCGCCCCCTTCCCTTCGCCGGCCGCGTCTCGATGGACCTCGTCACGCTCGACGTGACGGACGCCCCGGACGTCGCCGCCGGCGACGCGGTCCAGCTCCTCGGCCCCGACCAGACCATCGACCGCCTGGCCGATGCCGCGGGCACCGTCGGCTACGAGGTCCTCACCGGCCTTGGAAGCCGCTACCGCCGACGCTATAGAGGCGACGGCAGCGAGTGGGAGCCCGAACCCTGAGAATGGTCATTCTGAGCACCCTCCACGGCTTCGTCGCGTCCATCGGAGCCGCCGTCATCGGTCTCTGCACCACCACCGGGAGGTTGGTGATCTTCGCCGTCGACGGCACCAGCCACGTCTTCCGCCCGCCCTTCTACCCGACCGAGATCGGGCGCCAGTTCCTGCGCATCGGCTACTTTTCGCTGCCGGTCGTGGGCCTGACCGCGCTCTTCACCGGCGGCGCCCTCGCGCTCCAGATCTTCGCCGGCGGCTCGCGCTTCAACGCCGAGGCGGTCGTGCCCTCGATCGTCGCCATCGCCATCACGCGCGAGCTCGGCCCCGTGCTCGGCGGCCTGATGGTCGCGGGCCGCGTCTCCGCCTCGATCGCCGCCGAGCTCGGCACGATGCGCGTGACCGAGCAAATCGACGCGCTGACCACGCTGTCGACGAACCCGCACAAGTACCTGGTCGCCCCGCGCCTCCTGGCCGCGACCGTCGCGATGCCGATCCTCGCCTTCATCGGCGACATCATCGGCATCATGGGCGGCTTCCTCGTCGGCACCTCGCGCCTCGGCTTCAATGCGACGACCTACATCCAGACGACCTACGACTTCCTCGACGTCGGCGACGTGACGTCGGGCCTCATCAAGGCCGCCGTCTTCGGCTACATCATCGCGCTGATGGGCTGCTTTCAGGGCTATCACTCTGGCCGCGGCGCCCAGGGAGTGGGCCGAGCGACCACGAACGCCGTCGTCTCCGCCTCGATCCTGATCCTCGGCGCCAACTACCTGCTGACCGAGGCCCTGTTCCCGACATGACCCCAAAGATCGAGATGAAGGGCGTCGAGAAGAGCTTCGGGGCCAACCGCGTCCTCGCGGGGGTCGACCTCGTCGTGCCCGAGGGCGAGAGCATGGTCATCATCGGCGGCTCGGGCACCGGCAAGTCGGTCGCGCTCAAATGCGTGCTTGGCCTCGTGGTGCCGGACGCCGGCGAGATCAGGGTCGACGGCCAGCCGGTCGGCCGCGCGCGCGGCCGCGACCGCGAGAAGCTGCTCGACAAGTTCGGCATGCTGTTCCAGGGCGGCGCGCTCTTCGACTCGCTGCTCGTCTGGGAGAACGTCGCCTTCCGCCACCGCTCCGGCCACCGCCACATGCCGAAGAAGGACGCCCGCGACCTCGCGATCGAAAAGCTCCGCCGCGTCGGCCTCGCCCCCGAGACCGCCGACCTCTACCCGGCCGAGCTTTCGGGCGGCATGCAGAAGCGCGTGGGCCTCGCCCGCGCCATCGCCGCCGAGCCCGAGATCATCTTCTTCGACGAGCCGACGACCGGCCTCGACCCGATCATGGCCGACGTGATCAACGACCTGATCCGCGAGATCGTGGTCGAGATGGGCGTGACCGCGATGACCATCACCCATGACATGACCTCGGTGCGCAAGATCGCCGACGACGTGGCGATGCTGCACGACGGCGTGATCCAGTGGACAGGCCCGGTCGGCGACATCGAGACGTGCGACAACCCTTACGTGCACCAGTTCGTGAACGGCCTGCCGGAGGGCCCGATCGAGGCGATCCGGTGAGCGTCCTCGACGAGATCCCGGAAGACCCCTGCGAGGCGGTCGAGTTCATCACGCTCCGCCTGTTCGACCGCAAGGACGACTACTATGCCGCACCGGTCATTCGCCACGAGAAGCGCTTCGAGCTCATCACGCTCCTCGAGATCCTCGACGAATCCTGCGCCGCCTGCGACGACTACGCCGCCTACGCCGCGACCTGCGCCTACGTCTCGCAGATCGCGGCCGAGATCGTGCGCCAGGACCGCTACGCGATCGTGCTCTCCGAGCTCGAGCCGCTGGCGCAGGAGATCTTCCGCGTCACCACCCGGCGAAAGGCCCGCGCCTTCCGCGGCGCGCGAAAGCGCCGGCCGCCTCCCGTCGAGCTCGCCGCGATGGCGGAGATCGTCGAGGACATCCTGACGGTCCTCGACCAGGGCGCCGTGGCGGTCGAGGCCGAGAAGGCCTTCCGTCCGCCGCTCCGGCGCCTCCAGACGGCGCTCGCCGACGAGGCGGTGACGACCCTGGCGGTGCAGACCGAGGCCGACGAGATCGCCCGCATCTGCGTCCGAACCGGCCCCTCCGCACAGCCGATCGCGGACCGCATCGCCAAGCTCGTCCGCATCCTCGGCGACGAGCCCCTCCCGGGCGACGCCTCGCCAGCCTCCTGATGGCCGGAAGGGCCTCGCGTTCGTCGTCGCGATCATCTCCGCCGGCATCGCCCCGCCCGCTCGCCACCTTCTGCCGCGCGTCGGAGAAACGCTCGATCCGTCGCTTCCCCCTCCTCCGGCAGCCCTTCGCCCGCGTGCACCTCGGCGGCCGGGTCGCGCTGTGACGGCACGGCAACGTCCCCTGCTGCCGGTCCCGCGGCGCACCCCCGCGACAGGCGATCCCGCCGCCGACATGCGCTACGACTGAGCGGCGATGCCGAAGACCGCCACCCGCTATGTCTGCCGCGACTGCGGCGCCGTCCACGGCAAGTGGGCGGGCCGCTGCGACGCCTGCGGCGCCTGGAACTCGATCGAGGAGGACGCCGGCCTCTCCGCCGCCGGCCCGGCGGCGAAGTCGCTCGGCCACGCCAGGGGCCGGTCGGTCGCCCTCACCTCCCTCTCCGGCACCGAGACCCCGCCGCCCCGCCGCGCGAGCCGCATCGGCGAGTTCGACCGCGTGCTCGGCGGCGGCCTCGTGCCGGCCTCGGCGATCCTCGTCGGCGGCGACCCCGGCATCGGCAAGTCGACGCTGCTCCTCCAGGCCGCCGCCGCCTTCGCTGCCGCGGGCGCGCGTACCCTCTACGTCTCGGGCGAGGAGGCGGTCGAGCAGATCCGCATGCGCGCGGCCCGCCTCGGCCTCGCCGACGCTCCCGTGATGCTCGCTGCCGAGACGAACCTGCGCGACATCCTGACGACCCTCGACCACGAGCGGCCGGACCTCGTCATCATCGACTCGATCCAGACGATGTGGGCGGACAACGTCGAGTCCGCGCCGGGCTCCGTCTCCCAGGTCCGCGCCAGCGCGCACGAGCTCACGAGCTTCGCCAAGCGCCGCGGCTCGGCCGTCGTCCTGGTCGGCCACGTGACCAAGGAGGGCCAGATCGCCGGCCCCCGGGTGGTCGAGCACATGGTCGACACCGTCCTCTATTTCGAAGGCGAGCGCGGCCACCAGTTCCGCATCCTCCGCGCGGTCAAGAACCGCTTCGGCCCCGCCGACGAGATCGGCGTCTTCGAGATGACGGGCCGCGGCCTCGGCGAGGTCGAGAACCCCTCCGCCCTCTTCCTCGGCGACCGCGAGAGCCCTGCCTCCGGCAGCTCCGTCTTCGCCGGCATCGAGGGCACCCGCCCGCTCCTCGTCGAGTTCCAGGCGCTTGTCGCCCCCTCGCCGCTCGGCACCCCGCGCCGCGCGGTGGTCGGCTGGGATTCGTCGCGCCTCGCGATGACGCTTGCCGTGCTCGACACCCGCTGCGGCGTCTCGCTCGCCGGCCACGACGTCTACCTCAACGTCGCCGGCGGCCTGCGGGTGCAGGAACCCGCCGCAGACCTGGCCGTGGCCGCGGCGCTGCTCTCCGCCCTGACCGGCCAGCCGCTCGACCCGCAGACCGTCGTTTTCGGCGAAATCAGCCTCTCCGGCGCCATCCGCCCGGTGGCCCAGGCGGAGGCCCGGCTGAAGGAGGCGGCGAAGCTCGGCTTCTCCGCCGCGTGGATGCCGGCGGCGGGCGGTGCACCCACCGCACAGGCGATCACGCTCCGCGCGATTGCCGGGCTGTCCGACTTTGTTTCGGAATGTTTTGGTGCTACAGCCGGTCAGCCGGCGAGCTCGCAAGAGGGACGAGGGGGACCATGGAGTTCACGTTCGTAGACGGGGCGGTCGCCCTGATCATCATCCTGTCGGGCGTGCTCGCCTACAGCCGCGGCCTGACGCGCGAGCTCTTCGCGATTCTCGGGTGGATCGCGGCCGCCATCGCTGCGCTCTACTTCGCGCCCGCGGTCGAGCCGCTGATGCACGAGATCCCCGGCGTCGGCGACTTCTTCGCCTCGTCCTGCGTGATCTCGACGATCGCGGCCTTCACGCTGATCGTGGCTGCCTGCCTGCTGATCCTCTCCGTCTTCACGCCGTTCTTCGCCGGCTTCGTGGCCGACAGCGCACTCGGCTTCATCGACAAGATCCTCGGCTTCGTCTTCGGCGTGCTGCGCGGCCTGCTTCTGATCGCGGTCGCCTTCCTCGTCTTCACCAATCTCAGCGCCGAGGAGACGATCCCGCAGCTCGAGACCGCGGCCACCCGCCCGCTGATGGAAGAATCGGCCGCCGCGATCGAGGACAACCTGCCCGAGAGCGTGCCCGCCTGGTTCGGCGACCGGATCGACGCGCTGATGCTCGCCTGCCGCGGCGGGCCGGCCCCGGAGGACGCGACCTCGATCGAGGGCGTCGAGACCGAGGAGACGGCACCGCCCGAGGAGACGGAGACGCAGGAACCGGAGGCGACCGACGGCGCGAACTGACGCCGGGGCCGTCCGCGCGAGGATCCGTGACGGACGGATGACAGCCGCTCCGCCGGCCCCTATATAGGGCGCTCGATCAGAACGCCGCGCACAGCGCCAAGGACTGCCACATGGGTGAGACTCCTGCGGGCGACCGGCGGGAAGCGAGCGTCGACGACGACAAGCCGCGCGAGGAGTGCGGCGTCTACGGCGTCTACGGCGCCGAGGACGCGGCGACCTACGTAGCCCTGGGGCTCCACGCCCTCCAGCATCGCGGGCAGGAGGCCGCCGGCATCGTCTCCTACGCCGCCGCCGCCGGCTTCCACACCGTCCGCCGCATCGGCTATGTCCGCGACAACTTCACCAAGCAGTCGGTCATGGACCTGCTGCCGGGTCGGGCGGCGATGGGGCACACCCGCTACTCCACCTCCGGCCAGAAGGGGCAGACCGCGCTCCGCGACGTCCAGCCGCTCTATGCCGACTTCGTCATGGGCGGCTGCGCGATCGCCCACAACGGCAACCTCACGAACGCCGCCGCGCTCCGCCAGCAGCTGATCGAGCGCGGCTCGATCTTCCAGTCGACCTCGGACACCGAGTGCATCATCCACCTGATGGCGCGCTCGATCCAGAAGACCATCCCGGACCGGATGAAGGATGCGCTCCGGCTGGTAGAGGGCGCCTTCTCGATCATCGCCATGGCGCAGGACCACATGATCGGCCTCCGCGATCCGATGGGCATCCGCCCGCTCGTCCTCGGTCGCCTCGGCGAGGCCTGGGTGCTCTCGTCCGAGACCTGCGCCCTCGACATCATCGGCGCCGACTTCGTGCGCGAGGTCGAGCCCGGCGAGATGGTCATGGTCACCGACAAAGGCGTCGAGAGCTTCCGCCCGTTCGAGGAGCGGAAGCCTCGCTTCTGCGTCTTCGAGTACGTCTACTTCTCGCGTCCCGACAGCATCATCGGCGGCCTCTCCGTCTACGAGGCGCGCAGGCGCATCGGCGCCGAGCTCGCGCGCGAAGCCCCGGTCGAGGCCGACCTCGTCTGTCCGATCCCCGACAGCGGCACGCCCGCTGCAATCGGCTACAGCCAGGCCAGCGGCATCCCCTACGCGATGGGAATCATCCGCAACCAGTATGTCGGGCGAACCTTCATCGAGCCGACCGACCAGATCCGCGACATGGGGGTCAGGCTCAAGCTCAACATCAACCGTGCCGTCGTGGCCGGCAAGCGCGTCGTCCTCGTCGACGACTCGGTCGTCCGCGGCACCACCAGCCGCAAGATCAAGGACATGCTGCTCGACGCAGGTGCCGCGGAGGTGCACTTCCGGATCGCGAGCCCGCCGACCGCCTGGTCCTGCTTCTACGGCGTCGACACCCCGAACCGCGCCCACCTCCTGGCCGCGAACATGAGCGCCGAGGAGATGCGCCAGCACCTCGGCGTCGACAGCCTGCGCTTCATCTCGCTCGACGGCCTCTACCGCGCCTGCGGCGAACCACAGGGCCGCCGGCCCGAGCCGCAGTTCTGCGACGCCTGCTTCTCCGGCGACTATCCGATCGAGCCTTCCGATGCGAAGGCGAGCGGCGGACTTCGGGTCCCCGTCCGCGCGTGACCTCGCTTGCCGGCCGTATCGCGCTGGTCACCGGCGCCTCCCGAGGCTTCGGCCGCGCCGCCGCCGCCGCTTTCGCTGCCGAAGGCGCGCACATCGTCGCCCTCGCCCGCACGACCGGCGGTCTCGAGGACCTCGACGACGAGATCCAGGGCTCCGGCGGCAGCGCCACGCTCGTCCCCCTCGACATCGCCGACAGCGCCGCGCTCCCGCGCCTCGGCGCCGCGCTCAACGACCGCTGGGGCCGGCTCGACCTCTGGCTCCACACCGCGGTCTACGCGGCCCCGCTGCAGCCGGCCGAGCACATCGCCGAGCGCGAGCTCGAGCGCTCGCTCGCCGTCAACGTCACCGCCTTTCAGCAGCTGATCCGCGTCCTCGACCCCCTGCTCCGCCGCGCCGACGGCCCCCGCGCCCTCGTCGCCTCCGACCACAGGGCCGGCGAAAAATTCTTCGGAGCGTACGGCGCGACCAAGGCCGCGCAGTCGGCGCTCGCGCAAAGCTGGGCCGTCGAGTCCGGCCGCCGCATCACCGTCGCCGAGGTCATCCCGCCGCCGATGCCCACCGCCGTCCGCGGCCGCTTCTACCCGGGCGAGCACCGCGAGCGCCTGACCCACCCGCGCGCGGCCGCTGCCCGCCTGGTCGCCGCCCTCGGGGAGCCCCTCGAACCCGGCACGGTCCTGAGGCTCTGACCCCCCTCCGAGAGGCGCACGGGAGAAGCGGCCCGGGGCGGGCGGCCGGGCGCCGGATCATCGACGTTCCGCCGCAAAGGCTCCACATCGCCTCCAGCGAGCGGAGCTCAGGGCGCCGTGAGCCTGCCTCGGCGATCACCGGGATCAGTTTCCCGGCACGATCTTGCCCGGGTTCAGGATCCCGTTCGGGTCGAGCGTGCGCTTGATCGCGCCCATGACCTCCCACGCCTCGCCATGCTCGGCCTGCATGAGCTTGCGCTTGCCCCGGCCGACGCCGTGCTCGCCGGTTACCGTGCCGCCGAGGCGGAGCGCCCGGTCCGCCAGGCGGCCGGCCAGCCGCTCGGCCTCGGCCCGCTCGCCCTCGTCGTCCGGGTCGATCAGGATCGCGAGGTGGAAGTTGCCGTCGCCCACGTGCCCGACCAGCGGCGCGAGCAGGGAGCCCTCCGCCAGCTCCTGCTGCGTCTCGAGCACCGCCTCGGTCAGCCGCGAGATCGGCACGCAGATGTCGGTCAGGAAGCCGCGCGCGCCGGGGCGGAGCGACTGCTGCGCATAGTAGACGTCGTGCCGCGCGGCCCAGAGCCGGTTCCGCGCCTCCGCATCCGTCGTCCAGTCGAAGTCGGGCGCGCCATGCTCGGCGGCGATCTCGCGCACCATCTCGCTCGCCTCGGCGACCCCGGCCTCGGTTCCGTGGAACTCGAGGAACAGCGTCGGCGCCTCGGCCATCGCATAGCCCGAATGCGCGTTGAAGCCGCGGATGGTCAGCGCGTCGAGCAGCTCGATCCGGGCGACCGGCACGCCGAGCTGGATCGTCTCGATCACTGTCCCGACCGCGCTTTCGATGTCGGGAAACGGGCAGGTCGCGGCCGCGACCGCCTCGGGGATGCCGTGCAGGCGGAGCGTGAGCTCGGTGATGATCCCGAGCGTCCCCTCCGAGCCGACCATCAGCCGCGTCAGGTCGTATCCGGCCGAGCTCTTCCGCGCTCGGCTGCCGGTACGGATGACGCGCCCGTCGGCAAGCACGACCTCGAGCGCCATCACCGCCTCGCGCATCGTGCCGTAGCGGACGGCGCAGGTGCCCGACGCCCGCGTCCCCGCCATGCCGCCGATCGAGGCATCCGCGCCGGGATCGACCGGGAAGAACAGCCCGGTGTCGCGCAGATGCGTGTTGACCGCCTTCCGCGTGATCCCGGGCTGCACGACGCAGTCGAGGTCCTCGGCGTGCACCGCCAGGACCTTGTTCATGCGCGCGAAGTCGACGCTGATGCCCCCCTGCGCCGGGATCACCTGCGCCTCGAGCGATGTGCCCGTGCCCCACGGCACGATCGGACAGCCCTTGGCGTTGCAGGTCGCCGCGACGAACTGCACCTCCTCGGTCGTCTCCGGCCAGATCACCGCGTCGGGAGGGCGCGGGGCGTGCCACGCCTCGTCGCGCCCGTGCGCCTCCAGCACGGCCTCGGCCCGGCTCAGGCGCTCCCCGAAGCGCGGCGCGAGCGCCTCGATCGCGCTCTCGATGCTCATGGCTTTTCCTCCATCTGCCTGCTGGGTATGCCGGAACCGGGATCGCCGCAACAGGAAGGACACCATGCTGGAGCTCAGCTTCGACGCCGCCCCGGTGCGCACCGCCGAGCGTGCCGTGCCGCCCGAGTGGATCGACTACAACGGCCACATGAACGTCGCCTACTACACGATGGCCTTCGACAACGCGCTCGACGAGGTCTACGCGGCGCTCGGCATCGGCGAGAACCTGGTGCGGAGCCACCGCATGGGGCCGATGGCG
>DATKCY010000088.1:0-2052 GCA_035512995.1 Thermohalobaculum sp.
CCGCCAGGGCAGCCCGAGCTACAAGGAGGCGGTCGAGCGGGCCTGCGAATGGCTCGCCGGCATGCAGGCGAGGTCGGGCGGCTGGGGCGCCTTCGAGCCGGAGAACGATCACACGTATCTGAACAGCATTCCGTTCGCCGACCACGGCGCGCTGCTCGACCCGCCGACCGCCGACGTCACCGCCCGCTGCGTCGGCTGCCTCGCCCAGGTCGATGCGGACTTCTACCGCGAGGAGATCGCGCGCGGGATCGGCTTCCTGAAGCGCGAGCAGGAAGAGGACGGCTCCTGGTACGGCCGCTGGGGCGCCAACTACGTCTATGGCACCTGGTCGGTGCTGGTGGCGCTGAAGGGCGCCGGCGAGGACATGAGCCAGCCGTATATCAGGAATGCGGTGGAGTGGCTGAAGAGCCGGCAGCGCGCCGACGGCGGCTGGGGTGAAGGACTCGAGAGCTACGACCGCAAGCCGCGGGTCCACTACGACACCTCGACCGCCTCGCAGACTTCCTGGGCGCTGCTCGCGCTGATGTCGGCCGACGAGGTGATGTCGCCGGAGGTCGAGCGCGGCATCACCTACCTGCAGAAGGCCGAGCGGGAAGGCTGCCGCTGGAAGGAGGACCAGTTCACGGGCACCGGCTTTCCGCGCGTCTTCTATCTGAAGTATCACGGCTACGCGGCCTATTTCCCGCTGTGGGCGCTCGCCCGGCACAAAAACCTGATCGCCTCCAACGACCGCCAGGTGAAGTGGGGCATCTGACGCCCGGCCCGGAACCTTCGGCCGGCTTCATCGGCATCGTCTGCGGCCTGAAGGCCGAGGCCGCCTGCATCGAGCGGGCGCTGCGGCGCGAGGGCGATCGGCTGGAGCGCCCGCCTCTCCCGTGGGAACTTGAGGACCCCCGTCATCGCGAGCGAAGCGTGGCGATCCAGGGCGGCAGGCTCCGAGCGTGCGGCACTGGATTGCTTCGCCTTCGGCTCGCAATGACGAGGGACCGGGTGGCCGGTGGTCGCGGTGGGCGGCAATGCGTTCCGACACGCTTTTCGGAAGGGGACCGGCACGACGGCGAGGGGCGGGCGTCGGCGCCGGCGGCGGCGTCGGTGCGGATCGCGGTCTCGGGGGCGCGCCCCGACGCGGCCGAGCGGGCCGCCCTGCGCTTCGCCGCCGAGGGCGCGCGTCTCATCGTCAGCTTCGGGATCGCCGGCGCGCTCGATCCGACCCTTCGGGCAGGCGACATCATCCTCGCCTCGCACGTCGGGGAAGGCGGGGCGAGCTACCCGTGCGTGCGGCTGGCGGGGCAGGGCGGGACGGTCTGGCGCGAGGGACCGGTGCTCGGCTCCGACCGGTTGATCGGCGACCCGGTCGAGAAGGCGCGGCTCGCGAGGGGAGGGTCGCTCGTGGTCGACATGGAGAGCCACCGAGTCGCCCGTGCCGCTGCCGCCGGCGGCGTCCCGGTCGCCGTGCTCCGCGCGGTCTCCGACACCAGCATTCAGCGTCTGCCGGCGTTCGTCGCCGGCGCCGTGCGCCCTGACGGCACGCCGAGGCTCGCACCGATCCTTACCGGCCTCGTCCGCAACCCGCTCGCCCTCGGAGACCTCATCGCGCTGCACCACGGCACCCGAGCGGCGCTCAGCGCCCTCGCCGCCGTTGCCGACGACGTCCTCGAAGCCTCTCGCGCCCACGTCTGACCGCTCCGGCACCCGCCGCAGCCACCAATGCGCCCTGCGATCGCCCGCGGCCACCGATGCGCGCTACGCGGCGCGCAGGGTAGCGAGGATGCGGTCCTTTTCGCCGGCTTTCTGCGCCTCGGCCAGCGTCGCGGCGAGATCAGCGACGCTCTTCAGCGAATGGATCGAGCGCAGCTCGTCGACGTGCGGCAGCATCGTGCGGATGCCCTGCGCCTTCGCCTCGAAGCCGTCGAACCGTAACAGCGGATTGAGCCAGATCAGCCGCCGGCAGGAGCGGTGCAGCCGGTCGATCTCGCGCTCGAGGTCGACGCCGATGTCGCGCTCGAGGCCGTCCGTCATCAGGAGCACGATCGGGCCGCCGGCCATCACCCG
>DATKCY010000089.1:0-9575 GCA_035512995.1 Thermohalobaculum sp.
GGCACCGAACCCACGTCACGGCGGCACCCGGCCGGGCCTTGCTCCAGCCGCCCACCGGCAGGCAGCCCCGGACTTGATCCGGTGCCTCCCCGCCCGAGCGGCGTCGAACCGGGAGCAGCCGGCTTCCAGGCGAACGGGTGCTCTGCAACGAGAGGAGGCTCGCCCCTGCGCCCGGCTCCCTGAAGCCGTCCCCGACCGAGACCGGCGCCCGCTGATCGGATTTCGGCACAGACCGTGCTGCCCCGGCCTCCGAGCCGGGGCCGCCTTCGGGACAGGCTACGGGGAGGTCCCCGGGTCAGGCCCGGGCCAGCCCCGGTGACCCCGGGCCACCGGCCATCGGGATAAGGCCGCGGCCGCCGAACGCACCTCCGCGCACGCGGAAACGCGGATTGGAAGAGCCCCTCCCGAGGCTCTTCCCGATGATCTCACCCGATAGAGCCGATCCGGGAGGCGCCGGCGCCGTGCGGGCGCCGCGCCGTCGGATCAGTTCGTGGTCGTGGTGGCCGCGTCGTCGTCGTCGTCGTCGTCGTCGAAGCACCAGATCGCGCAGGCGATGGCCGCGGCCGCGAGGCCGCCGGCGGCGATCGCGGCGACCGGGATGCCACCCGTCTCGACCGGGGCCGCCGCGACGGGCGCCGGGGCCGGGGCCGGAATGGGAGCCGGCGGCGGCGGGGTCACGACGACGGGGCCGACCTCACCGCCAGCGAACACGCTGGTCGACGAGAGCATCAGGGCGACCGCCGAGATGAACGCAGTTTTCTTCATGGTACAGACCTCCATCGGAGTGAGTGCGGCAGAGCCGCGGGTGGTAGTTACTGCGGCAGATTGGAGAGGTTGTAGGCCGCCACCGCGGCGACCGTCGACTCCTCCGTCTTCACCTGTCCTTCGTACGTCGTCTGACCCGTCGGAACGCCCTCGCCGTGGGCGATCGCCGTCTGATAGTGCTCCCGCGCCATCGCGATGTCACCCTGTGCCTGATGCGCAACAGCCAGGTTCAGATGCGCATAGGCGTTCTCGGGGTCCTCCGCGACCGCGTCGGCGAAGTAGGCCTCGGCGCCGGCATAGTTGCGGCTGGACAGCATCTCGAAGCCCGGCTGCATCTCCTCGGCCGCGTTGTCGGCACACGCCGCAAGCGCCAGCAGGGTCACCCCTGTCATCGCTCCGACGCCGCGTCCCCGCATCCGATCCTCCGGTCCCGCCATCCCGCCGATCCCCTCGCCGGGCGGCGGTTTCATCGCTTCCCGCCGCGCACGTCACCGTGCCCGTCCGGCGGAATGTAGCAGCAGTTGAGGTCGTAGGCAAAAGAGATCACGAAAAAAATCTACTGTTCGTGTCGTTTGACTACCGTGTTGCGCCGATGTCAGCGCTTTTGTCGCGGCCGGGGGATCGCTGTTCGCGCTTCGGACCCGCCAAGCTGGTCGGCGAGCACCCGCGGCGGCACCTCCTCGACGCCGCCGGGCGGAAGCTTCCCGAGCTGGAACGGTCCGTAGCTGATTCGGATCAGCCGGTTGACGACGAGCCCGACCTCCTCGACCGCCCGGCGCACCTCGCGGTTGCGCCCCTCGCGCAGGCCCACGGTCAGCCAGGCGTTGCGCCCCTGCTGGCGGTCGAGCCGCACCTCCATCGGGCGGAAGCGCTCGCCCTCGATCACCACGCCGCGGCGGAGCGGCTCGAGGCTCTCGTCCGTCGGCGTGCCGCGCACCCGCACGCGGTAGCGGCGAAGCCAGCCGGTCGAGGGCAGCTCGAGCCGGCGCTTGAGGGCGCCGTCGTTGGTGAGCAGCAGCAGCCCCTCGGAGGCGATGTCGAGCCGGCCGACCGACATCACGCGCGGCATCTCCTCGGGCAGCGCATCGAACACCGTCCGCCGCCCCTGCTCGTCCCGCGCCGAGGTCACGAGCCCCTCCGGCTTGTGGTAGCGCCAGAGCCGCGCCGGCTCGGGCTCGGCCACCCGGCGGCCGTCGACGCTGATCCGGTCCGCGGGCGTCACGTTGAGCGCGGGGCTGTCGATCCGCCGGCCGTTCACGCTCACGCGGCCGGCCTCGATCATCCGCTCGGCCTCGCGCCGCGAGGCGAGGCCGGCGCGCGCCAGCCGCTTCGCGATGCGCTCGCCCTGAGGCGCCTCCCCGCTCATTGGGCAACCTCCCGACGGACGGGTGCTGAGCCGCGCTGCGTGACCCAGAGCTCCTCGCTCGGGTGCCGGGCCGCAGCCTCGAAGGCGAGCGGCGCGGGGAACGGGGGCAGGCGGCGCGGCATCGGCGATGCAATTCCTTCATGGGGGTGTGAGGAGCGCGCGTGGGGCAGCGGCGCCCGGTCCATCTTACGCTGGCCGCATCCGAATCCCAAGCGACGGAGTAACCCCCGTGCCGCCCGCTCCCGCGGCGACGCGCCCGCCGAGCTTCTGGTCTGCGACACGACGCCCGCCGAGTGAGCGGGCTTGCCCGGACCTGCCCCGGCGGCTACCGGGGCGGATGGGGTTCGTTTCACACATGGCGCGCGCGCTCGACGAGGCGCGGGCCGCGGCGGAGCGCGGCGAGACGCCGGTCGGCGCGGTCGTCGTGCTCGGTAACCGGATTCTGGCCGCCGCCGGCAACCGCGTGCGCGCCGACGCCGATCCGACGGCGCATGCCGAGATCCTGGCGCTCCGCCGCGCCGCCGCGGCCGCGGGCTCGGAGCGGCTGACCGGCGCCGACCTCTACGTGACGCTGGAACCTTGCGCGATGTGCGCGGGCGCGATCGCGCTCGCCCGCATCCGCCGCCTCTATTACGGCGCGCCCGACCCCAAGGGCGGCGGCGTCGAGCACGGCGCCCGCGTCTTCCTGCAGCCGACCTGCAACCACGCGCCCGAGGTCTATGGCGGCATTGCCGAGGCCGAGAGCGCGGCGCTGCTCCGCACCTTCTTCGCCGCCCGGCGCTGAACGCGCGGCTCCCCGGCTCCCCGCGACCTCCGCGACCTCCGCGCGCGCGGGCCGCATTGGCCGCAGGGGCGCGCGGCCTATCCTCCGCAGGCATGGAGATCATCGACACCGACGTGCTGGTCGCCGGCGGCGGCATCGCGGGCCTCGCCGCCACCGCCCGCATCGCGGCGGCGGGCGTCCGCGCCGTCTGCGTCGACCCGATGCCGGGCGACGCCCGGGGCTCGGACCTCCGCACCACGGCCTTCCTGCAGCCCGCCGTCCAGACGCTCGCGACGGCCGGCGCGTGGGGCGCGATGGCGGCCGGCGCGGCCGAGCTTCGCGTGATGCGCCTCGTCGACGCGGGCGGGCGCGAGCGCGGCGTGCGCGAGGTCGCCGACTTCCGCGCGGGCGAGGTCGCGCCGGGCAGCTTCGGCTGGAACGTCCCGAACCGCGACGCCCGCGCGGCGCTTGTCGCCGCCATCGGCGCGGCCGAGGGGGCGGAGCTGATCGGCGGCACGCGGGTCGAGGAGGTCGTCCCGCGCACCGCCCACGCGCTGGCGCGCCTCTCCGACGGGCGCCAGGTGCGGTCCGCGCTCGTCGTCGCCGCCGACGGGCGCGACTCGGAACTCCGCACCGCGGCCGGCATCGCGGCCAGCCGCTGGCACTACGGCCAGAAGGCGCTGGTCTTCGCGGTCGGGCATGGACGCCCGCACGGCGGCGTCTCGACCGAGATCCACCGCACCGGCGGACCGCTCACGCTGGTGCCGATGCCCGATGCGGACGGCCACCGCTCCGCCGTCGTCTGGATGGTGCCGGGCCCGCGCGCCGCCGTGCTCGAGGGGCTGTCGGACGAGGCGCTCGGCCACGAGATCACGGCCGAAACCATGGAGCTCTACGGGCCGCTGACCGTCGTCGGCCCCCGCGCCGCCTGGCCGATCATAGGCCAGCTCGCCCACCGCCTCGGCGCCGAGCGGCTGGCGCTGATCGCCGAGGCCGCGCACGTCGTCCCGCCGATCGGCGCGCAGGGGCTCAACATGAGCCTCGCCGACGTCGAGACGCTGGCCGAGCTCGCGGGTCTTCGCCATGCCGCCGGCGGCGACATCGGCGCACCGGACCTGATCGCGGCCTACGAGCGCGCGCGGCTGCCGGAAATGGTCGCCCGCGCCGCCGGCATCGACACGCTGAACCGGGCGGCGCGGGCGGAGGCGCAGCCGCTCCGCGACCTCCGCCGCATCGGGCTGAAGGCGATCCACGACATCCCGCCGCTTCGCCGCCTCGCGATGCGGACCGGCCTCGGCCTCGGCTGAGGGGCGGATGAGCCTCGGCGTCTTCATCGCCGTGCTCGCGGCGGCCGCCCTGCACGCGACGTGGAACGCTCTGGTCAAGGGCGGCGTCGACAAGGCGCTCGGCATGACCGCGGTGGTGCTCGGCTCGGGGCTGTTCGCGCTCGCCGCCCTGCCCCTCGTTGCGACGCCGGCGCCGGAGAGCTGGCCCTATGTGGTCGCCAGCATCGCGCTGCACCTCGGCTATCAGCTGTTCCTGCTCATGTCCTATCGGATCGGCGACCTGACCCAAGTCTACCCCATCGCCCGCGGGACCGCGCCGCTCATCGTCGCCGCATTCTCGGTCACGGTCCTCGGCGTCGAGCTCGCGCGGCTCGAGCTCGCGGGCGTGATCGTCATCGGCACCGGCATCATCAGCCTCAGCCTCGTGCGCCGGCGGGACGGGCTCAGGAACCCGAGGGCCGCGGCGACGGCGGTCGTGACCGGCTGCTTCATCGCCGCCTACTCGCTGGTCGACGGCACGGGCGCGCGGGCGGCGGGAACCGGAGTCGGCTTCTACGGCTGGGTCGCGGCCGGCAACGCGCTCGCCATGCTCGTCTTCGCCGCGCTCGCCCGGCCGCGGCTCCTGCGCGCGCTGCCGCAGGCGGCGGGCGTCGCGGTCGCAGGCGGCGGCGCCTCCTTCGCTGCCTACGCGCTGGTCGTCTGGGCGTTCACGCAGGCGCCGATCGCGCTCGTGACCGCGCTCCGCGAGACCAGCATCGTGTTCGCGCTGCTGATCGGCGTCGTCTTCCTGAAGGAGCGGCTCGACCTCGCCCGCGTCGTCTCGATCATGCTGACGATCGGTGGAGCGGCGCTTCTGCGCCTCGCGCGGTAGGCCCTCGCCGCGCTGCAGTCCGGGCCGCGTCAATGATCGCGCGGCCACGCGCGACCCGGCGCCAGCCGGGCACGTCATTGACGCGGCCCGGACTGCGGCAGACGCTCGAACGGAAGCCGCCTCGCGGCTTCTCCCCAGCAAGAGCGCCCTCGGCGCCCGAGCCCGGCAGCTCCAGGCGCGCTCCCGCCCGCGGCAGGACCCCGGCATGAATCGATCGCGGCGACCAGCCGCGATTCCGCCAAGCTCGCCCAGCCGCTCTTGCACGCTGTCCCGAAGCGCGGCAGAGTGCGCAAAATTCCTGATCGGGCGGGTTGAGCGGAAATTATGCAGGATTTCGGACAGGCAATCGCACTGGCGCTCGGGCTCGTCGGCTCGGCGGACCCCGACCTGGTCGAGATCGTCGTCCTCTCGCTCCGCGTCAGCCTGACCGCGACCGCCCTCGCCTGCCTGGTCGGCCTGCCGCTCGGCGCGGCGCTCGCGATCGCGCGCTTCCCCGGCCGCGGCGCCGTGCTCGTGCTCGTCAACGCGCTGATGGGGCTGCCGCCCGTCGTCGTCGGGCTGGTGGTCTACCTGCACCTGTCGCGCGCGGGGCCCCTCGGCTTCCTCGGCCTGCTCTACACGCCGACCGCGATGATCATCGCGCAGATGATCCTGATCACCCCGATCGTCATCGCGCTGTCGCGGCAGGTGCTCGAGGACCTCTGGGCCGAGTATGCCGAGCAGTTCCACTCGCTCTGCCTCACGCGGGTCGAGACGGTCGGCGCCCTCGTCTGGGACGGGCGCTTCGCGCTGATGACCGTCGCGCTGGCAGGTTTCGGCCGGGCGGTCGCCGAGGTCGGCGCGGTCATCATCGTCGGCGGCAACATCGACCACCTGACGCGGGTCATGACGACCGCGATCGCGCTCGAGACCTCGCGCGGCGACCTGGCGCTGGCGCTGGCGCTCGGGCTGGTCCTGCTCGCGATCGCGCTCGGCGTGAACGCGCTGGTGCAGGGGCTGCGGCTGACCGCGGCCCGCTTCGCCTATGCGTGAGGGCGTGCTCGACACCGCGCCCGGCCGCGCCGCGCGGACCGAGGCGGCAGCCCCCGCGCTGCTGCCGCTGGAGACGAGGGGCCTCACGCTCGCGCTCGACGGCCGGACACTCGTCGACGGGATCGACCTCGACCTCGCGGGCGGCGGGATCACCGTCGTCATGGGGCCGAACGGCGCCGGCAAGAGCCTGCTGCTGAAGCTCCTGCACGGCCTGACGCCGCCGACCGCGGGCTCGGTGCGCTGGGGCGGCCAGCCGCTCGACCCGGCGGTGCGCCGGCGCCAGGCGATGGTCTTCCAGACGGCGGTGCTGCTCCGCCGGTCGGTCGGCGCGAATGTGGACTTCGTCCTCCGCAGCCGGGGCCGCGGCGCGCGCCGGCGGCGCGACGCGCTGCTCGCCCATGTCGGCCTCGCCGGCCGGGCGCGGCAGCCGGCGCGCCTCCTCTCGGGCGGCGAGCAGCAGCGCCTCGCGCTCGCGCGCGCGCTCGCGGCCGAGCCGGAGGTGCTGCTGCTCGACGAGCCCACCGCCAGCCTCGACCCCGCCTCGGTCGTCGCGATCGAGGCGATCGTGCGCGCGGCCCGCGCGCGCGGCACCAAGATCGTGTTCGTCACGCACGACATCGGCCAGGCGAGGCGTCTCGCCGACGACGTCGTGTTCCTCCACCGCGGGCGCCTCGCCGAGCACGGCCCCGCCGGGCGCTTCTTCGACGCCCCCCGGTCGGAGGCCGCCCGCGCCTATCTCGACGGCCGCCTCGTCGTATGAAGTCAAATGCAGCGAACGGAGCCATGATGAACAGGACCATCGCCGCGGCCGCCGCCGCGCTCGCCGCGGCCGGAACGGCCTTCGCCGCCGAGCAGTCGATCATCGTGCAGTCCACGACCTCGACCCATGCCTCGGGCCTCTACGACCACCTGCTGCCGGCCTTCGAGGAGGAGACCGGGATCGACGTCCGCGTCGTCGCGGTCGGCACCGGCCAGGCGATCAGGAACGCCGAGAACTGCGACGGCGACGTGCTGCTGGTGCACGCCCGCCCCGCCGAGGAGCGCTTCGTCGAGGAGGGGCACGGCGTCGAGCGCCACGACCTCATGTACAACGACTTCGTCATCGTCGGCCCGCCCGCCGACCCCGCCGGCATCGCGGGCACGACCGACGCGCCGGCGGCGCTGGCCGCGATCGCGGCGGCGGAGGCCCCCTTCGCCTCGCGCGGCGACGACAGCGGCACCCACAAGGCCGAGCTTGCACTCTGGCAGGAGGCGGGCATCGACCCCTCGGCGGGGAGCGGAGGCTGGTACCTCGAGGCCGGGTCGGGCATGGGCGCGACGCTCAACACCGCGGTCGGGATGGAGGCCTATGCGCTGACCGACCGCGCGACCTGGACCAGCTTCAGGAACAAGGGCAGATCCGGGGTCATGGTCGAGGGCGATCCCGAGCTCTTCAACCAGTACGGCGTCATCGTGGTGAACCCGAAGAAGTGCCCGAGCGTGAACGCCGAGGCCGCGCGGACCTTCGTCGACTGGCTGCTGTCCGAGGAGGGGCAGCAGGCGATCGGCGCCTACCGGCTCGAGGGCGAGCCGCTCTTCACGCCGAACGCGAAGACGGCGATGTGACGGGCCGCGGCGGCAGAGCAGGGACGGTCGGGATGGACACGACGCCCCCCGCCGCCATGCCGGAATACCTGACCACGAAGGAGCTGGCGCAGCTTCTGCGGATCAAGGAGCGCAAGGTCTACGAGCTGGCCGCGGCCGGCGAGGTGCCCTGCTCGAAGGTGACCGGCAAGCTGCTGTTCCCCGAGCGCGCGGTCCGCGCCTGGCTCGAGCACGCGCGCTCCGGCCCGCGCGCCGACACCGCGGCGCGGCCGGCCGTCTTCCTCGGCAGCCACGACCCGCTGCTCGAATGGGCGCTGAGGGAATCGCGCTCGGGCCTCGCGACCTTCTTCGACGGCAGCCTCGACGGGCTCGAGCGGTTCGCGGCGCGCGAGGGTGTGGCCACGGGGCTGCACCTCCACGACGCCGGGGCGGGCGACTGGAACGTGCCCGCGGTCGCCCGCCGCTGCGGGGACGAGCCCGCGGTCCTGGTCGCCTGGGCCACGCGGCGGCGCGGGCTGATCGTGCGCGCGGCCGACCGCGGCCGGATCCGGTCGATCGCCGACCTCGCCGGCCGCCGCATCGCCGCCCGCCAGCCCGAATCGGGCTCGCAGGCGCTGTTCGCCCGGCTCTGCCGCGAGGCCGGCACGGCGGCGGAGGACTTCGCGCCCGCGGCCGTCGCGCGGAGCGAGGCCGACGCGGCGCTCGCCGTCGCCGAGGGGACGGCCGACGCCGCCTTCGGGCTCGAGGCGCTGGCGGCGCAGTTCGGGCTCGCCTTCGTGCCGGTGACGGACGAGCGCTTCGACCTGCTCGTCGACCGCCGGGCCTGGTTCGAGCCGCCGATGCAGCGCCTGCTCGCCTTCTGCCGGTCCGAGCCCTTCCTCGGCCGCGCCCGCGCGCTCGCCGGCTACGACGTGAGCGCGCTCGGCGCCGTGCGCTGGAACGGCGCCTGAGAGCCTCCCCACTACCGCCGGGCGCCTGCGCGGGCGAGCGCGGCGCCGGCCGCCTCGCGCCCCGCGATCTCGAGGATCAGCTTGCGCCGCACCGCGTTGGCGAAGGTCTCGCGGCTGTCGGCGGTGATGACGAACGCGCCCTCGCCGCCGACCACCCGCTCCTCGAAAGCGGCCTCGAGGTCGTAGGCGATCGGCCGGCCCGAGCAGGCGCGGCAGAGCACCGCGAGCCCGTTGATCGTGATGCCGGCCGCGACCACCGCGTCGCGCGCGTCCTCGATCGGCGGACCGTTCCAGTTGTTCGCGCTGTCGGCCGAGATGTCGATCACGCGGCGCTCGGCCACGATCGCGTTCTCCTCGATCAGCGCCTTGGCGCGCAGCAGCGCCGCCCCGATCGCGTTCCGGCCGTAGGCGCGGCGCGGCGGCGGCAGCAGCGCGTTGGCGAAGGCGGCCGCCGTCTCGAGGCCGTCGATCACGGTCCACGGCACGACCACGTCCTGCGAGCCCGCGTCCGCCCACTCGACATAGGTGACGGCGATGCGGCCGAGCCCGGTCGAGCGGATCGCGTCGACGACGTTCGGATGGGTGATCGCGGCGGCGTAGCCCTGGCGCTGGAACTCGATCTCCGCCTGGTCGATCGAGCCCGTGGCGTCGGCGAGCAGCACGAGCTCGAGGTCGACCTCGGTCTGGCCGAGCGCGGGCCGGAGCGGCATGAGCGCCAGCAGGCAGAGAAGCAGCACGCGCATCGGTCAGTCTCCCGGGGTGTCCTCCGCTTCAGAACTTCTCGACCAGCGCGACGCCGTTCGCGGCCTTGAGCGCACCCTGCGTGCCGGGGTCGACGGCGTAGCGGCCGGGCAGCGCGATCTCGACCTCGCGGTCGTTCTCCGGCACCGCGACGATCAGGTTGATCGGTCCCTCGCCGCGCCGGGTCGCGCCCTGCCGGCGCGCGCTCTCGAGGCAG
>DATKCY010000090.1:0-16629 GCA_035512995.1 Thermohalobaculum sp.
AGCCGCGCGGTCACGTCCTGGCGGAGCTGGCTCAGCAGCCGCTCGAACAGCAGGAACGCCTCGGACTTGTACTCGTTCAACGGGTTGCGCTGGGCGTAGCCGCGCAGCCCCACGACCGAGCGCAGGTGGTCGAGCATCACCAGGTGCTCGCGCCAGTGCTGGTCGAGGATCTGGAGGAGCAGGCTCTTCTCGATCTGGCGCATGGTCTCGGCGCCGATCTTCTCCTCCTTCTCGGCCATGTCGCGGTCGGTCGCCTCGTAGAGCCGCTCGCGCACGGTCTCGTCGTCGGCCCCCTCCTCCTCGGCCCAGGCCTTCACGGGATACTCGCGGCCGAGCACGCGCGCCGTCTCCTCCTGGAACTCGTCGAGCTCCCACTGGTCGGCATAGGCGCGCTTCGGGATGAAGCGCTCGACCATCTCGTCGATCAGCGCGTGGCGCATGTCCTGGACCGACTCGCTCAGGTCGTCGGTCTCCATGAACTCCCGGCGCTGCTCGAAGATCGCCTTGCGCTGGTCGTTCATCACGTCGTCGTATTTCAGAAGGTTCTTGCGGATGTCGAAGTTCCGCGCCTCGACCTTCTTCTGCGCCTTCTCGATCGCCTTGTTGACCCACGAATGCACGATCGCCTCGCCCTGCTCGAGGCCGAGCTTCTGCAACATCCCGTCGATCCGCTCCGACCCGAAGATGCGCATCAGGTCGTCGTGGAGCGACAGGAAGAAGGTCGAGCGCCCCGGGTCGCCCTGCCGGCCCGAGCGGCCGCGGAGCTGGTTGTCGATCCGCCGGCTCTCGTGGCGCTCGGTGCCGATGACCCAGAGGCCGCCGGCGTCGATCGCCGCCTTCTTCTTCCCGGCCACCTCGGCGCGGATCGCCTCCGCCCGCTCGGCCGCCGCGGCCTCGTCCATCTCCGCCGTCTCGGCCGCGATCCGCATGTCGGGATTGCCGCCGAGCTGGATGTCGGTGCCGCGGCCGGCCATGTTGGTCGCGATCGTGACCGCGCGCGGCACGCCGGCCTGGGCGATGATGCCCGCCTCCTGCTCGTGGTAGCGCGCGTTCAGCACCTGGTGGTCGATCTTCAGCTTCTTGAGCTGCTCCGACAGCAGCTCGGACTTCTCGATCGAGGTGGTGCCGACCAGGATCGGCTGGCCGCGCTCCTGCCCGTCGCGGATCGCGTCGCTGATCGCGTCGAGCTTCTCCTCGAGCGTCCGGTAGACCTGGTCGTCGTCGTCGGCGCGCGCGACGGCCATGTTGGTCGGGATCTCGACCACGTCGAGCTTGTAGATGTCCATGAACTCGCCCGCCTCGGTCAGTGCCGTGCCGGTCATCCCCGCGAGCTTGTCGTAGAGGCGGAAGTAGTTCTGGAAGGTGATCGACGCGAGCGTCTGGTTCTCGGGCTGGATCGTGGTGTCTTCCTTGGCCTCGAGCGCCTGGTGCAGCCCGTCGGAGTAGCGCCGCCCCTCCATCATGCGGCCCGTGAACTCGTCGATGATGATGACCTTGTCGTTCTTGACGATGTAGTCGCGGTCGCGCTGGAACAGCTTGTGCGCGCGCAAGGCCTGGGTCACGTGGTGCAGCACGGTGACGCTCGAGGGATCGTAGAGGCTCGCGCCCTCCTCGAGCAGGTCCCTCTCGGCCAGGCGGCGCTCGATCTCCTCGTTGCCCTCGTCGGTCAGGGTCACCTGGCGGTGCTTCTCGTCGAGCTCGAAGTGCTCGTCGGCGAGGCCCGGGATCACGGCGTCGATCGCGGTGTAGAGGTCCTGGCGCTCCTCGACCGGGCCCGAGATGATCAGCGGCGTGCGCGCCTCGTCGACCAGGATCGAGTCGACCTCGTCGACGATGGCGTAGGCGTGCCCGCGCTGCACCATGTCCTCGAGCCGGAACTTCATGTTGTCGCGCAGGTAGTCGAAGCCGAGCTCGTTGTTCGTGCCGTAGGTGATGTCGCAGGCATAGGCCTTGCGCCGCGCGTCGTCCGGCACGCCCGGCACCACCACGCCCACGGTCAGGCCGAGGAAGCCGTAGACCTTGCCCATCCACTCGGCGTCACGCCGCGCGAGGTAGTCGTTGACGGTCACGACATGCGCGCCGCGCCCGGCGAGCGCGTTCAGGTAGATCGGCATGGTCGCGACCAGCGTCTTGCCCTCGCCGGTCTTCATCTCGGCGATCGAGCCCTGGTGCAGCACGACGGCGCCGATCACCTGCACGTCGAACGGGCGCATGCCGAGCGCGCGCTTCGCGGCCTCGCGGGCGTTGGCGAACGCCTCCGGCAGCAGGGCGTCGAGCGTCTCGCCGCCCTCGATCCGCTGGCGGAACGCGTCGGTCTTCGCGCGGATCTCGTCGTCCGTCAGCGCCTCGAACTCGGGCTCGAGCGCGTGCACCTTCTCGGCGAGCCGCTCGGCCGCCTTCACCTTGCGGTCGTTCGCGCTGCCGAACATCCTGCGCGCGACGGTCTCAAATCCGAGCATCGGCTGGTCTCTCCTTCGCGCGGGCGCGGGCGATGGAGCCTAGAGGCCCGGCCTCGCGGGGTGCTGGTCGGGCAACCGCCCTCGCGGGGCCCTGAAAAAATTGTGGCGCCTCGGCGCTTGTGGGCCGCTCCACGGCGGCTAGTATCCGGGACACGAGCCGGCAGCGCCCGGCGTGAGATGTATTGAGGCGGGGGTAGGGTGTCAACGCTCGCCCGCCCGCGTCTTCCCCGGCCCTCCCGCGGGCCGCGATGAAGGAGATTCCCTTGGAACGCAGTCCCTACCCGACGCTGCTGAGCGCGGCCCTGCTGTGCCTCGGCCTTGGTGCCGGCGCCCTTGCGCAGAGCGGCGACGACACCGGCGAGCCCGCCGTGCCGGATACAGACGCCGCGGCCGAGACCGCGCCGGCGGCCGAGGAGGGCGCCGCCGCCGCCGAAGGCGACGGCGCGGCCGAAGAAGAGACCGACGACGCCGCCGATGCCGAGGCCGCCGGGGAGACGGAGGACGCCGCGGAGGCCGAGGCCGCCGCAGAGGCCGAAGAACCGGCCGAGCCGGAGGCGGCGCCCGAGGGCGCCGAGACGGAATCCGCCGAGGGCGAGGCCGCCGAGGCCGCCGAGGGCGAGGCTGCCGAGACGGAACCCACCGAGGGCGAGGCCGCCGAGGCCGCCGAGGGCGAGGCCGCCGAGAGCGCCGATCCGGACATGGTCGTCGCGACCATCGGCGACATCGAGCTGACGCTCGGGGAACTGATCGCGCTCCGCGCCAGCCTGCCGGCGCAGTACCAGGCGCTGCCGGACGAGGTGCTGGTGCAGGGCCTGACCGAGCAGATGGTCGACCAGACGCTGCTGGCCGAGGCGGCGCGGGAGGCGGGGCTCGCCGCGCGCCGCGACGTCGCCCTCCAGCTCCGCAACCAGGAGCGGGCGGTGCTCGCCGACGCCTATCTCAGGACCGAGATGGCCAAGCGCGTCTCGGCCGATGCGCTCCGCCAGGCCTACGAGGAGCAGTATGTCGAGGCCGAGCCGGTCGAGGAGACCCGGGCGGCCCACATCCTGGTCGAGAGCGAGGAGCAGGCGGCGGAGCTGAAGGGCCGGCTCGAGGCCGGCGACGACTTCGCCGAGCTCGCCGAGGAGTACGGCACCGACGGCACGGCCGCGCGCGGCGGCGACCTCGGCTGGTTCGCGCAAGGGGACATGGTGCCGAGCTTCGGCGAGGCCGCCTTCGCGCTCGAACCCGGCGAGACCAGCGGGCCGGTGCAGTCGCCCTTCGGCTGGCACCTGATCCGCGTCGACGACCGGCGCACCCGCCCGGTGCCGGAGTTCGAGGAGGTCCAGGAGGCGCTGCTCGAGCAGGTCACCGCCGAGGCGCAGGCGGCGATCGTCGAGGAGGCGCGCGAACGCGCCGAGGTGCAGCTCGCCGACCCGCCCCCGCCGGGCGCGATCCGGAACGACGACCTGATCCGCGCCATCGAGTGACCGGATCTTCGATGGCACGAACGCTGGCCGGCGCCGGGGCGGCGCCGGCACGGGGCTCTGCCTTGGCCGCCGGACAGGCGCGCTGGACGCGAGCCGGTGCGAGGACGGCGCTCTGAGGGGGGAAGACGATGGCGGACGAGCCGGACCGGAGCGGTGAAGGCGGGTCGGGGCCGCTGAAGGCGGGGCTCGGCGGCTTGCAGGCCGGGCTGAAGACGCTGAAGGAGACGGTGGCCGGCGCCGCATCGCGCGGCGCCGCCGTCTCGCCGCTGGCGCCGGCCACGTTCCCGGACCTCGCGCCCGTGCCGGGCCTGGCCGTCGCGACGGCCAAGGCGGGCGTGCGCTACAAGGACCGGACCGACGTGATGCTGGCAACGCTCGCGCCGAAAAGCGTCGTGGCCGGCGTCTTCACCCGCTCGGCCACCCGCGCGGCGCCCGTGCTCTGGTGTCAGGAACGGCTGGCGGCGCTGGCCGACGAGCCGCCGAAGGACGGGCTCGCGATCCTCGTGAACTCCGGCAACGCCAACGCCTTCACCGGCCGCGCGGGCCGGCAGGCGGTCGAGACCCTGGCCGCGCGGACGGGCGAGGCGCTCGGCCTGCCCGCCGGCAACGTGCTGATGGCGTCCACCGGCGTGATCGGCGAGCCGCTGCCGGCTGACCGCGTGGCCGCGAAGCTTGCCGAGCTCGAGGCGGGACTCGGGACGGGCACGCTCGAGGACGCCGCGCACGCGATCATGACGACCGACACGTTCCCGAAGGGCGCGACCGCGACGGTCGAGCTCGACGGCGCGGCGGTCACGATCTCCGGCATCGCCAAGGGCTCGGGCATGATCGCGCCCGACATGGCGACGATGCTGGCCTTCGTCTTCACCGACTGCCGGATCGCGCGAGGAACGCTGCAGGCGGCGACGGCTGAGCTGGCCGACCGCACCTTCAACGCGATCACGGTCGACGGCGACACCTCGACCTCCGACACGCTGATCGTGGCGGCGACGGGCAGGGCGGAGATGGCGCCGCTGACCGACCGCCGCGACCGGCGCTACCGCGCCTTCGCCGGCGCGCTCGAGACGGTGTTGCGCGACCTCGCGCTCCAGGTCGTCCGCGACGGCGAGGGGGCGACCAAGCTGGCCCAGATCACCGTCACGGGGGCGAAGTCGGCGAAGGCCGCGAAACGCATCGCGCTCTCGATCGCGAACTCGCCCCTGGTCAAGACGGCGCTGGCCGGCGAGGACCCGAACTGGGGGCGGATCGTCATGGCGGTCGGCAAGGCCGGCGAGGCGGCGGACCGCGACCGGCTGTCGATCCGCTTCGGCGACATCGCGGTCGCCGAGGAGGGCTGGGTCGCCGGAAGCTACCGCGAGGAGGACGGCGCGGCCTACATGAAGCGCCGGGAGCTCGAGATCGCGGTCGACGTCGGCGTGGGCCAGGGCCGCGCGACCGTCTGGACCTGCGACCTGACCAAGCGCTACATCGAGATCAACGCGGACTACCGCTCTTGAGCCTCGTACTCGTGGCCGCGGTCGCGCTGATCGACGCCGACGGCCGGGTGTTGCTGGCCGAGCGTCCGGCCGGCAAGTCGATGGCCGGGCTCTGGGAGTTCCCGGGCGGCAAGGTCGAGGACGGCGAGACGCCCGAGGTCTGCCTGCTGCGCGAGCTGCACGAGGAGCTCGGGATCGACACCTGGGAGAGTTGCCTCGCGCCGCTGACCTTCGCGAGCCACGCCTACGACGACTTCCACCTGCTCATGCCGCTCTTCGTCTGCCGCAAGTGGCAGGGCGTGCCCCGGCCGCGCGAGGGCCAGCGGCTGGCCTGGGCCGCGAAGCGCGAGCTCCGCGGCTATGCGATGCCGCCCGCGGACCTGCCGCTCGTCGCGATGCTCGAGGACTGGCTCTGAGGAGGGACCGATGATCCGCAGCTACCGAGTCGAGGAGGGCCGGTGCGCCTGCGCCGAGGCCGCCGAGGGCATCGAGGCCGCGCCCTCAGCCGCATGGATCGACCTGCTGGAGCCGACGCACGACGAGGAGCGGGCAATCGAGGGCGTCACCGGCGCCAACGTCCCGACGCCCGAGGAGATGGCGGAGATCGAGGCGTCGAGCCGGCTCTACCTGGCAGACGGCGTCGCCATCATGACGGCGCCGCTCCTGATCAAGAGCGCCGGCCCGTATCCCGAGACCACCGACGTCACCTTCGTGCTGACCGAGCGCCATCTCGTGACCGTGCGCTATGCCGAGCCCACGGCCTTCGAGACCTTCGCGGCGTTGGTCGCGCGGACGCCGCAGATCTGCGCCGGTCCGGAGCAGGCCTTCGCCGGGCTCGTCGACGCGATCGCCGACCGGCTGGCGGACGTGCTGGAGGAGGCCGGCCGGCAGCTCGACGCCCTGAGCCGCGCGGTGTTCTCGCCGGACGAGAAGCCGAGCCGCGACTTTCACCTGCAGATGCAGACGCTGGGCCGGAACGGCGACATCGTCTCGAAGGCCCGCGAGAGCCTGGTCGGGATCGCGCGCATGGTCGGCTTCGCGCGCGAGATCGAGCAGGTGCGCCACAGCAAGGCGGTCGAGCACAAGCTGCGCACGGTCGCGCGCGACGTCGAGGTGCTGCGCGAGCACGCGGGCTCGCTCGCGAGCAAGACGTCCTTCCTGCTCGAGGCGCTGCTCGGCATGATCAACATCGAGCAGAACGCGATGATCAAGATCTTCTCGGTGGTCGCGGTCATGTTCCTGCCGCCGACGCTGATCGCCAGCGCCTACGGCATGAACTTCGAGCACATGCCCGAGCTGGGCTGGCCGCTGGCCTATCCGGTCGCGCTCGCCGCCATGGCGCTCTCGATGGTGCTGCCGTATCTCTACTTCAGGCGGAGGGGCTGGATCTGAGGCAGCTCAGGCCCCCACTGCGGACCGCGCGGCCCTGGCCCTGCGGGCAGCGTCGCCGAAGGCGGTGAAGAGCGCGCGGCTGACCGGGTCGGTCGCGGGCTCGTACTCGGCGTGCCACTGGACGCCGAGGGCGAAGCTGGTCGCGCCCTCGATCGAGATCGCCTCGATCGTGTCGTCCTCGGCCCAGCCCTCCACGACCACGCGGGGCCCCGGCTCGCGCACCGCCTGGCCGTGGAGCGAGTTGGTGACCGTCTCGGTCAGCCCGAGCAGGCGGTGGAAGGCGCCGCCCTCGCGGAAGCGCACGGGATGGCGGCGGCGGAAGATCACGTCCACGTCCATCTCGTCCTTCGGCATGCGGTGGTTCAGCCGGCCCTCGAGGCCGCTGACCTCCGGGTAGAGCGTGCCGCCGAAGGCCACGTTCATCTCCTGGATGCCGCGGCAGACGCCGAACACCGGCTTCCCCGCCGCGACCATCGCGCGGGTGAGCGGGATGAACAGGTCGTCGCGGCCGCGGTCGAAGGGGCCGTGCCCCTCCGTCTCCTCCTCGCCGTAGTGCGAGGGGTGGACGTTCGGCCGCGCGCCGGTCAGGAGCAGGCCGTCGAGCAGCTCGACCAGCTCGGCCGTTCCGTAGGCGCCCGGCTCGCCCGGGACGATCAGCGGCATCCCGCCCGTGACCTCGGCGACCGCCTGGCTGTTGCGCACGCCCGAGATGTGGACGGGGAAGCGGTCCTCGAGCAGGTGCGCGAAGGCCGAGATGCCGATCAGCGGCCGGCTCACCCGGCGTCCCCGCAGGAGAGCGACGCGGCCATCGTCTCGCGATCGGTGTCGTCGGCGAGGATCGCGCCCTCGATCACCCCGTTCGAGTGGCAGGCCCAGACGACGCCCTCGCCCTCGGCCGTCACCTCCTCCGCGCCGGGCGGGCCGCCGGGGAAGTCGCAGGCAGACGCGGGCGCCGAGAGGAGCGCGAGGACCGCGCCGAGGACGGCTGCCCTCAAATCTGCTTCTCCGGCATCTGCACGACCAGGCCGTCGAGCTCGGGCGTCACCTTGAGCTGGCAGGTGAGGCGCGAGCGTTCGGGATCGGGCTCGTAGGCGAAGTCGAGCATGTCCTCCTCCATCTCGTCCTTGTCCGGCAGCCGGTCGGTCCAGGCCGGATCGACATAGACGTGGCAGGTGGAGCACGCGCAGGCGCCGCCGCAGTCGGCGTCGATGCCGGGGATGTCGTTCTTGACCGCCCCCTCCATGACCGTCAGGCCCTCGGCGACGTCGATCTCGTGCCGGGTGCCGTTGTGCTCGATATAGGTGATCTTCACCATGCGGTCCGGTCCTCACGGTTCGGGCTCTGCTTCTCGGGGCGGTTATCTAGCGGCTCCGGGCCGCGGGCGCCAGAGCGGGTTCACTCCCCGGGCTGCGCCAGCGCGGGCCGGCCCAGCACCGTCTCGCGCCCGGCTTGCGGGTGGCGCGGCACCAGGAAGGCGAGCGCGAGCGAGCAGAGGGCGAGCGCCGCCGCCAGCGCGAAGACGGCCGCGGGCGAGGCGAGCCAGAGGAGCCCCAGCGGCGCCGGCAGGGTCACGGCCGCGATGTGGTTGATCGTGAACGCGACCGCCGCAGTCGGCGCCTGGTCCGCCGGGTGCGCGATCTTCTGGAAGTACGTCTTGTGCGCGATCGCGAGCGCGAACAGAAGGTGGTCGACGACGTAGAGCGCCATCGCGAGCCAGACGCCCCAGTGGAAGTAGTAGACCCCGGCGTAGAGCGTGAAGACCCCGAACAGGCCCGCATACTCCGCGACCAGCGCCACCCGCTCGCCGAGCCGCCGGATCAGCCAGCCGGCGACCGGCGCGAAGGCCATCGTCGCGACGTAGTTGAACAGCATGAGGCCGGTGACCTCGTGCAGCTCGAGCCCGAAGCGCTCGACCATCATGAAGGGCGCGAAGACGATGAAGATCTGGCGCCGCGCGCCGCCGATGAAGACGAGCGCGTAGTAGAGCCAGTAGCGCCCGCGCAGCACGATCTGCTTGAGCTGCACCGTCGGCGCCTCGAAGCGCGGATAGATCGCCCAGGCGAGAAGCGCGATGAGCGCGGCCGACCCGCCCGCGATCCAGTAGACGGTGGCGTAGTCGAGCTCGAAGAGCCGCCAGGCCATGATGATGCCGCCGAAGGCGACCAGCGAGCCGAGCGAGCCGGCCGCGACGATCCAGCCGATGACCTGCGGCGCCCGCTCGCGCGGCAGCCACTGGAGCTGCAGCGACTGGTTGATCGTCTCGTAGTAGTGAAAGCCGACCGACGAGATCACGGTCGTGACCATCAGCCCCCAGAAGGTCGGGAAAATGCCCGTCAGCGCCGTGCCGAAGCCGAGCAGCAGGAGCGCCGCCAGCGCCACCGTCTGCTCGCGGAACCAGAGGATCAGGTAGATCACGAGGAAGGCGAGGAAGCCCGGGATCTCGCGCGCGACGTGCAGCACGCCGATGTCGAAGCCGTCGAAGGCCGCGCGCTCGACCACGAAGTTGTTGAGCAGCGCCATCCAGCTCGCGAATGCGAGCGGCGAGGAGACCGCCATCAGCATCAAGAGCGCCTCGGGCCGCTGCCAGCGGGGCAGGCGGTGGGCCTCGCCTACCGGCACGGCCTCGACGATGGCGGCGCGCTCGCGCATGGGTCCGGTGTCCGGGAGGGCCTCGGGTCCGTCCTCCCTAGCCGATCGCGGGCGGGCGAGCCAGCAGCGGCTCTGCAAGGGCGCCTTGCGCCCGCGGCGCCCCGGAACCCCGGGCGGCCGGACGGCGTTTCCTGAAAGACACACGCAGACACGGGAGATCATCATGCCCCGCCCACCAAAAGCGACGACCCTGGCCCGTCTGGGCGAGGCAATCGGCGATCTGGCCAGGGACGCGCTCGACAGGCTGCTGCCTGAGCCCGAGCCCGAGCGCATCCCCATCCGCGTGAGGGAGCGCCGCTGATGGGTGAGCGCGGGCGTCCCGAGACGAAGGACGACATCGCGATCCAGCACCGGCCCGACAGCGCGCAGTCGGCGCATTCGTCGCCGGGGCCGACCGAGGCCGACGGCCATGCCCGCGGAATGCGCGACCAGGCGCGGCCCGAGCCCGACATCGCGGAGGCGAAATTTGCGCGGCACGGCCGCATCGACCCGGACCATCCGGCGGTCGGCATGGGCGATGCGATCCGCCGACGGCTCGGGGTGGCGGCGATCCCGGCCGGCACGCCCGAAGCGCTGGAGGCGAAGATCCGGCGGATCACGTCGCTGGCGGACTGGCTCGACACCAGGTTCGTGATCCCGGTGATCAACTGGCCGATCGGGCTCGACGGCATCATCGGCCTGATCCCCGGCGTCGGCGACACGGTGACCGCCGGACTCTCCGGCTACCTCGTCTACGAAGCGCACAACGCGGGCGCACGAAAGAGCACGCTCGCGAAAATGGGCTGGAACGTGTGCGTCGACTGGGTGCTGGGCTCGATCCCGGTGGTCGGCGACGTCTTCGACGTGGCGCACAAGGCGAACGCCAAGAACGCCCGACTGCTGCTCGACGAGCTCAGGCGCAACCAGACCGAGGTGAAGCTGCGGGCGGGCGAGCGCGGCACCGCCGTCTGACCGGACCGGAGCGCCGGCTGGACGTATCGCCCTGGCGAAAAGGCAGAACGGCCGCCCCCGGAAGAGCGGCCGCCTCTGGTGCGGAGCGGCCGCTGCGTCAGCCGTTCTTGGCGTAGAACTCGACGACGAGGTGCGGCTCCATCTGCACCGGGTAGGGCACGTCCGCCAGCGACGGCACGCGCACATAGGTCGCGGCGCCCTTCGAGTGGTCGGCCTCGATATAATCCGGCACGTCGCGCTCGCCCGACTGCATGCCCTCGATCACCAGCGCCATGTCGCGCGCCTTGTCCGAGATCGTGATCTGGTCGCCCTCCTTGACGAGGTAGGAGGGGATGTTGACGCGCTGGCCGTTCACCCGGACATGGCCGTGGTTCACGAACTGGCGGGCGGCGAAGATGGTCGGCACGAACTTCGCGCGGTATACGACCGCGTCGAGCCGGCGCTCGAGCAGGCCGATCAGCGCCTCGCCGGTGTCGCCGCGGCTGCGGATCGCGTTGCCGTAGATGCGGCGGAACTGCTTTTCCGTCAGGTCACCGTAGTGGCCCTTCAGCTTCTGCTTGGCGCGGAGCTGGATGCCGAAGTCCGACATCTTGCCCTTGCGCCGCTGGCCATGCTCGCCGGGGCCGTATTCGCGGCGGTTCACCGGGCTCTTCGGGCGGCCCCAGATGTTCTCGCCCATGCGGCGGTCGATCTTGTACTTCGCGGACGTGCGCTTGGTCACGGGTGCTCTCCGTTCATTCCGTCAAAATCATGTCGGGCGACCTCCTCTCCCCTGGGGCCCGCGAGGGCCTCCGGGGCGACAGGGCTCCGCTTGCGCGGACCGCGGACGCCATGAGCGGCCACCGCCCCAACGGGCGGCGGAGATGGCGCGCTTATACGCACGGGCCCCCGGGTGTCAATCCGCAATGCCAGCCTTGCAGGCTCCCCCCGCCCCGCTAGCTAACAGTCCGAGCCACCGGCGGGGCAGGCGCCCCGGACGGGGGACGGACGTGGGCTCGAAACAACGAGCGAAAGGACACGCCAATGACACGGATCATGATGCTGATGCTCGCGACGGCCGGGCTCGGCCTTGCCGGCTGCAACACCATCGGGGGCGCTGGCGAGGACCTCAGCAATGTCGGCCAGCAGGTGACCAAGTCCGCCGCCGATGTCGAGGCCGAGATCGACGAGGAGATCGAGTAAGGAGCGCGTCGCCGCCGGGCTCCGGCCCGGCGGCAGGGCTGCCCGCGCGGCTCGCGGCTCGCGCGACTGCACGCGGGACATGCAACTCAAGATTTGATATGCAGAGGATGGGCGCGAGGGGACCTTATCCGAAGGGTCTCGACAAGTGTCCGTGTTGTGGAAGCAGGCCCCGCCCTCGCCGTCGGACGAAACGGCTCTCGTGTTGGAGACTTTGCAGGGGCTCGACGTCGTCATTCCCGCGATTGTGCTGACCGCGCTGGCAGGCGTCTTCCTGCTGCGGCGGGCGTTCCGGCGCCGCCGGAAGCCGGGTCGGCTGGATTCGGTCCTGCCCTTACGCCCACGCCGAGCCGGACTAGACGCCGGCAGCCGCGGGCCCGCCGGACGGTCGCTTGCGGCCTCCTCCGCCCTGTGCTCTCTATCGGGGCAGGTGACGGGCAGGACGGACCGGAATGGCCGAGCGGATCGAGTGGGCGACGCTTGAGGACAAGGCGGACGTCGAGCGGGTGCCCTACGAGGAGCGCTGGCCGCCGTGCACCGTCTATCGGATGCTGCAGGAGACCGCGGCCGCGCACGCCGACCGCCCCGCGCTGAGCTTCCAGATCAAGTCCGGACCCGACGACAGCGCCGAGACGATGGACTGGCGCACCGTCCTGGCGCGGACGACGCAGACGGCCAACATGCTGCGCGCGCTCGGGATCGGCGCCGGGGACACGGTCGCGGCGCTCCTGCCGAACTGCAACGAGATGGCGCTGACGCTGATCGGGGGCATGACGGCCGGCATCGTCACGCCGATCAACCCGCTGCTCGAGGTCGAGCAGATCGCCTCGCTGCTGCGCGAGACCCGCGCGAAGGTGCTGGTGACGCTGGCGCCGTTCCCGCGGAGCGACGTCGCGAACAAGGCGCAGGCGGCGGCGGCCGAGGTCGACACCGTCGAGACGATCCTCGAGGTCGACCTCAAGCACTACCTGTCCGGCGCCGCCTCGTGGCTGATGCCGTTCCTGCGCCCGAAGATGGCGGCCCAGCACCGCGCGCCGGTCAAGGACTTCTGGACCGAGCTCCGCGGCCAGCCCGACGACCGCCTGACCTTCGAGGAGGGCGACGACACGCGGATCGCCGCCTGCTTCCACACCGGCGGCACGACGGGGATGCCGAAGCTCGCGCCCCACCGCCAGCGCGGCATGGTCTACAACGGGCGCATCCCGGCGCTGCACATGATCGGCGAGACCGACGTCCTGATCTGCCCGCTGCCGCTCTTCCACGTCTTCGCCACCTACCCGATCCTGATGACCTGCCTCGCCTCGGGCGCGCATTTCGTGATGCCGACGCCCGGCGGCTTTCGCGGCGAGGGGGTCATCACGAACTTCTGGAAGCTGGTCGAGCGCTGGCGCGTCACCTTCATGATCATGGTGCCCACGGCCGCCTCGGCGCTGGTCCGGCGCGATTTCAGCGCCGACACCTCGTCGCTGCGCTACGCCGTCTGCGGCTCGGCACCGATGCCGGTGCGCCTGTTCGAGCGCTTCGAGGAGGCGACCGGGGTCAAGATCCTCGAGGGCTACGGCATGACCGAGGCGACCTGCCTCGTCTCGATCAATCCGCCGCACGGCGAGCGCAAGATCGGCTCGGTCGGCTATCCGATCGCCTATACCGACCTCCGCATCCTGCAATGCGACGCGGACGGGAACGTCGTGGCGGAGTGCGGCGCGGACGAGGTGGGCGAGATCTGCATCAGGAGCCCCGGCGTCTTCCCGGGCTACACCGACGAGCGGCGGAACGAGGGCCTCTTCACCGGGGACGGCTGGCTCAGGACCGGCGACCTGGGCCGCATCGACGCCGACGGCTATGTCTGGATCACCGGGCGGGCCAAGGACCTGATCATCCGCGGCGGGCACAACATCGACCCCGCGGTGATCGAGGAGGCGCTGCTCGAGCATCCGGCGGTCGCGATGGTCGGCGCGGTCGGCCAGCCGGACGCGAGGTCGGGAGAGCTGCCCTGCGCCTATGTCGAGCTGAAGGAGGGGGCGCACGCCGACCCGGCCGAGCTGGCCGAGTTCGCGCGCGAGCACGTGCCCGAGCGCGCCGCGGCGCCGCGGCACATCGAGGTCGTGGACACGCTGCCGATCACGGCGGTCGGCAAGATCTACAAGCCCGACCTGCGCAAGCGGGCGATCGCCCGCGTCTACGGCAAGGCGCTGGCCGAGGCGGGGATCCAGGCCGACGTCATCGTGGTCGAGGACAAGACGCGCGGCCTCGTGGCCGAGCTCGTCCTGCGGAGCGGCGCGCAGGAGGCCGAGATCGCGGAGGTGCTCGACCCGTTCGCGCGGCCCTGGCGGCTGAGGCAATGACGCACGCGACGATTGCAGATCGCAAGCAACTCACCTTATGCGCGCGTGGCCGGGCCTACTGCCCGGCAGATGACCGGTGATGATCCAGACGCGACGACCGTGACCGACGCCCGGCCCGCGGCGGCGCGAACGTGCTCCGCACCTCGGGCCAGCATGAACGAGTTCGACGGCCACCCGGTGCCTGTCGCCCGAGGACAAGGTCGCGCCGCTCGGCCTGATCTTCCACGAGCTCGCGACGAACGCCTCCAAGCATGGCGCGCTCAGCGACGTCGGCGGCAAGATCGACCTCGGCTGGCGCGCCGCGGGCGACAGCCTGGCGATTCGCTGGTCCGAGCGCGGCCCTCTGACGGCGATCCTCCCCGTGATGGAGCCCCCTGTCCCGGACGCCGGAGGAACGGCGACGGCGCCCTACTCCGCCGCCGCCAGCCCCTCGGTGAACTGGAGCCGCGCCAGCCGGGCGTAGAGCCCGCCCTCGGCGACCAGCGCGTCGTGGCGGCCGGTCGCGACGACGCGGCCCTCGTCCAGCACGACGATCCGGGCCGCGGCCTTAACGGTCGCGAGCCGGTGGGCGATGACCAGCGTCGTGCGCCCCTCGGCCAGCCGCGCGACCGCCTGCTGCACCAGCCGCTCGCTCTCGGCATCGAGCGAGGAGGTCGCCTCGTCGAGCAGCAGCACCGGCGCGTCGCGCAGGATCGCGCGCGCGATCGCGAGGCGCTGGCGCTGTCCCCCCGAGAGCAGCACGCCGCGCTCGCCGAGCCAGGTGTCGTAGCCCTGCGGCAGCCGCCCGACGAACTCGTGCGCGGCTGCGGCCCGGGCTGCGGCCTCCACCTCCTCGTCGCTCGCCCCGGGCCTGCCGAAGCGGATGTTCGCGCGCACGGTGTCGGCGAAGATCACCGGCTCCTGCGGCACGAGGCTGAGGCGCGCGCGCAGGTCGGTCAGCCGCATCGCGTCGACCGGCACCCCGTCGAGCAGGATCCGCCCGTCGTCGGGGTCGTAGAAGCGGAGGAGAAGCTGCAGGATCGTGGTCTTGCCCGCGCCCGAGGGACCGACCAGGGCCACCGTCTCCCCCGGCGCGACGCGGAACGAGACGCCGCGAAGCGCCGGCGCCTCGCGCCTGCTCCGGTAGGCGAACGAGACGTCCTCGAACGCGACCTCGCCCCGGGCGGGCTCGGCGGGCGGCACCGGGTTCTCGGGTTCCGCGATCACGTCGGAGAGGTTCAGGAGCTCGATCAGCCGCTCGGTCGCGCCGGCCGCGCGCTGCAGCTCGCCCCAGACCTCGGAGAGCGCGCCGACGGCCCCGGCCGTGAACACCGCGTAGAGCACGAACTGCGCCATCTCCCCCGGGGTCATGCGCCCGGCCATCACGTCGCGCGCGCCGATCCACATGACGCCGACGACGCCGGCAAAGACGAGAAAGATCACGATCAGCGTGAGCCAGGAGCGCGCGCGGATGCGCTCGCGCGCCGCGCGGTAGGCGGCCTCGACCCGCTCGCCGAAGATCGCGGCCGCGCGGCGCTCGTACGTCATCGCCTGCACGGTCTGCGCCGCCTGCAGCATCTCGCCGGCGTGGCTGGCGCTGTCGGCGATCAGGTCCTGGGAAAGGCGCGACAGCCGCCGGACCCGCCGGCCGAGCAGGAGGATCGGCACGACGACCAGCGGCACGAGCAGCAGCACCATGCCGGTGAGCTTGGCCGACGTCACGAACAGCATCACGAGGCCGCCCGCGAGCAGGAGCACGTTGCGGAGCGCGATCGAGACGGTCGAGCCGACCACCCCCTGGATCACCGACGTGTCGGTCGTGAGCCGGCTCAGCACCTCCGCCGTCATCAGCCGCTCGTAGAAGCCGGGGCTCATGCGCGAGACGTGCGCGAACACCGCGCGGCGGAGGTCCGCCACCACGCGCTCGCCGAGCCACGAGACGAGGTAGAAGCGGAGCGCCGTCGCCGCGGCGAGGAGCGCCGCGACCCCGATCAGCGCCAGGAAGTAGCGGTCGATCATCGCCGCGTTGTCCGACGAGAAGCCGTCGATCACCCGGCGGAAGGCGAGCGGCAGGGCGAGCGTGAAGGCGGAGGCGGCGAGGAGCGCCGCCAGCACCGCCGCGACGGTCCGGCGATAGGGTGCGAGGAACGGCAGCAGGCCCCGCAGCGGACCGACCGCCGCGGATTTCGGCCGGTCCTCGGGCCGCGCCCCGCCCGGCGGCGTCATGCTCGCATGTCGTGCCAAGCCGGCCGTCCCATCCGTTCGAATGCCGCCCGCGGACATAGCAGCGCGCCGGAAGGCGGACAAGCGCGAGGCCCGGCGCCTCCGCCGGGTTGCGGAACGGCACGCCAAGAACGGCAGCCGCGATCAGCGGCGGAAGCTGCGGGCCGACTGGTTGAACAGCACGTCGTTGTTCGAGGCCGTGTGGTGGCCGCGGTTCTGCGCGTCCTTGTGGAGATCGATCGCGCGGCGGACGGCCGGGCGCTCCTTGATCCGCCCGCGCCAGGCGGCGACGTTCGGGAAGCCGTCGAGCGCCGCGCCGAGGGGCTTCGCGATGAAGGCCCAGGGAAAGCACATCATGTCGACGATAGAGTAGGCGTCGCCGACCATCCAGTCGCGGCCGTCGAGCCGGGTCTCGAGCACCGCGAGGTTGCGCTCGTACTCGCCCCGGTACCGGTCGCGGCCATAGTCCTGCCCTTCCGGCGCGTAGTTGACGAAGTGGCTGAGCTGC
>DATKCY010000091.1:0-5180 GCA_035512995.1 Thermohalobaculum sp.
CAGCGCGGTCGCGGCGGCGACGCCGACCGAGTCGGACAACCGCTTCATCTCGGGCCTGATCCGCGCGCTCGACACCTTCGCGCTCAACTGGGGCAGCCGGAACCCGCGCAAGCCGCGCCGCTGACGCCGGGCTCGGGGCAGAGCCGGCCCGGGCGCACGCCGCGGGGCGGGAGCAGCTTCGCTCGCGATGGCGGGATGCGGGTTCACTTCCCGCTCGCGCCATCGTATGCGTGATGCCAGGCGCGCGGTAGAGTCCGCGCGCGACCATCACTGCCAACGAAACTGCCAAGGGAGGCACCCCATGACCCCGATCATGCGCGCGGCACTCGCGGGCGTCGCGCTGACCGCCCTCTCCGTGGGCGCCGCCGACGCGAAGACCCTGGTCTTCTGCTCGGAAGGCTCGCCGGAGGGCTTCGACCCCTCGCTCTACACCGCCGGCACGACCTTCGACGCCTCGTCGCGCCAGGTGTTCGACGGCCTCGTCCAGTTCAAGCGGGGCACGACCGAGCTCGAGCCGGGCGTGGCCGAGAGCTGGGAGGTCTCGGAGGACGGCAAGCAGTACACCTTCACGCTGCGCGACGACGTCCAGTTCCACTCGACCGACTACTTCACGCCGACCCGGCCGCTCAACGCCGACGACGTGATCTTCTCGTTCGACCGCCAGCTCAGCGAGGACAACCCCTACCACCAGTACGTGCAGGGCGCGGCCTGGGAGTACTTCAACTCGATGTCGATGCCCGACCTGATCGAGGCGATCGAGAAGGTCGACGACAAGACGGTGCGATTCAACCTGACCCGGCCCGAGGCTCCGTTCCTCGCGAACATGGGCATGGACTTCGCCTCGATCCAGTCGAAGGAGTACGCCGACCAGCTCGCCGAATCCGGCAACATGGAGCAGATGAACCAGCAGCCGATCGGCACCGGCCCGTTCAAGTTCGTGAACTATCAGCCGGACGCGGTCATCCGTTACCAGGCGCACCCCGAGTACTGGGCCGGCAAGGCGCCGATCGACGACCTGGTGTTCGCGATCACGCCCGACGCCTCGGTCCGCTACCAGAAGCTGCAGGCGGGCGAGTGCCACGTGATGCCCTACCCGAACCCCGCCGACGTCGAGGCGATGCAGGCGGACGAGAACATCGAGGTGCTCGAGCAGGAGGGTCTGAACGTCGGCTATCTGGCCTACAACACGACCATCGAGCCGTTCGACAACCCGCGGGTGCGCAAGGCGCTCAACATGGCGATCAACAAGCAGGCGATCCTGGACTCCGTCTTCCAGGGCGCGGGCAAGATCGCCAAGAACCCGATCCCGCCGACCATCTGGTCCTACAACGAGGAGGTCGAGGACGATCCCTACGATCCCGAGCAGGCCGAGCAGATCCTCGAGGAGGAGGGCGTGACCGACCTCTCGATGGAGATCTGGGCGATGCCCGTGCAGCGGCCCTACAACCCGAACGCGCGGCGCATGGCAGAGCTGATCCAGGAGGATCTGCGCAAGATCGGCGTCGACAGCGAGATCGTGAGCTACGAGTGGGCCGAGTACCTCGAGCGCTCGAAGGAGGTCGACCGCGAGGGGGCCGTGCTGCTCGGCTGGACCGGCGACAACGGCGATCCGGACAACTTCCTCGCCGTGCTGCTCGGCTGCGATGCGGTCGGCGGCGCCAACCGCGCGCAGTGGTGCCACCAGCCGTTCGAGGACCTGATCCAGCAGGCCAAGGTCGAGTCCGACCGCGAGAAGCGGACCGAGCTCTACAAGGAGGCGCAGGTCGTCTTCAAGGAGCAGGCGCCGTGGGCGACCATCGCGCACTCGGTCGTGTTCAAGCCGGTCCGCAAGGAGGTCGAGGACTTCAGGATCGACCCGTTCGGCGGCCACCCCTTCTACGGGGTCGACCTGGCGGAGTAGGGCCTCGCGACACGGGGCCGGCGGCGCGTCCGCCGGTCCGCTTCAGTCGCTGTCCCGGGCTTGACCCGGGACCCCCTTCGGCTCAGACCGAAGGAGGCCCCGGCTCGGGGGCCGGGGCAGCGCAGGCTGCGGGGCTGACGCCCGTCTCTGCGCCGGCGCCCGTCCAGCCAGAGGGAGCCCGAGACCCGCCGATGCTCCGCTTCCTGCTCACCCGGGTCGGCCTGCTGATCCCGACCTTCATCGGGGTCACGATCATCTCGTTCGCTTTCATCCGGCTCCTGCCGGGCGACCCGATCATCCTGCTCGCCGGCGAGCGGGGGATGACCGAGGAGCGCTATGCCGAGCTGCTGCAGGTCTACGGCTACGACCGGCCGATCGTGGTGCAGTACCTCGACTATCTCTGGGGTATCCTGCAGGGCGACCTCGGCAATTCGATCGTCACCAAGCGCCCGGTGCTCGAGGAGTTCCTGACGCTCTTCCCGGCGACGATCGAGCTGGGGCTTTGCGCCATCGTGTTTGCGGTCGCGCTCGGCATCCCGATGGGCGTGCTGGCCGCCGTCAAGCGCGGCTCCTTCATCGACCAGGCGATCATGTCGACCGCGCTCGTCGGCTACTCGATGCCGATCTTCTGGTGGGGCCTGCTGCTCATCATCTTCTTCTCGGGCATCCTGCAATGGACGCCGGTCTCGGGGCGCATCTCGCTGATGTACTACTTCCCCGGCGGCACGGGCTTCATGCTGATCGACTCCCTCCTCTCGGGACAGGCGGGGGCGTTCCGCTCGGCGGTCAGCCACCTGGTGCTGCCGGCGCTCGTGCTCGGCACGATCCCGCTCGCGGTGATCGCGCGCCAGACCCGCTCGGCGATGCTCGAGGTGCTGAGCGAGGACTACGTGCGCACCGCGCGCGCCAAGGGCCTGCCGCCGCGCCGCGTGGTCGGCCTGCACGCGCTGCGGAACGCGCTGATCCCGGTCATCACGGTGATCGGCCTCCAGGTCGGCGTGCTGCTCGCCGGCGCCATCCTGACCGAGACGATCTTCTCCTGGCCCGGCATCGGCAAGTGGATGGTCGATTCCGTCTTCAAGCGCGACTATCCGGTCGTGCAGGGAGGCCTGCTGCTGATCGCCGGCATCGTGATGGTCGTGAACCTGTTCGTCGACGTGCTCTACGGGCTCGTCAATCCCCGCATCCGCCGGCACTGAGGGCTCGGACATGGTCCACACGGAGGCGCAGGAGGCCGAGCGGGGCACGGCCGGGCTGACCGGCACCCCGCCCGCACGCGTCAGCCCGCGCCGCGCGATGCTGGCCGAGTTCTGGCACTACTTCGCCGAGAACAAGGGCGCGGTGATGGGCCTCGTCGTGTTCGTGCTGATGATCCTCGTCGCGCTGACGGCGCCGCTCATCGCGCCGCACCAGCCCTACCTGCAGTACCGCGACGCGCTCCTGCTGCCGCCCGTCTGGGAGGAGGGGGGGAGCTGGACCTTCCCGCTCGGCACCGACGCGGTCGGACGCGACATGCTCTCGCGGCTGATCTACGGCTCGCGCTTCTCGCTCTTCATCGGCCTCGTCGTGGTCACGCTGTCGCTGACCGGCGGCATCCTGATGGGGCTGATCGCGGGCTTCTTCCGCGGCTGGGCCGACGTCCTCATCATGCGCGTGATGGACGTGATCCTCGCCTTCCCGTCGCTCCTGCTCGCGCTCGTGCTGGTCGCGATTCTCGGACCCGGGCTGATCAACGCGATGATCGCGATCTCGCTCGTGCTGCAGCCGCACTTCGTGCGCCTGACCCGCGCCTCGGTGCTGAGCGAGCGGGGCAAGGACTACGTGATAGCCGCCCGCGTCGCGGGGGCCGGATCGATGCGGCTGATGACGCGGACGATCCTGCCGAACTGCCTGGCGCCGCTGATCGTGCAGGCGACGCTCTCGTTCTCGACCGCGATCCTCGACGCGGCGGCGCTCGGGTTCCTCGGCATGGGCGCGCAGCCGCCGACTCCCGAATGGGGCACGATGCTGGCCGAGGCGCGCGAGTTCATCCTGCGCGCCTGGTGGGTCGTGACCTTCCCGGGCCTCGCGATCCTCGTCACCGTGCTCGCCATCAACCTCGTCGGCGACGGCCTGCGCGACGCGCTCGACCCGAAGCTGAAGAGGTCCTGATGGCGCTGCTCGAGATCGACAACCTGACGGTCGAGTTCAAGACGGCGCAAGGGTCGCTCCGCGCCGTCGACCAGGTCTCGCTCAGCGTCGACCGGGGCGAGATCGTTGCGATCGTCGGCGAGTCGGGGTCGGGCAAATCGGTCGCGATGCTCGCCGTCATGGGCCTCCTGCCCTGGACGGCGACCGTGACCGCCGACCGCATGGAGTTCGACGGCACCGACCTGCGCACCCTCTCCGACCGGCAGCGCCGGCGGATCATCGGCGCCGACATGGCGATGATCTTCCAGGAGCCGATGAGCTCGCTCAATCCCTGCTTCACCGTCAGCTTCCAGCTGACCGAGGCGATGCGCTTCCACACCGACCTCAACCGCCGGCAGCGCCGCGCACGCGCGATCGAGCTGCTCGATCTCGTCGGCATCCCGGAGCCGAAGCGCCGGCTCGGCGCCTTCCCGCACCAGCTCTCGGGCGGCATGAACCAGCGCGTGATGATCGCGATGGCGCTCGCCTGCGAGCCGAAGCTCCTGATCGCCGACGAGCCGACGACCGCGCTCGATGTGACCATCCAGGCGCAGATCCTCGAGCTGCTGGTCCGGCTCCAGCGCGAGATGGGGATGACGCTGCTCCTGATCACGCACGACATGGGCGTCGTCGCCGAGACCGCCGAGCGCGTGGTCGTGCAGTACGCGGGCCAGCAGGTCGAGGCGCAGGAGGTCGGCGCGCTGTTCGACGACCCGCACCATCCCTATACGGCGGCACTGCTGGCCGCCCTGCCCGAGCGCGCGACCGACCGCCTGCTGCCCTCGATCCCGGGCGTGGTGCCGGGGCTCGCGGACAGACCGCAGGGCTGCCTCTTCAGCCCGCGCTGCCGCTTCGCGACCGAGCATTGCAAGGCGGTCGTGCCCCCGCACCAGTCGGCCGAACTCGGCCGCGCGCTCTGCCACTACCCGCTGATCGCGGGCGTGCCCCAGAACCACCCGGAGGTGGAGGTCGCATGAGACAGCCTGTGTCAACCACCAGCCAGAGGAGCAGCATGTCTGGCGGGGTTGTAGGGGGTTTGGTCCTGCCAGGCGCGCCAGAGGACGCGGGTCCATGCGCGGCCGAGGATGCGGATGGCGTGCGGGTGGCGGCA
>DATKCY010000092.1:0-6595 GCA_035512995.1 Thermohalobaculum sp.
ACGATCAGCCGCTGCGCCTTGCCGAGCGCATAGGTGCCGACCGCGTGCGCGCGCTCCGGAAAGGTCTCGAGCGAGCGGACGAGCCGCTCGACCTCTCCTGCCACCGGCGGGTGCCGGAAGACGGGCAGCCCGAAGGTCGCCTCGGTCACGAAGAGGTCGCAGGCGACCGGCTCGAACGGCGCGCAGGTCGGGTCGCCGTGGCGCTTGTAGTCGCCCGAGACGACGGCGCGGGCGCCGCCCTTCTCGACCACCACCTGCGCCGAGCCGAGGACGTGCCCCGCCGGCACCAGCCTGACCGTCGCGCCGCCGACCGTCAGCGGCTCGCCGAGCGCCAGGCTCTGGGTCGTGCCGAAGGCCTCCCCGCCGTAGCGCGTCAGCGCCAGGGCCACCGTCTCGGGCGTCGCCAGCAGCGCCTCGTGGCCGGGGCGGCAGTGGTCGGCATGGGCGTGGGTCACGACCGCCCGCGGCACCGGCCGCACCGGGTCGATGAAGAAGTCGCCCGGCGGGCAGTAGATGCCGTCGGGGCGGGGTTCGAGCAGGGCCTTCATCTCGGCCCAGATAGCGTCCCAGGCGAGGAACCCGAATCCGGTCCCGCACGTTTCGTGGGATCAGTCACCGCATCCAGGAGGACACGGCATGAACTGGGACCGCATCGAAGGCAGCTGGGAGCAGGTCAAGGGCTCGGCACGCGAGCGCTGGGGCAAGCTCACCGACGACGAGCTGCAGGAGGCCAAGGGCAACCGCGAGAGGCTCGCGGGCCGCGTGCAGGAGCGCTACGGCATCGCCAAGGACGAGGCCGAGCGGCAGATCGACGAGTGGGCGGCCCGTCAGAACCTCTGACCCCGCCGTCTTCCCGGACCACGAACCGGGCCCCGCGCGTCAGGCGCGGGGCCTTTTCCGTCGGGGCGGGCTCAGTCGCCGCAGGCGCCACGCATCCGCGCGGCGGCGTAGCCGTCCTCCTCGATCGCGCGCCGGCAGCGGGTGCGCGCCGCCGCCTGCCGGTCGAGGGCCCGCTCGTCCCGCGGCTCGGTGCGGGCCGCGAGCATGAAGCTGTTGGCGAGAATCTGTAACATTTCTTCCTCCTCCATCCCGCGTCTCTGTGCTTCATATATGGATGGAATAGGTGCAGCATGCGACTCAGCGATTGTCGCCGCACGTTAGCTGGTGTTACCGATGGACTTTGCGCGCCTGCCTCCGCTCTCCAGCCTGCGCGCCTTCGAGGCGGCGGCGAGGCTCGGCAGCGTCACCGCCGCGGGGCGCGAGCTGAACGTGACCCACGCGGCCGTCAGCCAGCAGCTTCGCCGGCTCGAGCAGCACCTGGGCGTCGCGCTCGTCCGCCGCCGCGGCCGCGGGCTCGACCTGACCGAGGCCGGGCAGCGGCTCGCGGGGCCGCTGAGCGAGGGCTTCGCGGCGATGGCGGCGGCGGTGGCCCGCGTCCTCGACGACGAGCGGGCGCGGCCGCTCAAGATCACGCTGACGCCGATGTTCGCCTCGACATGGCTGCTGCCGCGCCTCGGCGCCTTCCGCGAGGCGCATCCCGAGATCGAGCTGATGCTCGACCCGACCTCCGCGAACCTGGACCTCCGGGCTGGAGGCCACGACCTCGCGATCCGCTACGGCGACGGGCGCTGGCCGGGGCTCGAGAGCCGGCCGCTGCTGCCGTCACGCTTCGTCGTCGTGGTCGCGCGGACCCTGCTCGACAGGCTCTCGGCCGACGGCGAGCCCGATATCCGGACATTGCCGTGGCTGCAGGAGCAGGGGACCGACGAGCTCCGCCTCTGGCTCGCCCGGCGCGGCGTCGATGTCGGGCAGAAGACCAACATCATCCATATGCCGGGCTACATGACGCTCGCGGCGCTCCGCGACGGGCAGGGGGTCGCGGCGACGACCCGCGTGTTCGTCGAGGAGGACATCCGCGCGGGCCGGCTGGTCGTGCTCTACGAGGATGCGCAGAGCGACGCGACCGCCTACCACCTGGCGTGGCCGGAGGGGGCGCTCAGGCCCTCCGCCCGCGCCTTCGTGCGCTGGGCGGGCGCGCAGGCGGAGGAGGCCGAGGCCGCCTGAGCCCGACGGATCGCTGTCCCTGCCGAGCGGGATGGAGCGCGACCGCGCATGCGGCTATGCTCGGCACCCATCGAGAGGAGGATGCCGTTGTCCCAGAGGCTCGCCGCGATCCTCGCCGCCGACATGGTCGGCTACAGCCGGCTGATGGGCGTCGACGAGGCCGGCACGCTCGCCCGGCTCCGCACCCACCGGATCGAGCTGATCGACCCCGCCATCGCCAAGGGCGGCGGGCGCATCGTCAAGACCACCGGCGACGGCATGCTGGTCGAGTTCCAGAGCGTGGCCGACGCCGTGCGCTCGGCCGTCGAGATCCAGTCGCGGATGGCGCGGCGGAACGCCGACGTGCCGGCCGACCGGCGGATCGAGTTCCGCATCGGCATCAACCTCGGCGACGTCATTTTCGAGGACGACGACGTGTTCGGCGACGGCGTGAACGTCGCCGCCCGCCTTGAGCAGCTGGCCGAGCCCGGCGGCATCTGCGTCGCCGGCGCCGTGCGCGACCAGACGGTCGACCGGGTCGAGGCGGAGTTCGAGGACCTGGGCGAGCGCGCGCTCAAGAACATCGCGCGGAGCGTGCGCGCCTGGCGGGTCGTGCCGCGCGACGCGGCCGGCGCCACGCCGCCGCGGGCGGGCGAGACACCGGCCCATGCCGGGCGCCCGACCATCGCCGTGCTGCCGTTCACGAACATGAGCGGCGACCCGGAGCAGGAGTTCTTCGCCGACGGCCTGACCGAGGACATCATCACCGAGCTGTCGCGCCACCACGAGCTGTTCGTGATCTCGCGGAACTCGAGCTTCGTCTACAAGGGGCGGTCGGTGAACCTGCGCGAGGTCGCCGAGACGCTTGGCACCCAGTACCTGGTCGAGGGCAGCGTCCGGCGCGCGGGCGACCGGCTGCGCGTCACCGTGCAGCTGATCGACAACGCCACCGACCGCCACGTCTGGGCCGAGCGCTACGACCGCCAGCTCGCGGACGTGTTCGAGATCCAGGACGAGGTCACGGCCGCGATCGTCGCCACCCTGCCGGGCCGCGTCGAGGCGGCGCAGCGCGACCGGATCGCGCGCAAGACCCCGGCCAGCATGGTGGCCTACGAGTGTGCGCTGGCCGCCAAGGTCTGCCACCACCGCGGCACGCCGGAGGCGAACGCGGAGGCGCAGACGCTGATCGCCCGCGCGATCGGGCTCGAGCCCGACTACGCCCACGCCCGTGCGTGGCGCGGCTGCATCCTGGGCCAGGCCTGGGTCCACGGCTGGTGCGAGGACCCGGATTCGGTCTGGACCGACATGGTCGGCGAGCTCGAGACGGCGCTCGCGCTCGACGACAACGACGCCGACGTGCACCGCATCCTGGCGGCGATCAACGTGAACCGCGACGACCTGACCAGGGCGCGCCACCACCAGGAGCGGGCGCTGGCGCTCAACCCGAACTACGACCTGGTGGTGGTGCAGCAGGGGGAGCTGTTCACCTGGCTCGGCCGGCCGGAGGAGGGCGCCGAGTGGATCCGGCGCGCGATGCAGCTGAACCCGCACCATCCCGAGCGGTTCTGGGGCCATCTGGGCCGCGCCCACTTCGTCGCCCGGCAGTATTCCGAGGCGGTCGAGGCCTACATGCGCATCACCGCGCCCGACGCGGTGCACCACGCCTTCCTCGCCTGCTGCTACGCCCGGCTCGGCGACAAGACCGCGGCCGGCGCGCACCGCGCGCGCGTCCTGGAGCTCTTGCCCGACCTCACCGTCGAGAGCCACCTCGCCGGCATGCACTACCAGCGGGAGGAGGACCGGCAGCACCACGAGGAGGCGCTGCGGCTGGCCGGCTTCACCTGAGGCTTGTGGGGGCTCGCCGCCTCGGCCGCGTGGCGGCGGTTCGTCCGTTGGCCCCCGCGCCCCGTGCGGCTGCGGATAGCCGGGGAGCCCTTGACCTTCCAGTTGGTGGAACCTCTATCTCCCCCGTGAGCGGGGCCAGCGGAGAGCGGAATGTCCACCGAGACCAACGAAGTGACGCGCGACCCGGTCTGCGGCATGACCGTCGATCCGGATGCGGGCAAGCCCACGGCCGAGCACCGCGGTCACACCTGTCACTTCTGCAGTCCGTCCTGCCGCGAGCGGTTCGTGGCCGACCCGGACGCCTTCATGACGGCCGACGATCCCGTCTGCGGCATGAAGGTCGACCGCGCCACCGCCCGGCACATGGCGAAGCATCAAGGCGAGCGGTTCTATTTCTGCTCCGAGGGCTGCCAGCAGAAGTTCGAGGCGGAGCCGGAGACCTATCTCGCCGGCCGCCCCGCTCCCGAGCCGATGCCCGAGGGCACCATCTACACCTGCCCGATGCACCCGGAGATCGAGCAGGTCGGTCCCGGCGACTGCCCGATCTGCGGCATGGCGCTCGAGCCGAAGGGCGTGCCGACGGGGGACGCGGGACCGAACCCGGAGCTCGTCGACTTCACCCGCCGCTTCTGGGTCGGGGCCGCCCTGACCGTGCCGCTCCTGATCGTCGCGATGGGTCCGATGGTCGGCCTGCCGATCGAGCAGTGGATCAGCCGGAACACCGGCCAGTGGATCGAGCTGGTGCTGGCGACGCCGATCGTCCTCTGGTCGGGGTGGCCGTTCCTTGCACGCGGCGCGAAGTCGTTCCGCACGATGAACCTCAACATGTTCAGCCTGATCGGCATGGGCGTCGCCGCGGCCTACGCCTTCAGCGTCGTCGCCGTGGTGGTGCCCGGCATCTTCCCGGCCGGCTTCCGCGGCCCGGAAGGGAACGTCGGCGTCTATTTCGAGGCGGCGGCGGTGATCGTCGTGCTGGTGCTGCTCGGCCAGATGATGGAGCTCGGCGCGCGCGAGCGGACGGGCACGGCGATCCGGGCGCTGCTCGACCTCGCGGCCAAGACGGCGCGAATCGTCCGCGCCGACGGGCGCGAGGAGGAGATTCCGCTCGAGGACGTGCAGGTCGGCGACCGGCTGCGGGTGCGTCCCGGCGACAAGGTGCCGGTCGACGGCGAGGTGGACGAGGGGCGCTCCTCGGTCGACGAGTCGATGCTGACGGGCGAGCCGGTGCCGGTCGAGAAGGTGCCGGGCGACGCGGTGACCGGCGCGACGATCAACAGGAACGGCAGCCTGATCGTGCGGGCGACGCGCGTCGGTGCCGACACCATGCTCGCGCAGATCGTCGAGATGGTGGCCCAGGCGCAGCGCTCGCGCGCGCCGATCCAGAAGCTCGCCGACCAGGTCGCGGGCTATTTCGTGCCGGTGGTGATTGCCATCGCCGTGCTGGCGTTCGTGGCGTGGGCCGTCTGGGGGCCGTCGCCGGCGCTCGCCTACGGACTGGTCTCGGCGGTAGCGGTGTTGATCATCGCCTGCCCCTGCGCGCTCGGGCTCGCGACGCCGATGTCGATCATGACGGCGACCGGGCGCGGTGCGCAGGCGGGCGTGCTGATCAAGAACGCCGAGGCGCTGGAGCGCTTCGCCAGGGTCGACACGCTGATCGTCGACAAGACCGGCACGCTGACCGAGGGCAGGCCGAAGCTCGTCGCCGTGATGCCCGAGGAGGGCCACGACGAGGCCGAGGTGCTGCGCCTCGCCGCCTCGCTCGAGCGCGGCTCCGAGCACCCGCTGGCCGAGGCGATCGTGGCCGGCGCCGAGGCGCGGGGCGTCGCGCTTGCCGCCGCGACCGATTTCGAGGCCATCACCGGCATGGGCGTGACCGGCACGGTCGAGGGCAAGCCGGTCGCGCTCGGCAACGCCCGGCTGATGGCCGAGCTCGGTCTCGATGGCGCCCGGCTGGTCGAGACCGCCGACGCCCGCCGCGACCAGGGCGAGACCGTGATGTTCGTCGTGCTGGAGGGGCGGATCGCCGGCCTCGTCAGCGTCGCCGACCCGGTCAAGGAAACGACGCCGGCGGCAATCGAGGCACTGCACGAGCAGGGCTTCCGCATCGTCATGGCGACCGGCGACAACGAGCGGACCGCCCGCGCCGTCGCCGGCCGGCTCGGCATCGACGAGATCCGGGCCGAGGTGCTGCCCGAGGACAAGGCGCGGATCATCCGCGAAATGCAGGAAGAGGGCCGGAAGGTCGCGATGGCCGGCGACGGCGTCAACGACGCGCCGGCGCTGGCGCAGGCCGATGTCGGCATCGCCATGGGCGCCGGCGCCGACGTGGCGATCGAGAGCGCGGGGTTCACACTGGTGAAAGGCGACCTGAACGGCATCGTGCGCGCCCGCAGGCTCGCGCGGGCGACGATGCGCAACATCCGGCAGAACCTGTTCTTCGCGATGGTCTACAACGCTGCCGGCGTGCCGGTGGCGGCGGGTGTGCTCTACCCGTTCCTCGGCATCCTGATCTCGCCGATCTTCGCCGCGGCGGCGATGAGCCTGTCCTCGGTCTCAGTCATCAGCAACGCGCTGAGGCTGCGGCGCGCGAAGATCTGACGCGGACCTCGCGACATGCAGATCAACGAAAGGAGAAGCGAAATGGAACGCATCTGGCAGACGACGGCCGCGGCGGCTGCGCTGACGGCGGGCGGCACACCGCGGCGGC
>DATKCY010000093.1:0-5716 GCA_035512995.1 Thermohalobaculum sp.
GAGCGCGGTCCGCCTGTTCGGCCGACGGCCGCCGGGGCAGTTCCATCTGTCGGCGCTGCGCGCGCCGGGGTTGATCGAGGGCCTCGAGGCGGCGCTCGAGAGCGGCCGCGAGGTCAGCGTGACCTTCGGGCTCGCGCGCACCGGCAGCAGCGACCTGCACGCCTCGGCGCAGCCGCTCGACGCGGGCCCCGACGACGACGCGCCGGCGCTGGCGGTGCTGATCGAGGACCACAGCCAGCCGCGCCGGGCGGCGGAGCTGCATCGCGACTTCGTCGCCAACGCCAGCCACGAGCTGAAGACGCCGCTCGCCTCGATCTCCGGCATCATCGAGACGCTGACCGGCCACGCCCGGGACGACCCCGAGGCCACCGAGCGCTTCCTCGGGATGATGGCGGCGCAGGTCGAGCGCATGAAGCGGCTGGTGCAGGACCTGCTGTCGCTGAACCGGATCGAGCTGAACGAGCGGATGCCGCCCGAGGAGCCGCAGAGCGTCCGCCGCATCGCCTGGGAGGCGGCCGAGGCGCTGGAGCCCCTGGCCGCGGCCGAGGGCGTGACGCTCGACTGCGACCCGCCGGCCGAGAGCCCCCGCGTCGCCGGCGACGGCCGCGAGCTGATGCAGCTCTTCTCGAACCTCATCGACAACGCGATCAAGTACGGTGGGGACGGCGGCATCGTGACGGTCCGCACGGTCCGCACGCGCGAGGGCGCCGGGCGGATCGGCATCGAGATCGGCGACAGGGGCCCGGGGATCGCGCGCGAGCACGTGCCGCGCCTGACCGAGCGGTTCTACCGCGTCTCGCCCAGCCACAGCCGGGCGCGGGGCGGCACCGGGCTGGGCCTGGCGATCGCCAAGCACATCGTCAACCGCCATCGGGGCGAGCTGAGGATCGAGAGCACGCCGGGCGAGGGCGCGACCTTCACCGTCTGGCTGCCGGTGCTCGAGGAAGCGGCGGAGGACGCGCCCCCGCTCGCCGCCAGCCGCTCCGCCTGACGGTCGCGGGGCCGTCATGGAACTGTCGCGGAAAGTCAATATTTGTGTCTCGCGGCGACCCTAGGGTCCGCTCGCCGGCCCGGGGGCGAGTCCCCACCAGGACCGGAGCGGATGTACCGTCAATCCACAGGAGATTCCCCCGTGAAATTCCACAAGTTCGGAACTGCCGCCGTCGCGATCGCCGCCGTGGCGATCGCGGCCGACGCCTCCGCGCAGGCGCGCGACCAGATCAAGATCGTCGGCTCGTCGACCGTCTTCCCCTACACCCAGGCGGTCGCCGAGGAGTTCGCCAACCAGACCGGCAGCTCCTCGCCCGTGGTCGAATCGACCGGCACCGGCGGCGGCATGAAGATCTTCTGCCAGGGTGTCGGCGAGGCCCACCCGGACCTCACGGGCGCCTCGCGCGCGATGAAGGCGTCCGAGTGGCAGCTCTGCCAGGACGCCGGCGTGACCGACATCACCGAGGTGCTGCTCGGCTACGACGGCCTGACGGTCGCCCAGTCGGTCGAGGCGGCGGAGCTCGACCTGACCAAGGCCCAGCTCTTCCAGGCGCTGGCCGCTCAGGTGGAGGTCGATGGCGAGATCGTCGACAACCCCTACACGAACTGGAGCGAGATCGACTCCGCGCTGCCCGACCGGCCGATCACGGTGTTCGGCCCGCCGCCGACCTCCGGCACGCGCGACGCCTACGTCGAGCTCGTCATGGAAGAGGGCTGCGAGGAGTTCGAGGCCATCGCCGCGCTCGGCGAGGAGGAGAAGGAGCAGGTTTGCCAGCGCATGCGCCAGGACGGCCCGTTCGTCGAGGCCGGCGAGAACGACAACCTGATCGTTCAGCGCCTGCAGTCCGACCCGGAGGCGCTCGGCATCTTCGGCTACTCGTTCCTGTACGAGAACCAGGACACGCTGAACGCGGCGTCGATCGGCGGCGTGAAGCCGAACGAGGAGACGATCGAGTCGGGCGAGTACGGCATCTCGCGGCCGCTGTTCTTCTACGTCAAGAACGCGCACCGCGGCGTGATCCCCGGCCTCGACGAGTTCGTCGCGGAGTATGTCTCCGAGGACGCGATGGGCCCGGGCGGCTATCTGAGCGAGCGCGGCCTGATCCCGCTCGGCGACGAGAAGCGCCAGGAGGTGCAGGACGCGGCGCTCGAGGGCGAGTCGATGGAAGCCCCGGCCTCCTGACCGACCCCTGAGACAGAGGGACGGCCGGCATGCCCGGCCGTCCCTTCACGCCGTTGCCCGGAAGGCGCGCCAGATGCTCGGCTATACCCTGCTCGCCATTCTCGCCGCCTCGGTCGCCGGCTACTGGATGAATCGCGCGGCCGCGCGCAAGATCGCCGCCGGCGGCGAGAGGCTGCACTCGGTCGCGCCCTTCCACGGCGCCTATGCGCTGGCGCTGACCGGACTGCCGGCCCTGATCCTCGTCGTTCTCTGGCTGCTGTTCGAGGGCTTCGTCATCGAGGCGGTCGTCATGCAGTCGCTCCCGCCCGAGCAGGTCGACGGCCGCTCGCCGGGCGAGCTGTCGCTGCTGGAGTCGGAGATTCAGTCGATCGCGCAGGGCCGGATATTCGGCGAGCCGCCGGACTGGAAGCTCGAGGCGGCGCGCTATCTCAACGCCCTCCGCGGCAATGCCGATCTCGCGCTCTTCGCCGTGGTCGTGGCGGCGCTCGGCCTCGGCCTCTGGGTCGCCAGGCGGCGCGTTTCGGCCGCCTTCCGCGCCCGCCACAGCGTCGAGCGGGTCATGAGCGCGCTGATGATCTTCTGCTCGCTGGTCGCGATCGCGACGACGCTCGGCATCGTGCTGTCGCTGATCTACGAGTCGATCCGCTTCTTCGAGCGCGTCCCCATAACAGAATTCCTGTTCGGTCTGAACTGGGAGCCGCAGATCCCGATCCGCGAGGGCCAGGTCGCGGGCTCCGGCGCCTTCGGGTGGATCCCGGTCTTCGTCGGAACGCTGGTGATCACGACGGTGGCGCTGACGGTCGCGGTGCCGGTCGGAATCCTGTCGGCAATCTACCTGTTCGAGTTCGCCTCGCGCCCGGTCCGCGGCGTCATCAAGCCGGTTCTCGAGATCCTGGCCGGCGTTCCGACCGTCGTCTACGGCTTCTTCGCGGTTCTCGTGGTCGCGCCCGCGATCCGCTCTGCCGGCGACGCGCTCGGCATACCCGTCGCGCCCAACACCGCGCTCGCAGCGGGCAGCGTGATGGGCGTGATGCTGATCCCGTTCATCTCGTCCTTCACCGACGACGCGCTCGCGGCGGTTCCGGGGTCGCTGCGCGACGGCTCGCTCGCGCTCGGCGCCACCCGCGGCGAGACGATCCTGAAGGTGCTGTTCCCCGCGGCCATTCCCGGCATCGTCGGCGGGGTGCTGCTGGCGGTCAGCCGGGCGATCGGCGAGACGATGATCGTCGTCATGGCGGCCGGGCTGATCGCGACCCTGACGATCAACCCGCTCGACTCGGTGACGACGGTGACGGTGCAGATCGTCACGATGCTGATCGGCGACACCGCGTTCGACAACCCGAAGACCCTTTCGGCCTTCGCGCTCGGCCTGATGCTGTTCCTGGTCACCCTGTCGCTCAACGTCCTGGCCCTCAGGATCGTGCGCAAGTATCGAGAGCTCTATGACTGACGCGAGCGCATCCTCCGGGCTCGGCCCGGTCCGTCGGATCGACTGGCAGGCGCCGGAGCTCAAGCGCCGGCGCGCGCAGCGGCACCGCACCGACATCTGGCTGCAGAGCCTCGGCGTCGGTGCCGTCGCGATCGCCTGCACGATGCTCGCCATCCTGGTCGGATCGCTCGTCTACTCCGGCTGGCCCGCCTTCACGCAGACCTTCATCAACCTCGAGTTCGAGGTGACGGCGGAGCAGGTTCCGCCCGACAACCCGGAGCGCGGCGAGTTTCGCGACATCGTGCGCGACGCGGTCCTCGACCTGATTCCCGACGTGCCGGAGGACCAGCACCGCCAGCTGACCAGCATCCTGAGCAACGGCGCGCAGTACCAGCTGCGCGACCTGATCGTCGCGAACCCCGGGCTGATCGGCGAGACGGTGGCGCTGGCGGTCCCGGTCTCCGACCCCTTCGACCAGCTCGCGAAGGGCCTGATCGACCGCGACACCGACGAGGCCAGCCGACGGCTCGACGACCGCGAGATCGCCTGGTTCGCCCGGCTGCAGCAGATGGGCGTGGTGGAGACGCAGCTGAACACCTACCTGCTGACCAATGCCGACAGCCGCTTCCCGGAACTGGCCGGCCTCAAGGGCGCGCTCTGGGGCTCGTTCTACCTGATCCTCGTCTGCTTCGTGATCTCGTTCCCGCTCGGCATCGGCGCGGCGATCTATCTCGAGGAGTTCGCGCCGAAGAACCGCTTCACCGACATCGTCGAGGTGAACATCAACAACCTGGCCGCCGTGCCGTCGATCGTGTTCGGCCTGCTGGCGCTGGCGGTCTTCCTGAACTGGTTCGAGCTGCCGCGCTCGGCGCCGCTGGTCGGCGGGCTCACGCTGTCGCTGATGACGCTTCCGACGATCATCATCGCCTCGCGGGCCGCCATCAAGGCGGTGCCGCCGTCGGTTCGCGAGGCGGCGCTCGGGGTCGGCGCATCGAAGCATCAGACCGTGAAGGACTTCGTGCTGCCGCTGGCGATGCCGGGGATAATGACCGGGACGATCATCGGCCTGGCGCAGGCGCTGGGCGAGACCGCGCCGCTCTTGCTGATCGGCATGAACGCCTTCATCACGCAGGCGCCCGACGGGGTGATGGACGCCTCGACCGCCCTGCCCACGCAGATCTTCATCTGGGCCGACAGCCCGGAGCGCGGATTCGTCTCGCGGACCTCGGCGGCGATCTGCGTGCTGCTCTGCTTCCTGATCACCATGAACGCCCTCGCCGTCTACCTCCGGAACCGCTTCGAGCGCAGCTGGTAGGCTTAGACACGCCGACGCACGTCAGCGAAGGAGCCGAAATGAATGAAACCACGGTCCGACCAGTGAGCAAGCCGAGCGAGCCGCTGCGGGATGCCGCGCCCGCCGGCCGGGCGCAGGTGACGAGCCCGGTCCCGCAGCACGAGCCGCGCGACGAGCGGAACGCCACCAAGCTGCTCTGCGAGGACGTCTGGGTCCACTATGGCGAGGAGCCCGCGATCAAGGGCGTCAGCCTCGACATCGAGGACAAGGCCGTGACGGCCTTCATCGGCCCCTCGGGCTGCGGCAAGTCGACCTTCCTGCGCTGCCTCAACCGCATGAACGACACGATCGCGATCGCGCGGGTCGAGGGGCGCATCGAGCTCGACGGCGAGGACATTCATGCCCGCCATATCGACCCCGTGCAGCTCCGCGCGCGCGTCGGCATGGTGTTCCAGAAGCCGAACCCGTTCCCGAAGTCGATCTACGACAACGTCTCCTACGGGCCCCGGATCCACGGCCTTGCGACGTCGAAGGACGAGACCGACGCGATCGTCGAGAGCGCGCTCCGCCGGGCGGCGCTGTGGGAGGAGGTCAAGGACCGGCTCGACGAGCCCGGCACCGGCCTATCGGGCGGGCAGCAGCAGCGTCTGTGCATCGCGCGCGCGATCGCGACGGCGCCCGAGGTGCTGCTGATGGACGAGCCGTGCTCGGCGCTCGACCCGATCGCGACGGCGCAGATCGAGGAGCTGATCGACGAGCTGCGCTCGGAATTCTGCCTGGTGCTCGTCACGCACTCGATGCAGCAGGCGGCGCGGGTCAG
>DATKCY010000094.1:0-5247 GCA_035512995.1 Thermohalobaculum sp.
CCCGCCTGCTGGCACCCCTGCCGGCGGAGCGGCTGGATGACCCGGCCGGGGAGGAACGCCGCGCGGCCGATACGGCCGAGCGCGCGCGCCAGCGCCTGATGCAGGACCGGCTGCAGCGCTTTCTCCGCAATTCGGCGCGCGTGGACCGCGCCACCCTCGACGCCGACACCGCGGCCGCGCGGGCGGCGCGGGCGGGGACGGTCGCGCACGGGATGGACCGGCTTCAGTCGGGCGCGGCGGCCGGGCGGAATGCCCTCGGCGAGCGGCCCGGGATCGACACCGGTCCGCTGATCCGGACCCCGCGGGTAAAGCTGGAGTGAGCCCGGCGGAAATCGCCACCACGCCGGTGACCGTGGCACAGGGGGACGAAGTCCCGCGCTAGTCGGTCGTGGCGACCAGCAGCGGCTCCTCGTCCTGCTCGCGGCAGACCACGAGCGCGGCCGGGTAGTCGAGCCGGCGCGCTTCGGGCCGCTCGAACATCTGCGTCTCGCAGACCTCGGCGGTCGACGCGACGATCTCCCGCTCCGCGACCCGGTCGCAGACCGACAGATCGTCGGAACAGCCCATCAGGACGGCAAGGAAAACGGCTTCCAATCGGACCCTCGCACCACGCGCTTCGAGGCGTAAGCCTCACCCACCGGCGAAAAACGCGCAGGTGGCGGAGAGGTTCCCCGGCTCGCGCCCCTGGCGGCTCAGCCGAAGGCCGAGAACGCGATGATGCCGACCACGACCATCGCGACGATCGCGGCGATCGTGCTGAAGCGCAGGACCTTCCAGACCCCCTGCGTCTCGGCGTTCGACGGATGGTGCTCCCCGGGGTTCAGCGCGCCATGCTCGCTCACGCGGCTGATGTCGTCGGGCCCGTGCTGATGCACCGGGTCGGGCGTGTCGCCCGAACCCTGCTTGGGCCGGTTCTCGGCGGCTGGCATTGCAGTCTCCTTTGTGGCGTTGCGTCGGCGGCGTCCGGGACGCCGCGCGCGACCCGCGCCCGTCAGGCCCCTTTAAGGAACAGCACCTGGCTGATCGCCGCCTCGAGCGTCTCGGTCTTGAACGGCTTGGTGAGCAGGAAGGTCGGCTCCGGCCGCTCGCCCGTCAGCAGCCGCTCGGGGAAGGCCGTGACGAAGATGACGGGGACCTCCATCTTCTCGAGGATATCCTCGACCGCCTCGACGCCGGACGAGCCGTCGGCGAGCTGGATGTCGGCCAGCACCAGGTCGGGCTCGGTCTCGTTCGCCAGCGCCACTGCCGTCTCGTGGGTGTCGGCGACGCCGGTCACCTCGTGGCCGAGACCGCGCACGATCGACTCGATGTCGAGCGCGATGATCGGCTCGTCCTCGATGATCATCACCCGGCTCTGCATCTGCTCGTCGAGCTCGCCGCGCGCCGACTTCACGAGCTGCTCGGCCTCCTCGGTGTCGATGTCCATGATCATCGCAGCCTCCTCGACGCTGAACTCCTCGACCGAGGTCAGCAGCAGCGCCTGCCGGTGGCGGGGCGTCAGGCGCGAGAGGCGCCGCTCGGCCGAGCTGCCCTTCGCCTCCTCCTCGAGCGCGTCGCGCTCGTCGGCGACGGGATCGACCTGCGCCGAGGACCAGATGCTGTGGAAGAGCTTGTAGAGCGCGACCCTGGGCGGCAGCGACGTGTCGAGCGCCGAACGGTCCGCGATCAGCGCCTCCAGCGTCGAGGCGACATATGCATCGCCCGACGCCTGATCGCCGCACAGCGCGCGTCCGAAACGGCGCAGGAACGGCAGATGCTGCGGAATCAGGCTGGACAGGCTGGGCTTCGATGCCTCGCTGCCCCCCGCAACTGCGGTCATCGGCGATCTCCTCGGAGCTGAAATTATTGCCGCACGTCCGGAACGAACGCCCGACGGACGCGTTTGTTCCCGACCATATGGGACAGCAGCAGCGGAATTTCCAAGGGGCCGGACGAGTGAACAGCTCACGGGACGGGGACGAGGACCAGGCTGCGAAAGCGCGATCTGTCGACACGCAAAAGCACCGGGACGACGACACCGGAAAAGGCGTCACGAGGATCACCGAGGAGCAGGACCCCATCGCCGCAGCCCTGCGGCGGGTCTACAACGATGCCGCGACGGAGCCGCTTCCGGACGACCTGAGCCAGTTGCTCAGCCGGCTGGAAGCTGCGGAGAAGGATGCATGAGCCAGACCTTCAAGGCCGAGCTGGTCGAGGCTCTGAAGCCGCTCCGCGGATTCGCGCGCACCTTCCACCGCGACCCTGCCCGCGCCGACGACCTGGTGCAGGAGACGGTCATGAAGGCCTGGGAAAACCGTGAGAAGTTCAGGGAGGGCACGAACATGCGCGCCTGGCTTTTCACCATCCTGCGCAACAGCTACTACTCCGAGATGCGCAAGAAGACGCGGGAGGTCGAGGACGCCGACGGCGCGCTGACGGCAGCCTTGTCCGAGAAGGGCGGCCAGGAAGGCCACATGGCGATGCGCGATTTCCGCCTCGCCCTCGCCGAACTCAGCGACGACCAGCGCGAGGCGCTGATCCTGGTCGGCGCGTCCGGCTTCACCTACGAGGAAGCCGCCCAGATCTGCAACTGCAAGCCCGGCACGGTCAAGAGCCGCGTCAGCCGGGCGCGCGAGCGGCTTTCGCAGCTGCTCGACGTGCCGCCCGGCGACGCGGTCGACCATGATGCGGCACCCGGAGCCACCGGCGCCGACCGGGCCGCGCAAGCGTTCTAGCGTGGCACTCCGGCGCGCTTTCGAGGCAGCGCGCCGCCTGCGGGTCCAGTTCGCGCTGATCGTCGCGATCGCGCTGGCACCCGCGGGCCTCGTCGCCGTGTTCCAGGCCGCCTCCAACATCGACGAGGCGCTCCGCCTCGAGCAGGAGGCGCTCCGCCGCGCGGCGCGCGAGCTGACCGAGGACGAGCGCAGCGCCATCATCGCGATCCGCGAGCGCATCCGCCTGGCCGCCCGCCGCCCCGGCATCCGCACGCTCGGCGGCGAGGAATGCGATGCCGCCGTCGCGGCGATCGCCGAGGACGACCCGCGCTTCTCCGGCGCCCTCGTGTTCGACGACCAGGGCGTCTCGGTCTGCGGCGAGAGCAAGGGCTTCGACATCTCCGGCACCGAGGCCTTCCGCAGCTTCAGCGAGGCGCCGCGCCTGCTCGTCGGTCCGATCCGGTCGGGCCGGGTGAGCGGGCGCAACGTCATGCTGGCGCTCGCCCCGGTGCTCGGCAGTGACGGCCGGACCGGGATCGTGGCGATGGGGCTCTCGGCCGACTTCTTCCAGCGCATCTCGGATGCCTCCGACCCCTCCGCCACGCAGTTCGCCCTGCTCGACGAGGCCGGCACGGTGTTCGCCGGAAATGTCAGCGAGCGGCGCGCGTGGCTGCCGCTCGACGTGGCGCCGCTGCTTCGCGAGGAGGAGCTCCTCGCCCTGCTCGAGGCAAAGGACGGCAAGGAGCGCATGTACTACATCGAGCCCCTCCCGATCGACCGCATCTGGATGATCGCCGCACGCCCGGCGCTCGACTGGCAGGGCGTGCTCTTCAGCGACAAGGGGCTGGCGCTGATCGCGCCGCTCCTGCTCTGGGCGATCGCGGTCAGCGTCGCCTTCTTCGTGATCGACCGGCTGGTGTCGCGCCACATCGTCTATCTGCAGCGGGTCGCGGCGGCGATCGGGCGCGGGCACCTCGAGATCGGCGCGCTCAGCCTCCAGGGAGCGCCGACCGAGATCCGGCGCCTCGGCGACGCGCTCGAGAACATGGCCGGTCGCCTCGCCGAGCGCGAGTCGGCGCTGAGGGCGAATGTCGAGGCGAAGCGGGCGCTGCTGCTCGAGGTCCACCACCGGGTCAAGAACAACCTGCAGATGATCTCGTCCCTGATGAACATGCAGCTCCGCCGCGTCGAGGGCGAGGCCGAGCGCCGCTCGGTCCGGATCGTCCAGGACCGGATCCACGGCCTCGCGCTCGTGCACCAGCACCTCTACGCGACCGACCAGCTCGACGCCGTCGCGCTCGACCGGCTGGTCGAGGACATCGGCAACTATCTTCGCGGCTCGGTCTGCCCCGCCGGCGCCGCGCCGGCCGAGGTCGATTTCGACCTCGACCCGGTGACCGCCAGCGCGGACATCGCGACCCCGGTGTCGCTCTTCCTGATCGAGGCGATGGGCAACGCGCTCAAGCACTGCCGCGACCAGACCGCCCCGGGCCGGGTCTTCCTGTCGCTGAAGCGCGACGACCATGCCTTCGAGCTCTCCGTGCGCAACGACCGGCCGGCGCTCGACGACGGCGTGATCGGCGAGAGCAGCTTCGGCCTCGGCACGCGGCTCATGGAAGGCTTCGCCCGCCAGATCGGCGGCTCGATCGAGCGCGACCTGACCGACCGCCGCTTCAAGATCGTGCTGCGGGCGCCGCTCGCGCCCAGGGGCTCGACCTTCGCGATCCGGCGGCGGAGGCGCGATAGCCCGCCGGCGGGGTCCGGCGGCACCGCCAGCACGGTGGAGCGGGCGATGCCCGAGGACGTGGTCATGCCCTTCCGCGAGCGCTGAGGCCCCGGTCCCCGCCTGCCCGATCTGCAACCCCGACGGAACGGCCGGCGCCGCGAGCCGACGGCCCGACGATCAGACCGCGCCCGACATGAGCTCGCCCGGGGTCAGCACGGGCACGCCCAGGCTGTCCCGGTGGTCGAGCAGGTGACGGTCGCTGGAGACCAGCGTGCAGCCCGCGGCGGCGGCGAGCGCGGCGAATTTCCGGTCGGCGGGGTCGGCGATCCGGCCGAAACCCTCCGGGCGGGTCTCGCCGGTGAACCGGGCCTCCTCGCGGAAGAGGTCGGCGACCGCATCCCAGGAGAGGCGGGGGATGCGGCCCAGCACCGCGCGCGTCTCGTCCCGGGTCGGCGCGTCCCAGACGAGCGTCGCCGCGCCCGAGCGGACCGCGGACAGGAGCCGCGCCGAGGCGCTGCTTTTCCTGAAGGCGGCGCCGACGAAGACGTTGGTGTCGATGACGACGCGGGCCGCACCTCCGGCGCTCGCTCCGACGGCGTGGTGACCGGCAGGTCCGGCTCGAGGTTCTCGGCGTCCTCGGCGCGGGATCAGAACAGGAAGCGCAGGCCCAGCAGCGCGTTGTGTGTACCGTAGTCGACCTCGGTCTCGCCCTCGTCCTTGAAGCTCGGGTCCTCGGTGTTGAACCAGCGGTAGTCGGCGGTCGCCGCGACCCGGGGGGTGAACTGGTAGGCGACGCCCGCGCCGAGCTGCCAGGCGAAGACCGTGTCC
>DATKCY010000095.1:0-2384 GCA_035512995.1 Thermohalobaculum sp.
CCCCATCGCGCCGGCCAGCGCCGAGGCCGAGCCGCCGCCGGGTGTCGGATTGGGAGAACGGATGGCCTCGAGAAGGGCCGTGACGGTCTGGCCGGTCAGCGTCATGCGTCTAGCGTACTCCGGGAGGCCGCGACGAGGCGCTAACCCCGGTTTCACGTAGGGGCGGCCCTTGCGGCCGCCCGGATCGGGGCGGGGGCCCGCCTTCGCCAAGGCTACGGCGCGCAAGCAAGCCCCGCCCCTACGGCAACCCAAGTGAAAGACCCTTTGATCTCCTGATCTCCTGATCTCTTGTTCCCCCCAGTCGCCGGCCGTGACCCTGCGGGGGGGCAGCCCTGTTATGATCGCCCGCATGATTCTCGCTGCCGTTGACGACATGCTCTTCCGTTCAAAGATCCGTACCGTGGCGAAGCAGGCCGGCGTCGAGGTCGCGTTCGCACGAACGCCCGACGAGACCCTCGAACAGCTGCGCGCGCAGAAACCGGCGCTCGTCATCTTCGATCTGAACAACGCCAAGGGAGCGCCGATCGAGACGCTGGCGGCGATGAAGGGGGACCCGGCGCTGTCGGGGGTCCGCACGCTCGGGTTCGTCTCGCACGTGCAGACCTCGCTCATCGCCGAGGCGCGCGAGGCCGGGTTCGACGAAGTCATGGCGCGCTCGGCATTCGCCGGGAACCTCGCCGAGATCCTGCGCAGCGCGGATCGTCAAGCGTAGCCGGCTATCACGGCGTAGGGGCGGCCCTTGCGGCCGCCCATCACCGCGCCAGGATCGCCGCCAGCTTCTCCATGTCGATGTTCGCGCCGGAGAGCACGACCGCCACCTGCTGACCAGGGCTCACGGCCTTTCCGGCCAGGACGGCCGCGACGCCCGTCGCGCCTGCTCCCTCCGCAATCAGCCGCTCCTCCCGCGCGAGGCCGCGCACCGCATCCTCCAGCTCCGCTTCCGGCACGCGCACGATCCGCTTCACGTGCTGCCGGACGATGTCGAAGGTGACGGTGTCGGGATCGAGGTTGCCGGCCAACCCGTCGGCGAGCGTGGGGCCCACGTCGATCGGGACGATACGCCCGGCCGCGAGGCTGTGCGTGAAGGGGGACGACGCCTCGACCTCGACGCCGAGGACCTCGAGGCGCGCCGCACAGGCGAGCGCGATGCCGCTGATGAGCCCGCCGCCGCCGATGGGCACGACGATGGTGTCGAGGCGGGGATGCTGCTCGAGGATCTCGAGACCGACCGTGCCGGCGCCGGCGATGACATCCGGATGCGAATAGGGGGAGATGAAGAGCGCCTCCCCGGACGCACCGTGACGCTTGGCCTGCGCCTCGGCCTCGTCGTAGTCGGCGCACACCCGCAGCTCGGCGCCGAGCCGGCGAATGGCCGCGAGCTTGGTGGCCGGTGCGCCCTCGGGCGCATACACCGTCACCGCATAGCCGAACTCGCGCGCGGCGTGCGCCAGCGCGCGCCCGTGGTTGCCGGCCGACGCGGTCACGAGCGGCGTACGCTCGCCCGACTCGGCCAGCCGCCGCACGGCGTTGAGCGCGCCGCGGATCTTGTAGCTGAACGTCGGCTGAAGCGTCTCGAGCTTGAGAAAGACCTCCGCCCCGGTTGCGGCCGACAGCCAGTCCGAGCGACGAAGCGGCGTCCGCTCGACGCGCCCCGCGATCCGCGCGGCGGCGGCCGCTATGTCCCTGTGCACCTGTCCTACCCCAGGAACCACCAGGCGCCGACCGCCAGCGCCCCCAGCACGACCGCGGCCGCGATCCACTTCCCCGCGCCCCCTTCGTCCTCGTCGTCGAGCGGCATCAGGTCGCCGGCCGAGGTCTCACCGGCGCGGACCTCGAGCATCGCCCCGACACTTCGGAGCTCGGCCGAGAAGGCGGCGGCGCTCTGCTGGCGGATTTCGATGTCCTTGGCGAGCGCGCGGAGCACGATGGCGTCGAGGTCCGCCGGCACTTCCGGGTTGAGCGACGATGGCGGCGGCGGCACCTTGCTGATGATGTTGACGACGGTCTCGCCGGGGGTGCGGCCGGCGAAGGGGTTCTGACCGGTCAGCATCTCGAACAGGACGACCCCGAGCGAGAAGACGTCGGTGCGGACGTCCACGAGCCCCCCCAGCGCCTGCTCCGGTGAGAGGTAGCCGACGACGGGCGCGGCGTCAGCGCCCAGTGAGTCGGGAGCGCTGGCGGCCCGGGCACGGATGGCGCCGCCGCGCGTCCAGCGGCTCATGCCGAAGTCGAGCAGCTTGGCACTGCCCTTCTGGGTCACCGCGATGGTGTCGGGCCGGACGTCGCCGTGGATGAGCCCGCTCGCGTGCGCCTCGGAGAGCGCGTCGGCCATCTGGACCACGAGCTCGACCGCGCGCCGCGCATGGACCGGACGGCCGCCGATC
>DATKCY010000096.1:0-18716 GCA_035512995.1 Thermohalobaculum sp.
AGCCGTCCGGCCTTCCGGACGATCTCGCGGCGCTCGCGGAGCGGCTGACCGGGCGCGATCCGGCCGCGCTGCCCGCGCGCTCGGCGGAATTTGCCTATCCCGAGCCCCACGCCGGGCGCTCGTTCCACCTGAACTGGGTCCGCCTCGACGGCGGGGCGGGATGAGCAGCGGGCTTTGCTCGCGACCGAAGGTGTGCAACTTTCCGCCTGAGGCCCGGCAGAGGCCGAGACAGGGCGGGGAGCGACGATGAGCCAGAAGCGGGACGAGGCGCTGCGCGAGGCGGCGCTGCGCTATCACGAAGAGCCGGAGCCGGGGAAGCTCGCGATCCGCGTAACCAAGCCGATGGCGACCCAGCGCGACCTGTCGCTGGCCTACAGCCCCGGCGTCGCCGAGGCGTGCATGCGCATCGCCGCGAACCCGGACGACGCCTACCGCTACACCGGCAAGGGCAAGCGCGTCGCGATCATCACGAACGGCACGGCCGTGCTCGGCCTCGGCGCCATCGGCGCGCAGGCGTCGAAGCCCGTGATGGAGGGCAAGGTGGCGCTCTTCAAGAAGTTCGCCGACATCGACGGCTTCGACATCGAGGTCGACGAGACCGACCCGAAGAAGCTGGCCGAGATCGTGATCGCGCTCGAGCCGACCTTCGGCGCGGTCAATCTCGAGGACATCTCGGCGCCCGCCTGCTTCGAGGTCGAGCGGATCTGCAACGAGCGCATGAACATTCCCGTCTTCCACGACGACCAGCACGGCACGGCGATCGTGGTGGCGGCGGCGTCGCTCAATGCGCTCCGCCTGGCCGGCAAGGAGCTGGCCGACGTCAAGATGGTCTCGACCGGCGGCGGCGCTGCCGGCATCGCCTGCCTCAAGCTTCTCTGCGACCTGGGGCTCAGGCGCGAGCGCGTGTTTCTCTACGACAAGGACGGGCTGATCCACCACGACCGCGACGACATCGACGAGACCAAGCGAAGCTTCGCGCAGTCCCCCGACGCCGGCGACTTGTCGTCGCAGATGGAGGACGCGGACATGTTCCTCGGCCTCTCGGGCGGGGGCGTGCTCAAGCCCGAGATGCTCGAGAAGATGGCGCGCGACCCGATCATCTTCGCGCTCGCCAACCCGACGCCGGAGATCTGGCCGACCGAGGCGCACGAGATCCGCGAGGACGCGATCGTGGCGACCGGCCGGTCGGATTATCCGAACCAGGTCAACAACGTGCTCTGCTTTCCATTCATCTTCAGAGGGGCCCTGGATGTCGGCGCGACCGAGATCAACGCCGAAATGAAGATCGCCTGCGCCGAGGCGCTGGCGGCGCTGGCGCGCAAGACCTCGTCGGCCGAGGCGGCGGCGGTCTACCAGGGTGAGCGCATGGTCTTCGGCCGCGACTACCTGATCCCGAAGCCGTTCGACCCGCGCCTGCTCGGCGAGATCGCGAGCGCCGTGGTCGAGGCGGCGATGCGGACCGGCGTCGCGCGCCGGCCGGTCGAGGACCTCGGGGCCTACAAGCACGCGCTCGACGGCTCGGTGTTCCGCTCGGCCATGCTGATGAAGCCGGTGTTCGAGGCGGCGCGGTCGGCCCACCGGCGGATCGTGTTCGCCGAGGGCGAGGACGAGCGGGTGCTGCGCGCCTGCCAGTCGATGCTGCTCGAGGGCGTGGACCGCCCGATCCTGATCGGCCGGCCGGAGGTGATCCACCACCGGGTCGAGCGCGCGGGCCTCGAGCTGCGCCCCGACGTGGACTTCGAGATCGTGAACCCGAACGACGACCCACGCTATCGCGACTATTGGGAGACCTATCACCGGCTGATGGAGCGCCGCGGGGTGACGCCCGACCTGGCCCGGCTGGTGATCCGGACGAACGCGACCGCGATCGGCGCGGTCATGGTCCGCCGCGGCGAGGCCGACAGCCTGATCTGCGGCACCTTCGGCCAGTATCTCTGGCACCTGCGCTTCATCGAGCAGATCCTCGCGGATCCGAACGACGGCCACCGCCCGATCGGCGCTCTCTCTACGATGATCCTGGAGGAGGGGGTTATCTTCATCGCCGACACCCAGGTGCATCACGAGCCGACGGCCGAGCAGCTTGCCGAGACCGCGGTGGGCGCCGCGCGGCACATGCAGCGCTTCGGCATCGCGCCGAAGATCGCGCTGCTCAGCCATTCGATCTTCGGCAGCCTCGACACCGCGCCGGCGCGGCGGGTGCGCGAGGCGCTCGCGATCCTCGACGCGCGCGGCTGCCAGTTCGCCTACGAGGGCGAGATGCACGCCGACCATGCCCTCGACGAGACGCTGCGCGAGCGCGTCTTCCCGCATGGGCGCTTCGAGGGAGCGGCCAACTGCCTGATCTTCGCGAATGTCGACGCGGCGTCCGGCGCGCGCAACATCCTGAAGGCGTTGGCGAACGGTCTCGAGGTCGGGCCGATCCTGATGGGCATGGGCAACCAGGCGCACATCGTGAGCCCGTCGATCACGCCGCGGGGCCTGCTCAACATCGCGGCGCTGGCCGGCACGCCGGTGCAGCACTACGCCTGACCGGGATCAAGGCGGGACGGGCGCAGGCGGACCAGAAGACGATCGGGAGGACCTGGCCGATGACGACCTATCGCGACGTCTACGAGCGCTGGCAGCGGGATCCGGAAGGCTTCTGGATGGAGGCGGCCGGCGCCGTCGACTGGATCGAGCAGCCGAGCCGCGCGCTCGACGACAGCGCCGCCCCGTTCTACCGCTGGTTCCCCGGCGGCGTCGCCAACACCTGCTGGAACGCGGTCGACCGCCATGTCGAGAGCGGCCGCGCCGACCAGCCGGCGATCATCCACGACAGCCCCGTGACCGGCGCGAAGCGGACGACCACCTATGGCGAGCTGCTGGACCAGGTGGCGCGGCTTGCCGGCGCGATGGCCGAGCGCGGGGTCGGCCACGGCGACCGCGTGGTCATCTACATGCCGATGATCCCCGAGGCGGCGGTTGCGATGCTGGCATGCGCCCGGCTCGGCGCGATTCACTCGGTCGTCTTCGGCGGCTTCGCCAGCCACGAGCTGGCGGTCCGCATCGACGATTGCCGGCCGAAGGCGGTTCTGACCGCCTCCTGCGGCATCGAGCCCGCGCGCGTGGTCGAGTACAAGCCGCTGCTCGACGGCGCGATCCTGGAGGCGCGGCACGAACCCGAGTTCTGCCTCGTGCTCCAGCGCGAGCAGGCCGAGGCGGGGATGGGGCAGTGGGACGTCGACTGGGAGGAGGCGGTCGCGGCGGCCCGGCCCGCGGACTGCGTGCCGGTGCCGGCGACGGACCCGCTCTACATCCTCTACACGTCGGGCACGACCGGCCGGCCCAAGGGGGTCGTCCGCCCGAGCGGCGGGCACATGGTGGCGCTCGCCTGGACCATGCCGAACATCTACGACATCCACCCCGGCGACGTCTGGTGGACCGCTTCCGACGTCGGCTGGGTGGTCGGGCACAGCTACATCGTCTACGCGCCGTTGCTGATCGGGGCGACGAGCGTGCTGTTCGAGGGCAAGCCCGTCGGCACCCCCGACGCCGGCACCTTCTGGCGCGTGATCGAGGAGCACGGCGTCAAGGCGCTCTTCACCGCGCCGACCGCCTTCCGCGCGATCAAGCGCGAGGACCCCGACGGCACCTTCCTCGAGCGCCACGCGCGCCCGGCGTTCGAGACGCTGTTCCTGGCCGGCGAGCGCTGCGATCCCGACACGCTTCACTGGGCCGAGCGCCAGCTCGGGGTTCCCGTCATCGACCACTGGTGGCAGACCGAGACCGGCTGGGCGATCGCCGCGAACCCGATGGGGATCGAGCGGCTGCCGGTCAAGGCAGGCTCGCCGAGCGTGCCGATGCCGGGCTACGAGATCGACATCCTGGGCGAGGACGGCACGCCCCGTCCGGCGGGCGAGCTCGGTGCCATCGCGATCCGCCTGCCGCTGCCGCCGGCCTGCCTCTCGACCCTCTGGGAGGCCGATGAGCGCTTCCGCGAGAGCTATCTCACGACCTTCCCCGGCTACTACGAGACCGGGGATGCCGGGTATGTCGACGAGGACGGGTACGTCTACATCATGGCCCGCACCGACGACGTCATCAACGTCGCCGGGCACCGCCTCTCGACCGGCGCGATCGAGGAGGTGCTGGCCGGGCACCCGGACGTCGCGGAGTGCGCCGTGATCGGGGTGCCGGACGCGATGAAGGGCCAGCTTCCGATGGGGTTCCTGTGCCTCTCCAAGGGCGTCGACCGGCCGTCGGACGAGATCGTGCGCGAGTGCGTGGCGCGCGTGCGCGACCAGATCGGTCCGGTCGCCGCCTTCAAGACGGCGGTCGTGGTCGACCGGCTGCCCAAGACGCGCTCGGGCAAGATCCTGCGTCGCACGATGGTCCAGATCGCCGCTGGCGAGGACTACCAGGTACCCGCGACGATCGACGACCCGGCGATCCTCGACGAGATCGGGGCGGCGCTCGGCCGGGGCTGAGCCGGCTCTTCCCTATCCGTCCGGAGATCGCCCGTCCGGGCGCCTCGCGCGCCAGCGCGTCCGCCTGGCCGGTCCCGGCCGCTCGATTCCGCGTTAGGTTTTCGTGGCCTGCGCCGGTATGCTGGGGGTCGTGTGGGAGCCGCGCCTGGGCGGCAGGGAGTGGATGCAGCTCGCCGGCCTGAAGATCCTGCTGGCTGGGGACGATGCCGCGAGGCGGCTCGTCGCGCAGCGGATGCTCGAGGGCCTGGGAGCGCGTGTTTCGGCGGTTGAGAACGGGTCCCAGGCGCTCGAGCGGGTGGGAACGGAAGATTTCGACGTGCTGCTGATCGACATGGACGCGAAGCCCCCGGGCCTCGACGCGCTCCGCGGCGTCGCGGCGGCGCTGCCGGACGCCATGCGCCCGACCGTCATCGCGCTGTCCGCCGAGGCACCGGCCGGGGGCGCCAGGGCAGAGGCTGCGGGCGTGGTCGGCGTGGTGTCGACGACCGCCACTCCCGGCGAGGTGGCCCGGGAGATTCGCCGGTTGATGCGGCCGGCGCCGCCGGACGACGCGCCGGCCTTCGATACGCCGGACGTGCGGACGTCGCCGGTCGACCGCTCGATCTACGCGGCCCTCGCGCAGGCGCTCGGCGCGGCAGCGCTCGGCGACTTCCTCGCGACCGTCGAGGAGGACGTGGCGGAAAGCGACCGCGCCCTGAGGACAGCCGCTGCCGCGAACGACATGGCCGGCGTGCGCGCGGCGACGCACGTGCTGATCGCTGTCGCGGGCGCCGTCGGCGCGCTCGCGCTGCAAGGGCTCGCCGAGCGGCTGAACCGGGCCGCACGCTCCGGCGACGGGCCCGAGGTCGCCCGCCTCGCCGCCGATGCCGATGCCGAGGCCAGGCGCCTCCGCGCCTTCCTCGGCCGCGAGACAGGGAGGGCGGGCCGATGAATGCGCCGCTCGCCGGGCCGATCCTCATCGTCGAGGACACGCGCTCGCTCTCCAAGCTCTACCAGGCGATCCTCCGCCGGCAGGGCTACCGTGTCAGCGCCGCGGCCAGCGTGGCCGAGGCGGGCGAGGTCTGGGAGGCGGAGCGCAACCGCCTCCTTCTGCTCGACCTGATGCTGCCCGACGGCGACGGGATCGAGCTCCTGCGCCGGATCGCGCGCACCGACCCGGCCGCCAAGGTGATCGTGGTCACGGCCGACGGCTCGATCAACCGCGCGGTCGAGGCGATGCGCGAGGGCGCCTTCGATTTCCTCGTGAAACCGTTCGACGACCGGCGGCTGATGTCGGCGATCGGGAACGCGGTCGCCTCGCTCGCGGCCGAGGGCCGGGGCAGCGCCGCGCCGCCGGCGCCGGGGCCGGCCGTCGACGAGTTCGAGGGGCTGATCGGCGCCTCGCCCGCCATGCGCCGGATCTACGAGATGCTGCGCTCGATCGGCCGCTCGACCGCCACCGTCTTCATCACCGGCGAGAGCGGTACCGGCAAGGAGATGGCGGCGCAGGCGATCCACCGCCAGTCGGGCCGCGCGCGCGGGCCCTTCGTGCCGCTCAACTGCGGCGCGATCCCGCGCGACCTGCTCGAGTCGGAGGTGTTCGGCCACCTGCGCGGGTCGTTCACGGGCGCGATCGCCGACAAGCCGGGCGCCGCCGCGCTGGCGGACGGAGGGACGCTGTTCCTCGACGAGATCTGCGAAATGGACCTGACGCTGCAGACGAAGCTCCTGCGCTTCCTGCAGACCTCGATGATCCACCCCGTGGGCGCCGCGAGCGCGCACAAGGTCGACGTCCGGATCGTCTGCGCGACCAACCGCGATCCGCAGGCCGAGGTCCGGGCCGGCCGCTTCCGCGAGGACCTGTTCTACCGCCTGCACGTCGTGCCGATCGAGCTGCCGCCGCTCCGCCGGCGGGGCGAGGATGTGAACCTGATCGCCGAGCGGCTCATCCGGCAGTACGCGACCGAGGAGGGGCGGCGCTTCCGCGGCCTCGCCCCGAAGGCGCGCGCGCTCTTCCGCGCCTATGACTGGCCCGGCAACGTGCGCCAGCTCCAGAACGTGCTGCGCAACATCGTCGTGCTGAACGACGGCGACCTGCTCGAGCCAGCGCTGCTGCCTCCCGCGATCCAGGGCGCGCTGCCGGACACGGAGGCCGCCGCGGAGCCCGAGCCGGCAGGTCCGCCTGTCGCGCCCGCCGAGGAGGGCGCGACCGAGCCCGGCGCCGCGGTCCGCGCGCTCGTCGGCACGCCGCTCTCGGAGGTCGAGCGGGCCCTGATCGAGGCCACCATCGCGGCCTGCGGCGGCTCGATCCCGCGGGCGGCGCGGGTGCTGGAGCTCAGCCCCTCGACGATCTACCGGAAACGCGAGGCCTGGGGGGTCGGCCGATAGCGGCCAGGCCCGGCAAAGGGTCTGGACAGCGCGCCTCCCCGTTGCTATCTCCCGCCCCGCCGCAATCGGCTGCTCCGGCGTAGCTCAGTGGTAGAGCATCGGACTGTTAATCCGCGGGTCGTAGGTTCGAATCCTACCGCCGGAGCCAATCCTTCCAGATAACTACCTGCACGAAAACGGAAACCGCGCCCGCGGCCCTCCGTCTCCCACCATTGGCCTCACCAAACGCTTTTTGATGCCGACAAATGGGAGACTGAAATGACCGACCAGAGGAACCGCCGTCGCCTGCTCGCCGGAGCCGCCGCCGTGCCGCTGCTGCCGGTCGCTGCTAACTAAAGGGGCAAGTTTGCCCATTTCCGAGACCGGCCCGGCAGCGAGCGCCACCCTGCTGCGCGCCCGCCTCCGGTACGCCGCCATCGTGCTCGACATTCCCGAGGAGCAGGTTGCCCCGTTCATCGCCATGCCGGACGCGGAGCTGGTCCACGCGGACGGGCTCATTGACCTGTCCGAAGAGCACGGCCTTTCGCTCGACTGGCTGCTGTTCGATGATCTGGAGCCGATGATGCGCTCGCTGGCCGCTCGCCGGACGGCCCACAAGCGCGATCCGGCCGTTGCGGCATATCGGGAATGGCTCGACGCGGTGCACGCCCTGAAGACGGTATATGACAGCCACGAGGACGGCCCGGCAGATGACGACCCGGAGCTGTTGCGCGTCCAGGCTGTCGAAGACGCGGCGCTGAAGGCCCTTGCGAAGGCTCCGGTGACGACACCCGAGGGCGCCGCCGGGAAGCTGCATTTGCTGCTCGTCCTGCACCAGTGCCACCACTGGCGCGCGGGCGATGACCCGGAGACTTTCGAGGCATGGGAGTGCGGCTTTGACCTCGACAAGAATTGCGCCCTGACCATGTGGCGCGGCCATCTGCAGATGGGAGCGCAGGCCTGACCAACGCCACCGATGCCGGATGGGCCGTGCTCTCGACCTACGATGAACGGGTGAAGGCGCTTGAGGCAGAGCGCGAAGCGGCTGACAACGCTGCCTCGACGCCCCCGTGCAGGCCGGTCGCTTGCCGGTGCGCGCGCAGTTCAGTCCCGGTCCTCGGCGCCTATGCGGCGACGCCGAAGCGTTCCTATCACAGCTTGCGATAGATAATCCATGTGACGATAGGCCATTTTTTCTCAGTTTTTAGTGCTAATTGAAATATAGGATTATTCTCGTTCTCCGGAATTTTTTCACCCCTGAACCCAAGAGAAATATATGCCCAAGCCTCTCTGTTGCCCCAACCATCACACTCGATTACCTCTCCCGGATTCTGACGATGAAGCAGCTTGAGCGCTTCTGGAGTAAATCGCCAGAAGTCCTTCGGAACACCATGTATGGCATTGATAAAACAGGTGGTATGGGCCACAATTCCACCCGGCTTGACGGCCCTGTAGCATTCAGATACAGCCGTAAAAGGGTTGCCCTCAACGTGCTCCAATACTTGATCAGATACACAGAAGTCAAATGAAGAATTTTCAAAAGGTAAATCGATAATGTCGAATTCAGGATAATTCGCCTCCACTAACTCAGAGGCTCTAATTCCCAGGAGCTTAGCCAAAGCTGTCGATTTTGAGATGCACAGGCACTTTTTGTTTGGAGAGTCGAAATCGGAGAGTAAGTTCTTAAGCTTCCTATACATGCTCAGCCGAGTTATATGCCAGCGGCGGCGGCTTGCGTCATTTTCCAATGCGAACTTGATGAGCCGTTTCTGGGTCTCCATATCAAGCGACTTAAACATAGCCCGGCATTCCCCAATCGGTTTTCCTGCTGCGAAGGTATGCGCACCAGACGTGCTGCTTCAAACGATTCCCAAGCGGTCCATGGCTACGGCGCCGCCGCGGACGCTGTGTGAGTTACCCGCGGAGGCGTCGTCGCTCTCGCGCCTCCGCCTTCCGGCACCGCTCCGAGCAGAACCCAGCTTCCGCACGCTTGTAAAGGGGGCTTGCGGCACCAGGAGCAGCGCCAGCCGCCCCAACGGAGGTTGCGCACAACCGCTCTCATTCGGGAGATGCGGTGTAGCCGGTTTCCGTGCTCCCATACCTCGCACATGATGCTGAAGCCGCCGTTGTCGTATTCTTCGAGGTGGAGAGCTTCAGGATCGGGGGCAGGCATTTTTCGCTCCATTTCTGAGGGGCCACAGTCGAGTCAAGCGCCTGAATCGGGAGCATTTTCGCGGCTGGATTTTGTAAGACCCCGCCACCGCGCCCAACGCCGCCGCTGCGCCTCCGCGATCCGCGCATTGCCCTCTCGCGTTTTGGGGCCCGTGGAAAGCCCACCGTGCAGCCTGCAGCGGGTCGATGTTCCGTTGATGTTCGCGGTGGTGGTCATCGGCTGCAACAGGCAATCTGCCCCAGTGCGTCCGCTCGTCCTCGTTCCGACCCCCGTGGCCATTGCCGCGCTAGCGCGATGCCGGCGCCGACCACCTACAGCCTTGGGAGCCCCTCGTCAGGTCGCGGCCGTTGCGGCTCAGGATCAGCGCCCGGCCCTCCTGCACCATTGCCAGCACGCGCCAGCCGTCTGCGACGCCAAGAAGATGGTGGATGAAATCGCCAAGGCGATGTAACGTTCGCCGGCACGGAGTTGTGGGGCCGCATGACAAAGTATACTGGTGGGCGACCGCCCTCGTGCGGTTGGAGCGGTGCAGAAAAAGGGCAAAGCACCTGACGGCGCGTCTGGAGAAGGGGACAAGGCGCTGAGCGCCATCCAGTTGAACATTTTGCGCACCAGTCAGCAGACATAGGTGCTCTCGGTCCGGTGCGTCTGCGGCCCGGTCCCGGCCCAGATGGCGCGGAGCCTGTTCCACACCATCTCGATTACCGGGTCTATGTCGGCGGCCGTCGCGCCCCCTTGCAGCATGACGACGATCTGGTCCGCGAGCGCCAGGTGCAGCGAGACAAGTCACGTCCGCCATGTCTCTCTGCCGCCGCCCTCCGGTCACCTTCCCTGGACGCACCAGTCCTGATCATCGCTCCATTAATATATAGCCCGTCGCTCTGCATCCTCGCCGCAGATGAGAATCTGCGCGTTCAGGCCCGGCTTTCCCACCAGTCCTGCAGCCGCTTCAGGCCGATCGCGGCGGTCAGCACCGGAGCGCGGAGCGCGTGGAGCGGCAGCGGACGGATCGGCCGCGCGGGCAGAGGCAGATCGGAGAGAGGCCTACCCGCCAGCTGTTCCGCCATCGCCCGGCCCGTTGCCGTCGCCATCGCGACGCCGCGGCCGTTGTAGCCGAGGGCGACGCTGAGCCCGGGTGCGATTTCGCCGACGTGCGGGTAGTGGTCGAGCGTTAGCGCGACCCGGCCGCTCCATCTGTACTCGACCTCCAGGTCCGCCGCCGCGGGAAAGAGGCGGGCCAGCGCGCGGACGATCGCCGTGTAGTCGGCGGCGTCGGTCGACTCGCCCGCGCCGCCGCGCCCGCCGACGACCAGCCGGCCACGCGCATCCTGCCGGCAGTAATTGAGGAGGCGGCGGGTGTCGGAGAGGCCGACGCCGCCCGGGAGGAGGACGTCCCGCAGGTCGTCCGGCAGCGGCCTGGTGGCGACCTGGTAACTGTGGACCGGAACGATGCTGCGCCGCATCGCTGGGTGCACGCCGTCGGTGTAGGCGTTGGTGGCAAGCAGCACGCGCTCGGCCCGGACGAGTCCGGCGGAGGTGCGCACGTGCCACTGGCCCGCCACCCGCTCGAGCGCGACGGCCGGCGAATGGCCGTAAATCTCAGCGCCCGCCGCGATCGCCGCGTCCGCGAGACCCCGTGCGAATGCGAGCGGATTAAGCGTGCCGCCGCGCGCGTCGAACAGCGCGCCGGCATAGCCGCGTGCGCCGGTCCGCCGCTCGGTCTCGGCCGCGTCGAGCATCTTGACGGGGGCGCCGCGGGTGGCCCACGTCGCGACCCGGCGCTCGAGCGTCGGCAGGACCGCCCGGCCGTGGGCGCATTGCAGCCAGCCGGCGCGCCGGAGGCCGCAGTCGATCGCGTGTCTGTCGACGAGGTCGTAGACCACGTCGGGGGCGCCGCCGACGAAGGCGACGATCCGCTCGCCGAGATCCGCGCCGAAGGTCGAGACGATGGCGCCGGGGTCGTGCTTGAGGCCCGCGATCACCTGCCCGCCGTTGCGGCCCGACGCGCCGTAGCCGGGCTCCACCGCCTCGAGCACGACGGCGCGGACACCGATCTCGGCGAGGCGGAGGGCGGCCGAGAGCCCGGTGAAACCTGCGCCAATGACAGCCACGTCGGCCTGCAGGTCGGCGTCGAGCGCGGCGAGCGACGGCGCCGGCGGAGACGCCTCGAGCCAGGGCGAAGGCGGCAGGGGAGGGCGGCCCGTCATGCTTTCTCGGCGATCCGGGGCGAGGCCAGCGCCAGCCAGCAGAATTCCAGCACGACGGTCGCGGCGAGCCAGGCCGTCTGTCCCTGCACGTCGAAGGTCGGCGTCGTCGTGTTCACGTCGAAGCCGACGATGTGGAGCCCGGAGAGCCCGCGCACGAGCGCGAGGCCCTCGCGCGCCGTCAGGCCGCCCCAGGCCGGGGTGAACACGCCGGGCGCCGTCGCCGGGTCGAACACGTCCATGTCGAAGCAGAGGAAGACCGGCCGGTTGCCAACCACCTCGCGAATGCGGGCCGTCACGCCCGCCACCCCCTCGCTGTCCACGGCCGCGACCGGAAGCACGTGGTAGCCGAGCGCCTCGGCGTGGGCGAAGACGCCCGGCACGTAGGCCGTGCCGCGCAACCCGACGTGGATCGAGACGCGCGGGTCCACGAACCCCTGCTCAGCCGCGTAGGCGAAGGTCGTGGCGGGATTGAGCGAGACGGCGTTTTCAGCACCAGGTTCCGGATAGGCGTCGGTGTGCGAGTCGAAGTGGATGACCGCGAGCCCTGGATGGCGGGCGGCGAGGGCTGCCATCGCCGGGACGCTGACCATGCCGTCGCCGCCGAGGCCGATCGGGACGACGCCGGCGTCGACCACCCGCCCGAGCGCCTGCTCGATTCGGGCGAGCGACGTCTCGGCGTCGCCATGGACGACCCGCACGTCGCCGAGGTCGACAAGGCCGAGGTCGCGGACGGGGTCGCGGTCCGCCGTGACGTCCGGGCGGTAGTGACGCACCATGTCGGTCGACATCAGCCGGATCGCCGCCGGTCCGAGCCGCGCACCGACCCGTCGCGGATGGCTGCCCGCGTCGAAGGGCAGGCCGACCACCGCAGCCCTCGCCCCCGTCAGGTCGCGGGTCTGCGGCACGCCGAGATAGCTGCCGACCGGCCGGAAGAGCCCCGTCGCCTCGAGGTCGCGGCCGGGCGCGCTCACGACAGCGGGTCGCGGACCAAGGGCGAGGTCGAGCAGTGGATGCCGCCGCCTCCCTCGAAGACCAGGTCGTACTCTACCGGCACGATCTCGATGCCGAGCGCGTCCAGCCGGTCCGCCGTCCTGGGCGACAGGCCGGGCTGCATGAGCACGCGCCCGGGCCGCACGGCCAGGCAGTTGAGGCAGCCGGTCGGGTCGTCGGGATGGACCTCGACCTGGCGGATTCCGAGCCGGTCGAGCTCCTCGAGAAACCAGAACGGCAGGATCGCCGGGTTCACGATGGCGACGTCCGCGTCAAGCATCACGAGCGCGCCGTCAAGGTGCAGGCGGTAGCCGGGCAAATCGACGCGCATCACCTGCGCGCCGGTAGCCTGCAGCACCTCCTCGACCTGGCGCGCCCCCTCCTCGTTCACGCGCGAGGACCGGCCGATGGCGGCGAGGCCCGGCTTCAGCCAGACGAAGCTGCCGCCCTCCATCAGCCCCGTACCATTGATCGTGCGCAGGATCGGCATGCCGAGCAGCGCCAGCGTCTCGGTTACCGGCGCCTCCTCGCCGCGCCGGACGATCGGGCCGAGGCGCGTGACGATGGCGCCGCCCTCGACGGCGATGCAGCTGTCGCGGGTGTAGATCGACTTGTGGCGGCCCGGCGCGCAGCGGGCGAGGGGCACGATCTCGACTCCCTCGGCGGCCAGCGCCGCGACCAGCGCGTCGTGCTGCGCCTGCAGGGCCTCGCGCTCCGGAATGCGGTCGCCGCGCCAGTACCAGGTCTCTCCCTCGGCGTCGCCGAAGGAGTTCAGGTGCTCGATCCGCTTCGCCGGGTCGAGCACGTTCATCTCCTCGCCCGGCCGGTGCATGAGCACGACGCGGAGCTGCCCGACGTCGTTGTCGCAGCCCCACGCGCGGCCCCAGACGGCGGACTGCTGCTCAGCCGTCTCGAACGCCGGCTCGGCGTGCGACGGGAATGCCTTGATCGTCATGTTGTAGCGGTATTCGAACTCGCTTATCGCGCCCATCTGTCCTCCTCGCGTCGCGGAGCGGCGGCGCGGCGCCCGAAGCTCATTGCCTGCGCTCGGCCCGCGCCTCGATCCACTGGCTCAAGGTCATCAGCACGACCGCCAGGATGATCAGGAGCGACGAGATCGCGGCGACCGTGGGGTCGATCTCGTCGCGGAGGGCGTTGAACATCCGCCGCGTCAGCGGGGCTGCGTCGCCGCCGGCAATGAAGAGGGCGACCACCACCTCGTCGAACGAGGCGATGAAGGCAAGCAGCGCGCCCGACATCACCGAGAACCTGATCTGCGGCAGCGTGATGGTCAGGAACGCGACCACGCGGTTCGCGCCGAGGCTTCGGGCGACGAGCTCCTGGTTCATGTCGTAGTTCTTGAGGCCGGCCGTCACCGTCACTAGCACGAACGGGATGGCGAGCGTCGTGTGCGCGAGCGCGAGGCCGATGATCGTGTTGTTGAGGCCGATCCTGGCGTAGAGGAAGAAAACCGCGATCGCGATCAGGATCAGGGGAATGATGAGCGGGGTGATCAGCGCCGTCTGCACGAGCCCCGCGATCCGCGACTGCGAGACGTGCAGGCCATAGGCCGCGAGCGTGCCCGCGGGCGTCGCCATCAGCACCGTGAGCCCCGCCGTCTTGAAGGAGACCGCGGTCGCCTCGCGCCACTCGACCGAGTTGAAGTAGGTCTCGTACCAGCGCCACGAGAAGCCTTCGGGCGGGAACTGGAGGAAGCGCGAATCCGAGAAGCTCATGGGCACGACGATCAGCGCCGGCGCGACCAGGAAGAAGGCGACCAGCCCGACCAGCACGTAGAGCCAGAGGCGCTGGCGGTGGGTGACCTGCGTTTCAGTTGCCCAGCCGCTCAGCATCAGCGGTTCCCCGTGAGCTGCTGCATGCCGAAGATTCGCGTCATCGCGGCCAAAATCGCGAGCGTGACCACGAGCAGGATGACGCCGAGCGCGCTTGCCGCCCCCCAGTCGGCATAGACGGCGATCGAGCGCTCGATCTGCATCGACCACATCATCACCCGGCCGCCGCCCAGCACCGCGGGCGTCACGTAGAAGCCGAGGCAGAGAACGAACACGAGGATCACGCCGGCGAACAGGCCGGGCAGGGTCAGGGGCACGAAAACCTGCCAGAAAGCCTTGGCCGGAGACGCGCCGAGGTTCGACGCCGCGAGCAGCAGGTTCCGGTCCATCGAGCGCATCGAGGCGTAGAGCGGCAGCACCATGAAGGGCATCATGATGTGCACCATGCCGATCGCCGTGCCGGTGAAGTTGTGCACCAGCCGGATCGGCTCGTCGACGATGCCGCTGCCGACCAGCCAGTTGTTGATAAGCCCCCGCCGCTGCAGCAGCACGAGCCAGGCGTAGGTGCGGACGAGCAGCGACGTCCAGAATGGAAAGAGCACCGCGACGAGCAGCAGGCTGCGCCAGATGCCGGTCGCCTGCACCATCACGTAGGCGTAGGGATAGCCGAGCAGAACGCAGATCGCGGTCACGAGGAAGCTGAGCTCGAAGGTCGTCTGGAAGGTCAGGTAGTAGGACGGGTGCATCAGCCGCTCGTAGTGCACGAGCGACAGCCCGCCCCCCATCTCCAGGAACGACAGGCCGAAGAGCCACGCGACCGGCACGAAGATGATCACGCCGATGATCAGCACGCCGGGCAGGCTCAACAGGAATATGCGCAGCTTTTCCGCCCGCCCCCGCGCCGCGAGCTCGGCGACATTGGGCGCGCCGGCCCCGGCGGCGCCGGCGGGCGAGCTCATGCCGCCCGGTCCTCGGCCGGAACGACCAGCGTGTCCTGGGGATCGATGCCGAGCCGCACCGGCTGTCCCGTCTCGGGGATGCGGTCCAGCACCTCCCGCTGGGTCGACTGGCGCGTCGCGATCGAGGTGCCGTCCGGCAGGTCGACATAGAGCAGCAGGCTCTCGCCCTGATAGACCTTTTCCCGGACCATGCCTTCGATCACGTTGAGCGTGCCGGCGGGCTCGTCGGCCGCAAGCAGCCTCAGCTTCTCGGGGCGCACCACGAGAAGCTGCTCGCGCGCCGCGGAATCGGGCGGTCCGGCGAGCGTCAGACTCCGGCCGGCATAGGCGGCCGTCTGCCCGTCCACCTGCACTGGAAACGCGTAGGATTCCCCGATGAAATCGGCGACGAAGCGCGAGCGCGGCCGCTCGTAGAGCGTCTCCGGGTCGTCGAGCTGCACGATGCGCCCGTCGTTGATGACAGCGATTCGGTCGGACATCGTCAGCGCCTCGCGCTGGTCGTGGGTCACGTAGACGGTCGTCATGCCGAGCTGCTCGTGCAGGTGCCGGATCTCGATCTGCATCTGCTCGCGCAGCTTCTTGTCGAGTGCCGAGAGCGGCTCGTCCATCAGCAGGACCCGCGGCTCGAACACCACCGCGCGCGCGAGCGCGACCCGCTGTTTCTGGCCGCCGCTCAGCTGCGAGACGTCCCGGTCCACGAGGTGGCCGAGCTGGACGAGGTCGAGCGCCTGGCCGACCCGCTCCGCGACATCGGCTTTGCTTACCTTCCTCAGCTTCAGCGGGTAGGCGACGTTGCGCCCGACGGTCATGTGCGGGAACAGCGCGTAGTTCTGGAACACCATGCCGACGCCGCGCCTGTGCGGGGGCGTCAGCAGGATCTCGTCCTCGCCGAAGCGGACCGAGCCGGCGTCCGGCCGGGTGAAGCCCGCCAGCGTCATCAGCAGCGTCGTCTTGCCGGAGCCGGAGGGCCCGAGCAGCGTGATGAACTCGCCGCTCCGGACATCGAGGCTCACGTCGTCGAGCGCCTTGAAGGCGCCGTAGGATTTCGTGACGTTGCGAATGGTGATCGGCAGCGCGGACGCCATCGCCTGTCACTCCCGGCCCGGAGGTTTGCGCGCCGGAGGCCCTTCCCCCGGCGCGTGTCGCATCACTCCTGGATGAACAGGTCGAACCTTCGCGTGAGCTCGTCCATGTTGTCGGCCCACCACTGGGCGTCGAACCTTATCGAGTTCTCCACGTTGCCGGGTGCCGTCGGCAGGATCTCGAGCACGGCCTCGTCGATGATGCCCGTGTCGTAGGCATCCTCGTTCGCCGGCGCATAGTTGATCTCGTTCGGCAGCCGCGCCTGGACGTCGGGCTTCATCGTGTAGGCGATGAACTCGCGCGCCAGGTCGGCGTTCGGCGCCCCCTTCGGGATCATCCAGCAGTCCGAGATCAGGATCTGCTCGTCGAAGGTGTACTCGTAGGGCGCGCCCGCCTCGAGCGCCGTCTGGATGCGGCCGTTCCACAGGCCGATCATGTCGGCCTCCCCGTCGACGACGAGCTGGGCAGACCCCGCGCCCGACGGCCACCACGAGACGACGTGCGGCTTCAGCTCCTCCATCTTCGCGAAGGCGCGGTCGACGCCCTCGGAGGTGGCGAGGGCGTCGTAGACCTCGGCCGGCGGGACGCCGTCGGCGATCAGCGCGGCCTCGAGGTTGTACTGCGGATGGCGACGCATCGAGCGCGGGCCGGGAAACTCCTCGAAGTTGTAGAGATCGGCCCAGCCGGCGGGCGTCTTTCCGCCCCACTCCTCGATGTTCGTCCGCCAGCCGAGCACGGTCCCGTAGGTCATGTTGCCGATCCAGTACTCGGACTTCACGTCCTCCGGCACGCCCTCGACGTCCATCTCGTCGAGCCCGATCGGCTCGAGCAGCCCCTCCTCCTCGAGCTTGATGCAGGTGTTCGGCCCCTGCTGCACGACGTCCCAGGTCACCGCGCCCGACATGACCTGCGCGCGGATGTCCTGGATGCCGGAGGTCGTGTCCTCCCTGATCGTGATGCCGAGCTCTTCCTCGGCCGGCTTGAACCAGGCCTCGCGCTGGGCGTCCTGGTAGGCACCGCCCCAGGAGGCGACGGTAAGCTCCCTGTCCTGCGCCGCGGCGTCGCCCGCGCCCAGCGCCATGGCGCCGGCTGCCAGCACGGCCGAGGCGTGGAGGGTGAGGGACGCCGGCCGATGGTGGCGCGTCTCCGCCGTCTTGGACTGCATGTGACTCTCCCTTGTTTCGTTGGCCGGGCCTCCGGGACGAATCCCGCGGCCCGCAGCGGTGCGACAGAAGCTATCCCCCCGATTCACAACGGGCAACATGGCAAAGGACCGGCCGGCCCGCTACGATCCGCGGCGGCCGGCGAGAATCGCCATGACGGGGAGCGAGAGGCACGGTGGCACTGCACTTCCCGCGCGAGGAATTCGGCCGGCGGCTGTCGGCCGCCACCGGCGCAATGCGGGAGCAGGGCCTCGACGCGCTGCTGCTGTTCGCGCCCGAGAGCCAGTACTACCTGACCGGCTACGACACCTCGGGGTACGTCTTCTTCCAGTGCGTGGTGCTCACGGCCGATGGCGGCGCGCCGGTGCTGCTCACGCGCCGCCCGGATCTCCAGCAGGCCCGGCACACCTCGATCATCGAGGACATCCGCATCTGGTACGACGCCGAGGGCAAGGACCCGACCGAGGACCTCATGCCGATCCTCGAGGAGAAGGGGCTCCGGGGTGCGCGCATCGGCGTCGAGCTCGACAGCTTCGGCCTGTCCGCGCGCAACTACCGGCGCCTGGCCGGCCGGCTCGACGGCTGGGCAACGCTCGGCGACGGCTCCGACGTCGTCCGCCGGCTGCGCCTGGTCAAGTCGGCACTCGAGCTCGATCATGTGCGCCGGTCGGCCGCGCTCGCCGACGCCTCGCTCGTGGCGATGCTGGAGACGGCAGGCCCGGGCGCGTTCGAGGGCGACATCGCCGCGGCTGGGATCGCGCCGATCCTGGCCGGCGGCGGAGACATGCCGCCGTCCGGCCCGGTCCTCGGCTCGGGCGAGCGCGCGCTCCTGATCCGGAGCGCCACCGGCTACCGGACGCTCGACCCGGTCGACCAGCTCACGCTCGAGTTCGCGGCCAGCTATCGCCGCTACACGGCGTGCCTGATGCGCACCGTCGCGATCGGACAGGGCAACGAGCGCCAGCGGCGGATGTTCGGGGTCACGCGCGAGGCGCTGGCCGCGATGACCGAGGCGGCGCGGCCGGGCCGGCCGCTCGGCGACATCGACGCCGCGCACCGCACGGTGTTCGACCGGAACGGCTACGGCCATGCCCGCATGTCGGCCTGCGGCTACTCGCTCGGCGCCACCTACCGGCCGAGCTGGATGGACGTGCCGCCGATGCTCTATCTCGGCAACTCGACCCTGGCCCAGCCGGGCATGGTGCTGTTCCTGCACGCGATCCTGATCGACGCCGACGCAGGGCTCGCTATGTCCCTCGGCCACACGCTCGCGGTGCGCGAGGGGGCGCCCGAAGTGCTGAGCAGGCTCGAGCCCGAGTATACGATCTGCCAGGGGGGGCCGATGACGTGACGGCGGAACTCGAAGGCGAGCTCATTGACGGGCTCGACCGGCAACGCGACGAGATCGTCGCGTTCCTGCAGGACTTCCTGCGCGAGAAGAGCCCGAACCCGCCCGGCGACACGCGCGGCGCCGCGGCTCACATCACCCGGTTCCTCGAGGCGCGCGGGCTGCCGCACCGGATCATCGCGCCGAAC
>DATKCY010000097.1:0-7478 GCA_035512995.1 Thermohalobaculum sp.
GCCGCGCGGGCACTGGACCTGGAAGGCGACGCGGCGGGACGGCCGGGACTCTCGTGCCGGTCGGAGACGCGCCATGCCGTCCGGCCGATCCGCGCTGAGCCCGACGCTCGGGATTGCTCGTCTCGCCGCGCCTTGCGTCCCGTCGGAACGCGACTCTGTCTTCGGTGGGCGCTCTCAGAGATAGGTGCGGATCAGGCCGACCATCTTGCCCTGGATCTTGACCTGATCGGCGCGATAGAGGCGCGTGCCGTAGGCCGGGTTCGCCGCCTCGAGCGCGATCGCTCCGCCCTTGCGCCGCAGCCGCTTCAGCGTCGCCTCGTGATCGTCGATCAGGGCCACCACGATGTCGCCGGTCTCGGCCGTCTCCTGCCGGCGGACGACGACGATGTCGTCCTCGAAGATGCCGGCGTTGATCATCGAGTCGCCACGCACCTCGAGCGCATAGTGCTCCCCCGAGGAGGCCAGCATCATCGACGGCACGCCGAGCTTCTGCGTGCCGCTCTCGAGCGCCTCGATCGGCGCGCCCGCGGCGATGCGCCCGACGAGCGGCACCCCCGCCTCGTCCCCGTCGTCCGCCGCGCCGCCCGCCCGGCCCGGCATCTGCGCCGCCTCGGAGCGTTCCGGTGCCGGACGGGCCAGGTCGCCCTCGATCACCGAGGGGCGGAAGCCGGTCGCCGCGCGCTGCCCGGCGATGGTGTCGGGCAAGCGCAGGATCTCGATCGCGCGGGCGCGGTGGGCGAGGCGGCGGATGAAGCCGCGCTCCTCCAGCGCCGTGATCAGCCGGTGGATGCCGGACTTCGAGCGCAGGTCGAGCGCCTCCTTCATCTCGTCGAAGGACGGGGGCACGCCGTCGCGCTGCACGCGCCGGTGAATGAACTCCAGCAGGTCGTATTGCTTCTTCGTAAGCATTGCCCGGCCCCCCGCGCACACCGATCCCTGTCGATCCCGTAATGTGTTCTACCGCTGTTCCCGTTTTGTGTCAATGCCCTGTGGAGAAGATGCCGCTGTTCATGGCGATCGGCCCGAGCGGGATGCAGTCGATCCGCGCGCCGGCGGCGGCCTCCGGGGCATTCGGCGGACGGATCGCGAGCGCGTTCGCGGCCGCGAGGGTCGCGAGCAGGCTCGAGTCCTGGCGCGCGAACGGCTCGCAGACCAGGCCGTCCCCGGCGACGGAGAGTCGCGCGCGCATGTAGTGCGTGCGCGCCCCGGTCCGCTCGACCGGAGCGGCGAGGCGCGCCGGCACCGTGGGCCGCGGGCCGGCGGGCAGACCGAGCGCCGCATCGAGCGCGGGGCGCAGGAAGACCTCGCCGCAGACCATGGCGGAGACGGGGTTGCCCGGCAGACCGAGCATGACGCGACCGTCGAGCCGTCCCGCCATCAGCGGTTTGCCCGGGCGCATCGCGACCTTGTAGAAGTCGAGCGCGAGCCCCGCCTGCTCCAGCACCTCGGCGACGAGGTCGTGGTCGCCGACCGATGCGCCGCCGAGCGTCACGATGAAGTCGGCCGCGCGCGCCGCGTCGAGCGCGGCGAGCAGGCTCTCGCGGGTGTCGCGGGCGATCCCGCAGAGCAGCGGCGTCGCGCCGGCGGCCTGGACGGACGCGGCGAGGCCGTAGCCGTTCGAGCTCACGATCTGGTCGGGGCCCGGCGCCTGCCCCGGCTCGACCAGCTCGTCCCCGGTCGGCATCAGCGCCACCACCGGCCGCCTCCGGACGCGGAGGCGGGGCGCGTTCATCGCCGCGGCGAGGGCGATCCGCTGCGGCGTCAGCCGGCAGGGCGCGGCGATGCGGAAGCCGGCCGCGAAATCGCCGCCCGCCGGGCGGACGAAGACGCCCGCCTCGGGAGCATCGGCGACCACGACCGTGTCGCCCTCGCGCCGCGCGTTCTCCTGGATCAGGATCGCGTCCGCGCCTTCGGGCACCGGCGCGCCGGTGAAGATGCGGATCGCGGCGCCGGGGGGCAGGGGGATGCCGGCGCCGCGGCCCGCCGCCGCTTCGCCCGCCAGGCGCATGCGCGCACCCGCCACGGCCTCGGCGGCGCGGACCGCGTAGCCGTCCATGGCGGAGGAGGCGAAGGGCGGCTGCGCGCGCGCGGCGACCACGTCCTCGGCCAGCACGCGGCCCGCGGCCTCGGCCAGCGGCACCTCCTCGACGCCCATGGGCGTGACCAGCGCCAGGACGCGGGCCAGCGCCTCCTCGACGGAAAGGGGGCCGCTCACGCCGCGGAGAATTCGCCGGACCGGCCGCCGGCCTTGTGGACGAGCCGCACGTCGCTCAGGCGCATCGTTTTGTCGACCGCCTTCACCATGTCGTAGACGGTGAGCCCCGCGACCGAGACGGCGGTCAGCGCCTCCATCTCGACCCCCGTGCGGCCCGCCAGGCTGACCGTCGCGCGGATCGTCACGCGGTCGGGAGGCGCGGGCTCCAGGTCGACCGTGACCTTCGACAGCATCAGCGGGTGGCAGAGCGGGATCAGCTCGGCCGTGCGCTTGGCCGCCATGATCCCGGCGAGGCGCGCGACCGCCAGCACGTCTCCCTTCTTCGCGCGGCCTTGCGCGATGAGCTCCAGCGTCTCGGGCGCCATCACGACAGAGCCCTCGGCGGTGGCGGTGCGCTCGGTCACCTCCTTGGCGCCGACATCGACCATCCGCGCGTCGCCCTTGGCGTCGAAATGCGTGAGCTTGCTCACCCGGCCCGCTCCCTCGTTGTGCCCACTGTCCTCGAGGGTCCAGGGGAGGCAGACGGCCCCCCCTCGCCTCCGCCCGGCGCGGCAGCGCCGGGCGCCCGACCTTATAGGCCGCGCCGCCCGCCGCCCGCAATCGGCCGCGCTCAGGCGCTCGTGGCGGTGGGCCGGGCGACCGCTCCGGCGAGCAGCGCCCGGGTCGCGGCCTCGACGTCAGTCTCGCGCATCAGGCTCTCGCCGACCAGGAAGCTCGCGACGCCGGCGCGGGCGAGGCGGGCGAGGTCGGCGGGGCGGAAGAGCCCGCTTTCGCCGACGACGAGCCGGTCGTCCGGCACCCGCGGCGCCAGCGTCTCGGTCGTCGCGAGATCGACCTCGAAGCTGCGCAGATCGCGGTTGTTGATGCCGATCAGCGGCGAGGCGAGCTGGAGCGCGCGGTCGAGCTCGGCCCCGTCGTGCACCTCGACCAGCGCGTCCATGCCCCAGCCGCGGGCCGCGTCCTCGAGCTCGCCCGCCTGGGCGTCGGAGACGCTCGCCATGATGCTCAGGATCGCGTCGGCGCCGAGCGCGCGCGATTCGGCGACCTGCCAGGGATCGTAGAGGAAGTCCTTGCGGAGCACGGGCAGGGGGGCCGCCGCCCGCGCCTCGGAGAGATAGCGGTCGGCGCCCTGGAAGCTGGGCCCGTCGGTCAGGACCGAGAGGCAGGTGGCGCCGCCCGCCGCGTAGGCGCGGGCAAGGGCGGCCGGATCGAAGTCGGCCCGGATCAGCCCGCGCGACGGGCTCGCCTTCTTGATCTCGGCGATCAGGCCGTAGCCGGCGGTCTCGGCCTGCCTGAGCGCGCCGAGGAACGGGCGCACCGGACCTGCGTCCCGCGCGCGCGCCGCGACGGCCTCGAGCGGCTCGGCGCGCTTCCGCGCCGCGACGTCTTCGAGCTTGTAGGCCTTGATGCGGTCGAGAATGTCGGACATGGCTGCCCTATAGCGCGCGAACGGGGCCGGGGCCAAGCGCCGTGGCCGGGTCAGGTCCTGGTCAGGCGGGCTCGTTGGTAGCCTTTGCCAGCGCCTCGATCTTGGCTCTGGCGTGGCCCCCGTCGATGCTGGCGGCGGCCTGCTCGACGCCCTCCGTCAGCGTGCGCGCGCGCTCGGCCACCACGAGCGCCGCGGCGGCGTTGAGGAGGACGGCGTCGCGATAGGCGTCGCGCTCGCCGTCGAGGAGGGCGCGAAAGCGGCCGGCGTTCTCCTCGGGCGAGCCGCCGAGGATCGCCTCGAGCGGGTGGCGGGGCAGGCCGGCATCCTCCGGCACGATCTCGAGCTCGCGGATCTCGCCGTCGGCGAGCGCGATCACGAACGACGGCCCGGCGATCGACAGCTCGTCGGTGCCGTCGGCGCCGTGCACCAGCCACGCGGCCTCCGACCCCAGCGCCTTCAGCGTCTCGGCCATCGGGCGCAGCATCGCGCGCGAGAAGGCGCCGGTGAGCTGGCGCTTGACACCGGCCGGGTTCGTCAGCGGCCCGAGGATGTTGAAGACCGTGCGGGTCCCGAGCTCGACCCGGACCGGCTGCACGTGCCGCGTCGCCGGGTGGTGCATCGGCGCCATCATGAAGCAGAGCCCGCAGGCATCGAGCGCGCGCTGCGCCACCGCCGCCGGCACCATCACGTTGACGCCGAGCTGGGTCAGCGCGTCGGCCGCGCCCGAGCGCGACGACAGCGCCTTGTTGCCGTGCTTGGCGACCGGGACGCCGGCACCCGCGACCACCACTGCCGCCGCGGTCGAGATGTTGAGCGTGCCCTTGGCATCGCCGCCGGTACCGACGACGTCCATCGCACCCTCGGGCGCGATCACCCGCTCGGCCTTCTCGCGCATGACGGATGCCGCCGCCGCGATCTCGTCGATCGCCTCGCCGCGGGTGCGGAGCGCCATCAGGAACCCCGCGATCTGGGTCGGCGGCACCTCGCCCTCCATGATCGCGCGGAAGGCATGCTCCGCCTCGTCGCGCGAGAGCGGGCGGTCGGCGGCGCGGCCGATCAGGCTCTGGAACGGCGACGTCATGCGGCGCGGGCGAGGTCGAGGAAGTTCCTGAGCAGGGCGTGGCCGTGCTGGCTCGCGATCGATTCGGGGTGAAACTGCACGCCGTGGACGGGCCGGGCGCGGTGGCTGAGGCCCATCACGACGCCCGATTGCGCCCGCGCCGTGACCTCGAGGCAGTCCGGCAGACCCTCCGGCGCGACGGTCAGCGAATGGTATCGCGTGACCTCGAACCCCTGCGGCAGGCCGCGGAAGAGGCCGTCGCCCGAATGCGTCACGACCGAGAGCTTGCCGTGCAGAACCTCGAAGCAGCGCTCGACCCGCCCGCCCCAGGCCTGGCCGATCGCCTGGTGGCCGAGGCAGACGCCGAGGATCGGCAGGTCGTCCGGCGCCTGCCGGATCACGTCGAGGCAGATGCCGGCGCGGTCGGGATCGCAGGGGCCGGGAGAGAGGACGATCGCCTGCGGCTCCGTCGCCAGCGCCTCCCCGGCCGTCAGCTCGTCGTTGCGCACGACGCGCGTCTCGGCCCCGAGCTCGCCCAGATAGTGCACGAGGTTCCAGGTAAAGCTGTCGTAATTGTCGATCAGCAGGATCATGGCCGGCTATTCTGCGGGTGGCGGGGGGCCAGCGGTGGCGCTCGGCGCACGAGGCGATATATCTGACCGGAACCGCGGAGGGCGTCAAGCGGCGCGCGGCGGAGCGATTCGAGGGTGGAGAGCGGTTATGGCGAGATCGGTTTCGCGGCGGGGTGGCGTCGGCGGCTACATCAAGGGCTTCCTGTTCGGCATCGTCCTGGTCGTGCTGGTGCTGGTCGGCCTCGCCTTCCTCGCGCCGGTGGGCGAGTTGCCGGGTGAGGGCGAGCTGACGGCGGTCGAGGACGGGGAGCCGGACCTCGCGGCGGCAACGCCCGAGCTGGGCGACCAGGCAGAGGCGGGGCTCGAGCTCGTCGAGGAGAGCGTCGAGGAGGTGTTGGCCGAGGACGACCCGACCGTTGAGATCGAGGGCGTTGCCGAGGAGGACCTTCCCGTCGAGGAGGCACTCGAAGACGTGGATCCGGCGCTCGGCGAAGCGAGCGACGAGGGCGCGCTCCGCCCGGTCGAGCTGGCCGAGCTGCCGGGCGAGCTGCCGGCGGGCGGCGACGAGGCGCTCGAGCCGGGCGGCGCGGACGAGGTCCCCGCCGAGCTCGACGCGATCCTCGACGGCGTGACCGGGACAGACGGCGATGCGGAGCCCGAAACCGATACCGGGGCGTCGAGCGAGGCGGATCAGGGCACCGGCGACGCGCTGGCATCCGCCACGCCGCCGCCGCTCGCCGAGACGCGGCCGATCGCGCTCGACGGCCCCGCGCTCGAGGTCAACGCCGCCTCGTATGCGGCGCCGGAGACCGAGCCGGTGATCGGCGTCATCATGGACGGCGTGGCGGGCAGCGAGCTCAGCCCCGACGTTCTCTTCGCGCTGCCGGTGGCGGTCACGCTCGGCATCGTGCCGGGGCGCGAGGGCGACGAGGCGCTGGCCGAGGCCGCCCGCGCGCGCAACTGGGAGGTGCTGGCGCAGCTCCCCTTTGCCGGCGGGGAGGGGGAGGCGATGCCCGGCGCGCTGTCGGCGGGCATGCCGGCCGAGGAGATCGCCGAGCGGACCGAGGCGCTGATGGGCCGCCTGAGCCAGGCGGTGGCGGCTACGAGCGAGGGGCCGCTCGAGGACCCCGCGGCGGTCGAGGCGCTGCTTCAGACGCTCGAGGCGCACGGCTTCGGCTATGTCGGCACCGGCGGCGCGGCGGGCGAGGGCCCGCCGAACGCGGAGCCGACGACCATCGTGCCGCGGGACGCGAGCGCGGAGGAGGTGCTGGCGGTGCTCCAGGAGGCGGCGGACGAGGCCGGGCCCGGCGGCGCGTCGCTGGTCGTGCTGCCGCCGACGCGCGCCGCGGCCGAGGCGCTGGCGCGCTGGAGCGGCGAGGCGGGCGCGGGACTGGTGGCGCCGCTCTCGGCCGTCCTTCGCCGGCAGGCCGGGGGCTGACGCCGCTGCTGCCGACCCCGCCGCATCCCGCGGTTGGGGCCGATCCGCACTCGAGGGGACGGAGCGGGGCGCGCGTCGCGGCGGCCCGAATGCGCGTCGGGCCGCCGGGGCAGCGGCGGCCGCGGGGGAAGGCGGGGCATGTACGGCATCGAGACGGCAGCGCTGATCGCCGCCACCTTCCTTGCGGCGGGCTTCATCAAGGGCGCGATCGGCCTCGGCCTGCCGGTCGTGGTGCTGGGCCTCCTGGCCCCGGCGCTCGGCATGCGCGAGGCGCTGGCGCTGTTCCTGATCCCGGCGATCGCGGCCAACAGCTGGCAGATGCTGTCGGGCCCGTGGCTCGGCCAGCTCTTCCGGCGGATGTGGCCGTTCCTGCTGGCCGCAGCCATCGGCATCTGGATGGGCACATGGGTGCTCGCGAACGCCGACACGGCGCTGCTCGAGGCGCTGCTCGGCGCGGTGCTGATCGTCTACTCGATCTTTTCGCTCCTGACCCCGCAGCTTCCGCCGCCGGGCCGGCGCGAGCGCTGGATGGCGCCGCTCGCGGGGGGCGCGGGCGGGGTGATGTTCGGCATGACCGGCATCTTCATCGTGCCCGGCATCCTCTATCTGCAGACGCTGGGGCTGAAGCGCGACATGTTCGTGCAGGCGCTGGGGCTGACCTTCATCACGATCAGCTCGACGCTGACGGTCTCGATGGCCGGGCGCAACCTCGTCTCGGTCGAGGAGGCGATGGCCTCGGCGGTGCTGCTGGTGCCGACCTTCCT
>DATKCY010000098.1:0-3807 GCA_035512995.1 Thermohalobaculum sp.
GCGCCAGAAGGGCCAGCGCGTCTACGGCGAGCCGCTGATCCAGCACCTGGTGCTGGACGAGAGCGAGTACGCCAACGCCGACTGGGACCACGCGGCGCGCCGGGTGATGTCGCCGCCGTTCCGCAACAAGGCGCACCAGGATTCGCTCTGGGCCGGCCTCGCCGCCGGGTCGCTGCAGGTGGTCGCGACCGACCACTGCGCCTTCACGACCGAGCAGAAGCGCAAGGGCGCCGGCGACTTCCGGCTGATCCCGAACGGCACCGGCGGGCTCGAGGACCGGATGAGCGTCCTCTGGACCCGCGGCGTCGAGACCGGCCGCCTGACGCCGGAAGAATTCGTCGCCGTCACCTCGACCAACATCGCCCGCATCCTCGGCCTCTACCCGAAGAAGGGCGCGATCGTGGAGGGCGCGGACGCCGACCTCGTCGTCTGGGACCCGAAGCGCTCGAAGACTATCTCGGCCGCCAGCCAGAAGTCGGCGATCGACTACAACGTGTTCGAGGGGATCGAGGTCAGCGCGCTGCCCCGCTATACCCTCAGCCGCGGCGAGGTCGTGTGGTCGGACGGCCAGAACGTCCAGCCCTCGCCCGGCCGCGGCAAGTTCCTGAAGCGCCCGCCGTTCCCCTCGGTCAACCGCGCGCTCTCGACCTGGAAGGAGCTGACGGCGCCGCGCCGCGTCGAGCGCACCGGCATCCCGGCGAGCGGCGTCTGATACCGGGGCCCGTGGGCCCGGACGCGCTGGCGCTGACCCGGGCCTGACCCGGGACCACCCGCCGCTCGGAGGGAGGCCCCGGCCCGGAGGCCGGGGCTGCGCGTTCCTTCAGGCGCGCGACGTCGCGCGCCCCGCTCCCCTCGCGTCAGGAATAGCGGTAGGGCGGGCCCGCCTCCTGCATGGTCTTGCGGTAGTCCTTGAGGATCTGGACGACGCGGGCGTTGCGCTCGGACTCGGCCGCGATCTCCTCCCAGAACGCCTCGGCCTCGGCCTCGACCTGGTCCCATTCCTCGGTCGGCACCGAGGTCAGCTCGAGCTTGCCGCCCTCGGTGCGGTAGTGCGCCTCGCCCCACCAGTACCAGTGCTGGCGGTAGTAGTGCGAGTTGTCCATCGACAGGCGGAACAGCGTCTTCAGGTGCTCGGGCAGCTCCTCCCAGCGCTCGGAGTTGGCGAAATAGCTGCCGAGCCAGGCGCCCGAGATGTTGTTGGTCAGGTAGTAGTTGGTCACGTCCGCCCAGCCGACGGTGTAGTCCTCGGTGATGCCGGACCACCAGATGCCGTCGAGCTCGCCGGTCTGCAGCGCGACCTCGACGTCCTCCCACGGCAGCGTCACGGGCACGACGCCGAAGCGGGTGAGGAATCGCCCCGCGGTCGGGAAGGTGAAGACGCGCTTGCCCTCGAGGTCGGCGAGGCTGCGCACGGGCTCCTTCGAGGCCAGGTTGCAGGGGTCCCAGGCGCCCGACGAGAGCCAGGTGACGCCCTCGACCTCGCCGTAGGCCTCCTCCCAGATCTCCTTCAGCCCGTAGTTGTGGAAGAGCGCCGGCACGTCGAGCGAGTAGCGCGTGCCGAACGGGAAGTAGCCGCCGAAGACCGAGATATCGACGGGCGCGTTGATCGAGTCGTCGTCCGACTGCACGGCGTCGATCGTGCCCTGCTGCATCGCGCGGAACAGCTCGCCGGTCGGCACGAGCTGGTCGGCGAAGTAGAGCTCGATCTCCATCTCGCCGTTGGCGGCCGTGTTGAACGCGTCGATCGAAGGCTTGATCACGTGCTCGGCCAGCGCCGGGCCGGCATAGGTCTGCAGGCGCCAGCGGATCGGCGACTGCGCCCTGACGTAAGGCGCGCCGAGCGTCGTCGCCGCGACCCCCGCGGTGCCGGCGACGCCCGCGGTCTTCAGGAACTCGCGCTTGTTCAGCTTCTTCTCGGTCATGGGTCTCCCTCTCTGTTGAACGCTCTTGGCCCCCGGCTCAGCCGCCACGATACATCCCGGGCAGCCACAGGGCTATCTGCGGGAAGACCATGACCAGGATCAGGCCGAAGATCATCACCGCGACGAACGGAATGATGGAACGGTAGATGTCGCCGAGCGACACCTCGGGCGGGGCCATCGCGCGCATCAGGAACAGGTTGTAGCCGAACGGCGGCGTCATGTAGGCGATCTGGCAGGTGATCGTGTAGAGGATGCCGTACCAGACGAGGTCGAAGCCGAGCGCGCCGACCAGCGGCACGTAGAGCGGCGCCACGATCACCAGCATCGCCGTGTCGTCGAGGAAGGTGCCCATCACCAGGTAGCTGAGCTGCATCAGGATCAGGATCTCCCAGGGGCCCAGGCCCCACTTCTCGGTGAACAGCGACTCGACCGCGCGGACGGCGCCGAGCCCGTCGAACACGGCGCCGAAGCCGAGCGCCGCCAGGATGATCCACATGAACATGCAGCTGACCGCCAGCGTCTGGCGGACGGAGGCCTCGAGCACCCGGTAGCTGAGCCGGCCCTTGAAGAGCGCCGCGAGGGTCGCGGCCAGCGCGCCGACGGCCGAGCTCTCGACGAGCGACGTCACGCCCATGAAGAAGAGCCCGGTCATCACGAAGAAGATCACGAGCGGCAGGATGCCGGCGGTCAGCAGGCGCAGCTTTTCCCGCATCGGCACGTCGCGGTCCTCGGCCGGGAGCGCGGGCCCCAGATGCGGCTGGAACCAGCAGCGGACGGTGATGTAGAGGACGAAGAGCCCGGCCATCATCAGCCCCGGCAGCACGCCCGCGAGCCAGAGCTGGCTGACCGGCTGGCGCGCGATCATGCCGTAGAGCACCAGCACTACCGAGGGTGGCACGAGGATCCCCAAGGACGAGCCCGCCTGGATCACGCCCGTGACCATCCGCTTGTCGTAGCCGCGGCGCAGAAGCTCGGGCAGCGCGATCGAGGCGCCGATCGCCATGCCCGCGACCGAGAGCCCGTTCATCGCCGAGATCGCGACCATGAGCCCGATCGTGCCGATCGCGAGCCCGCCGTTAAGCGGCCCCATCCAGACATGGAACATCCGGTAGAGGTCGTCGGCGATGCCGCTCTCGCTCAGCACGTAGCCCATGAAGATGAAGAGCGGCAGCGTCAGCAGCGGATACCACTTCATCAGCTTCATCGCGGCCGAGAACCCCATCTCGGATCCGCCCTCGCCCCAGAGCAGGAAGGCGGCGACGACGGCGACGAAGCCGATCGCGGCGAACACGCGCTGCCCGGTCAGCAGCATCAGCATCATCGACGCGAACATCGTGAGCGCGATCGCCTCGTAGTTCATCCGGGAAAGCCTCCGTGCGGCGCCGTCTCCTCGAGCGGTACCCCGCGCGCGGCCGCGAGGTCGCGGAAGAACTGTGCGACGGCCTGCAGCAGCATCATGAGGATGCCGATGACCATGACGATCTTGATCGGCGCCATGTAGGGGCGCCAGGCCGAGTAGCTGCGCTCGCCGTATTCGAGCGCGTAGCTGGTGCTCGAGATCCCGCCGTAGAGCAGGAAGCCGAGATAGACGAGCAGGAACAGGATCGTGACAGCGTCGACCGACGCCTGCGTGCGCCCGGACCACATGCCGTAGACGAGGTCCATGCGCACGTGCGCCCGCATCTGCATCGAGTAGGCGCCGCCGAGGATGTAGTAGCCGACCATGCAGAACTGCGCCATCTCGATCGTCCAGAGCGACGGCATCATGCCGGGCGCGGTCTTCGACAGCGACGACCAGAGCAGGATGCCCATCATCGCGAAGATGCCCCACATGACGATGCGGCCGATCACGCGGTTCACGCGGTCGACCCAGCGGACATAGGCC
>DATKCY010000099.1:0-23186 GCA_035512995.1 Thermohalobaculum sp.
GCTGTCGCCCGGCTATGCCGGCATCGACAACCCGCTGTTCTACATGGACCAGACGATGATGCTGCTCGGCGACGCCAAGAAGATGGCCGAGGACATCGTCAAGGCGATGGAGTGATATCAGAGCCGCTCTAGCGCCAGCGCGATGCCCTGGCCGCCGCCGATGCACATCGTCACCAGCCCCTTGCGGCCGCCCGTGCGCTCGAGCTCGGCCAGGCACTTCAGCGTCAGGATCGCGCCGCCGTTCGGGTTCGCCCGTGCCGCGTCGAGGCCGAGCTCCTTGTTGACCGCCAGATCGGCGTGCCGAGCCGGCTCGCCTTCTCCGGCATCGGCCACGTCGTCAACCGCGTCCACCGGGTCGAGAGCGCGACCAAGCGGCTCGGGCGCCCGGTGCTCGCGACCCGCGACTTCGCGGCCGTGGCGCCCGGCGCCTGGCAGGCGGCAGGCCATGTCGAGGGCAGCGAGTTCGCCGAGCCGGTCGAGGTGTTCGCGCTCGACGGCATCGACGAGCTGCGCATTCCCGGAGGTGCGGGCGAGCCCGCGGCGGGTTCATGCCACCGGCACGAAGGCGCAGCCGCTCGCCGTCATCGCCCGATCTGACCGGGCGATCCCGCCGATTCGGTTCGCGGGGTCAAGCCGGCCGATGACAGCCCGGTGAACGCCGCCGCCGGTGTCAGTCGTTCGAGCCTGCGGCGTTCTCCGGCCGGTCCTTCTCGACCCTGATCCGCAGCGGGCCGTCCTCGGTCTCGATGACGGTCACCTCCTGCGACGTGGCGGGTCCGCTGGCGGTGGCCCCGGCCCGGGCCGCATCGGCGGCCGCGCGCTCCGCCGTCCGGTCCTCGAGCGCCTTGTCGCCGGCCTCGGCGACGGCCTCGGCCGCGCGCTGGTCGTACCAGGCGTCGTTCTCCTCGGGCCGCCACCGCTCGGCGCGGTCGTAGAGCGGCGCCTCGGCCAGCTTCACGGCCGGGATCTCGGTGAACAGCCGGCCCGTATCCGGGTCGAGCAGCATCCGCTCCGCCGGCACCGCGAGCATGCGCTCGCCCGCCTCCCACGCGCCGCCATGGGCGACGACGAGGTGGCTCGCGTCGCGCGACTGGTCGAGCAGCACGCCGTCGACGATGCCGAGCGGCTCGCCCGCCGTCGAATAGACCTGCCGGCCGACCAGGCTCGCCGTCTCGACCGGGCGCCCGGTCGCGGCGAAGGTGACGAGGTTGAGCGCGCCGACGGTCGTCTCGGGGCCGGCGGGCGCCTCGGCCTCGGCCGACCACGCCGCGTCGCCCTCGAGAAGCTGCATCGCGGCGTCGACCACCGCGTCGCAGGCGACGGGGAAGCCGCCGCGGTCCAGCGTCTCGGCGCTCTGGCGCAGGCTGTGCAGCCCCTGGCGCGCCTCCGCCGTCAGGCCGCCGCGCTCGGCTGCCAGCGCCGCGTGACGCTCCGCCACGCCCGCCTCGTCGATGTTGCAGGCCGCTCCGGCAGGTCCGGCCACGACCAGGGCGGCGGCGACCGCCGCCGTCAGTGCTCTCGCGTCCATCGGGGCCTCCACCCGTGTTTCCCGCGCGACAGTCTACGCGCTCGCCTGGCGAATCACAACGTGCGCACCCGAGGGGCCGTTCCTGACCGTCCCGGTCAGGGACCGGGGGAGAGGTCGAGGGGCACGAGCCGGTCGGGCCCGAGCAGCGCCTTGCCCGCACCCTCGAGCACGAGGCAGGTGAGGGCGCCGCCAAAGACCGCGCCGGTGTCGAGGTTGATCCGGTTGGTCCTGACCTCGACGGCCCCCACGGGCGTGTGGCCGTGCACGATGACGGAGCCGTGGTCGCGGCCGTCCGACAGGAACGGCTCGCGGATCCAGACGAGGTCGCTCGCGCGCTGCTCCGCCAGCGGCCGGCCGGGGCGGATGCCCGCATGCACGAAGGCGTAGTCGCCGAAGCGGACGACGTGCGGCAGGCCGAGCAGGAACTGCTGGTGCGCGGCCGGGATGGCCTCCAAAAGCGCCGCCCGTCCATCGGCGCCGCCGCCCGGCCCCGGCTCGACGCGGTAGCTCGCGAGCGTCGCTGCGCCGCCGTTCATCAGCCAGAGGTCGAGCGCGCGCTCCGCGCCGTCGAGCAGCACGTCGATCGCCATCTGCTCGTGGTTGCCGCGCAGGCAGTAGCAGCGGCCGCGGGCGAGCCGACCGATCAGCCGCCCGATCACGCCCCGGCTGTCGGGGCCGCGGTCGATGTAGTCGCCGAGATGGATGATCCGCCAGTCCTCGGGGGGCCGGCGCGCGAGGTCCCGCTCGATCAGACCGTGCACCTCGGCCAGCGCCGCGTCGCAGCCGTGCACGTCGCCGATGGCGTAGATGCGCAGGCCGCGCGGGGCGCGCGCCTCTGCCGTGGTCACCATGGCGGTTCGCGTCTCCTCGCGCCGTGCCGGGAGACGACAGTAACGCGCGGGCGGACAGGCGCAACGCCTGCGGCGCGCGCGGGGCGCGACGCAAAACCCGCCCCGGAGGCGGTCCGGGGCGGGCAGGTTCTGCGTGGTTTCAGGTGGTCGCCGCGGGGGCGCGCCCGGTCAGAGAAGCCCCTCGCGCTGCGCCTTCTTGCGCGCCAGCTTGCGCGCCCTGCGGATCGCCTCCGCCCGCTCCCGCGCGCGCTTCTCCGACGGCTTCTCGTAGTGCTGCCGGAGCTTCATCTCGCGGAAGATGCCCTCGCGCTGCATCTTCTTCTTCAGCGCGCGCAGCGCCTGGTCGACGTTATTGTCGCGGACCTGTACCTGCACCTCAGTTCACCACCTTCCCGTCGTTCGAAATCTGCAACCGGCGCCTATATAAAGGCGGGGCCGGGCGATGTCCACCGTGCCGACAGCAGCCGAGCGGAGCCGAGACGCCATGGAAAATCAGCCGAATGCCGAGGCCGGCGAGCCGACGGATCCGATGAGCCGCGCGCGCGCCGAGGTCGTCGAGGCGGCGCTGCCGCATGTCGTGTTCGACGGCTGGTCGCGGAAGACGCTGGACGCGGCGACAGCCGACGCGGGCGTCGATCCGGGGCTCGCGCAGCTCGCCTTCCCGCGCGGGGGACCGGATCTCGCGATCGAGTTCCACCGCATGATGGACCGCCGGCTTGCCGAACGGCTGGCGAGCGACCCGGCGATCGGCCGGCTGAAGATGCGCGAGAGGATCGCCTATGCCGTCCGCTGCCGGCTCGAGCTGGTGGCCGAGCACCGCGAGGCGGTGCGCCGGGCCGCGACGCTGTTCGCCCTGCCCGTCTACGTGCCCGACGGCGCGCGGATGATCTGGGAGACCGCGGACACGATCTGGACCGCGCTCGGCGACGATTCGACCGACTACAACTGGTACACCAAGCGCGCGATCCTGAGCTCGGTCTACCCGGCGACCGTGCTCTACTGGATCGGCGACGACACGCCGGGCCACAGCGCGACCTGGAGCTTCCTGGACCGCCGGATCGACGAAGTGATGCGGTTCGAGAAGACCAAGAGCATGCTCGCCGAGAACCGGATCGCGAAGGCGGCGCTCTGGGGTCCGGGCCGGCTGGTCGAGGTGCTGACCGGCGCCGCGCGGCGCGAGCCGAACGTGCCGACCTACTCGCCCGGCCCGCGGACCCCGCCGCCGGCGCCGGAGGTGTCGCAGGGGCCGGCCACGGCGACCCCGGGCGGCCCGCCGCCGCCGGAGCATTGACGGCGACCCGGAGCGCCTGACCGGCTCGGGCTCCGGGCCTCTCCGCGCTCCCGCGTCGGGCGGGGTGGGCATTGCAACGCGGCGACATCGGCTCATCGCGGCGACCAGCCGCGATTCCGCTAGGCTCCGGAGCCGGTCCGGCGGGGCGCGAGCCGGGTCACGTGGCCCATCTTGCGGCCCGGCCGGACCTCGGCCTTGCCGTAGAGGTGCAGGCCCGCCGGCTCCGCCGCCAGCCGCCGCCAGGCATCGGCCTCCGCGCCGATCAGGTTCGTCATCTCGGCGTCCGAATGCCGGCTGCCGTCGCCGAGCGGCCAGCCGGCGACCGCCCGGACGTGCTGCTGGAACTGGTCGACGAGGCAGGCCTCGATCGTCCAGTGCCCGGAGTTGTGCACGCGCGGCGCGACCTCGTTGACGAGGAGCGCGGGCCCCGGACCGACGAACAGCTCGACCCCCATGACGCCCACGTAGTCGAGCGCCGCGAGCAGCCGGCCGGCCATCTCCCGCGCCTCCGCCTCGACCGCGGCCGGCAGGCCCGACGGGACCGTCGTCGTGCGCAGGATACCGCCCTCGTGCCGGTTCAGGCCGGGGTCGAAGCAGACGACGCGGCCCTCCGCGCCCCGCGCGGCGATGACTGAGACCTCGGCCTCGAACGGCACCAGCGTCTCGAGGATCGCCGGCACGCCGCCGATGGCGTCCCAGGCTCCGGCGGCGTCCCCGGCCCGGCCGACCCGCGCCTGACCCTTGCCGTCGTAGCCGAGCCGCCGCGTCTTGAGGAGCGCGGGGGCGCCGGTCCGGTCGAGCGCGCGGCGCACGTCGGCGGCGCTCTCGACCGCCTGCCACGGCGCCGTGGCGATGCCGAGCCCGGCCGCGAACGCCTTCTCCGCCACCCGGTCCTGCGCGATCTCGAGCGCGCGGGCGCCCGGGCGGACGGGCACGGTGCGCTCGAGCCGCCGCACCGCCGCGACCGGCACGTTCTCGACCTCGAGCGTCACCACGTCCACCGTGGACGCGAAGGCGTCGAGCGCCGCCTCGTCGTCCCAGGCCGCGGTCGTGACGCGGTGCGCGACGTCGCCCGCGGGCGGGTCGGGGGCCGGCTCGAAGACGTGGGTCCGGAGGCCGAGGCGCGCGGCCGCGATCGACAGCATCCGCCCGAGCTGTCCGCCGCCGAGGATGCCGACGGTCGAGCCGGGGGGGAGCGGCGCCATGCGCTCAGTCGCGCTCGGGCTCGTCGGCGACGGCGGCCGTCTGCCGCGCGCGCCAGTCCTCCAGCCGCCCGGCGAGGTCCGGGTCGCCGACCGCGAGCAGCGCCGCGGCGAAGAGCGCGGCGTTGGCAGCCCCCCCGGGGCCGATCGCGAAGGTCGCGACCGGCACGCCGCGCGGCATCTGCACGATCGAGTAGAGGCTGTCGAGCCCGCCGAGCGCCCGGCTCTCGACCGGCACGCCGAGCACCGGGACCCGCGTCTTCGCGGCCAGCATTCCGGGCAGATGGGCGGCCCCCCCGGCGCCCGCGATGATCGCCGCGAGGCCGCGGCCCGCCGCCGCCTCGGCATAGGCGAACAGGCGGTCCGGGGTGCGGTGCGCCGACAGGATGCGCGTCTCGCAGCCGATGCCGAGCGCCTCGCAGATCTCGACCGCGGCCCGCATGGTCGGCCAGTCGGACTGGCTGCCCATCACGATGCCGATGCTGACCCCGCGCTCGCCCATGCCGCCGGCCCCGTGACAGAAGGAGCGCCGACTATAGCCGGCCGCCCAGGCGCCGCAAGGCGATCAGGCAATGATGTCGGGGTAGAGCTGGTCCTCGAGCCGGGCGATCCGGTCCTTGAGCTGGAGCTTCTGCTTCTTGATCCGCTGCATGGTCAGCGGGTCGGCGCGGGCGACCTCGCCCAGCCCCTCGAGCTCGCCGTCGAGCGCACGGTGACGGCGGCGGAGCTCCTCCAGCTCGGCCCGAAGGGTCTCTTTCGGGTCCATGATGTGCATCGGACGTCCTCCCGGCCCCGCTGTGGGGGCACGCGGATGATGGCGCACCATATAGCAAGGGCGCGCACCGCCGGGAATGATTTTCCCCGGGGGGCAAGGCCTGCCGTTGATCGGCTCCGCCCCGCCGCCTAGCTTGGCCGGGAGACGCGGGAAGGACCCCACATGCTGCTCAAGATCCTTCTGACCCTGCTGGTCATCGGCCTCGTCTGGATGTTCCTGATCCGGGGCGCCGGGCGCCGCCGGCTGGGCGACCGCAGCCCGGTGCGCGTGCCGAAGGTCGAGACGCTGGCGCGCTGTCCGGACTGCGGCGTCTACCGCGTCTTTGGCGGCGCCTGCGACTGCCAGCCGTCCGACCCGTCCGGGCCCGGGCAGAAGTGATGGCGGGCACCGCGCTCGTCACCGGCGGCGCGATCCGCCTCGGCCGCACGATCGCCCGGCGCCTGGCGGCCGAGGGGTTCGGCATCGCCTGCCACTACCGCGGCTCGGCCGACGACGCCCGGTCGCTCGCGGCAGAGATCGAGGACGCCGGCGGCACCTGCCGGCTGTTCCAGGCGGACCTGGCCGAGCCGGGCGCGGCGGATGCGCTGTTCGACCGGGTCGAGGCCGGGATGGGAGCGCCCACCCTCCTCGTGAACAACGCCTCGCGCTTCTCGAACGACGCGGCGGACCGGTTCGACGAGGAGGGCCTGGCGGCGCACATGGCCGTGAACCTCGCGGCGCCCGTGGGCCTCGCCCGCCGGCTGCACCAGGCGGCGGAGGACGGCGGCGACCGCCTGATCGTCAACATGCTGGACGCGAAGCTCTTCCAGCTCACGCCCGACTTCTTCACCTACACGCTGTCGAAATACGCGCTGCTCGGCGCCACGCGGACCATGGCGATCGGCTATGCGCCGGCGGTGCGGGTCGTCGGCATCGCGCCGTCGATCACGCTTATCTCGGGCAAGCAGAACGAGGAGAGCTTCCAGCGCTCGAAGCGGCTGACCCTGCTCGGGCGCGGGCCGGAACCGGACGAAATCGCGGAAGCCGTGCTGTTCGCCTGGAGAACGAAGTCGATGACCGGAGAGGTGCTGACCCTCGACGGCGGGCAAAGGCTCATGAACCTGCCACGGGACACCGCGTACTACGTAAAGGTCGGTCTGCCTTGAGGATTTCGCGCGGCCGAGACGAATCACTCACCACACTTGATTCGCTGAGAAGCCCGTTGCCCGCAGCCCGAGTTGTCCACCTCTGCCAAAAGGCTGTGTCCGAACCGTCAAAAAACCGTAGCCTTCCCAAGGATTTGCTTGGCGAAACTTTTTTCCTCAGGAATTACATGATGTTACTCGGATGCCCATTTTCTGGGCAAAGCAGTATCGCGCGTTGTGCCACAACGAAAATTCCGGCTGTGCCATCGATTGTCGACAGAGTTGTCCACAGGAGTTGGGGGCGGATTCGCTCTTGAAACGCCACGGAGCATGATGCAGCAGAAGCCGCGAATCACTGCGAATCAGTCCGCGGACGCACCCGGGTGCCCGGCATGAAGGCGGAGGCTGTCGAAACCGGGCCGGAGGTCGTGCGGCGCTATGTTCCGAGCCTGCCCGACCGGCCGGGCGTCTACCGCATGCTCGGGGCGGGCGGCGAGGTGCTCTATGTCGGCAAGGCACGCTCGCTGAGGAAGCGGGTCGCGAGCTATGCGAAGGCGGCGGGGCACGGCAACCGCATCACCGCGATGGTGATGGCGACCGCCGGCATGGAATTCATCACCACCGGGACCGAGACCGAAGCGCTGCTGCTCGAGTCGAACCTCATCAAGCAGCTCAAGCCCCGCTACAACGTGCTCCTGCGCGACGACAAGAGCTTCCCGCACATCCTGCTCGAGGCGCACGACTTCCCGCTTCTGCGCAAGCACCGCGGCCAGCGGCGCGAGAAGGGGCGCTATTTCGGCCCCTTCGCCAGCGCCGGCGCGGTCAACCGCACGCTGAACCAGCTGCAGAAGGCGTTCCTGCTCCGCACCTGCTCGGATTCGGTGTTCGAGAGCCGGACCCGGCCGTGCCTGCTCTACCAGATCAAGCGCTGCTCGGCTCCCTGCGTCGGCCATGTGAGCCGCGAGGATTACGCGGCGCTCGTCACCGACGCCTGCCGCTTTCTCGAGGGCCGCTCGACCCGCGTGCAGGCGGAGCTGGCGGACCGCATGGGCTTGGCCTCGGCCGCGATGGACTTCGAGCGCGCCGCGGTCTGCCGCGACCGCCTGCGCGCGATGGCGCATGTGCGGGGCCACCAGGGCATCAACCCCGAGCGGACGGCCGAGGCCGACGTCGTGGCGCTGCACCGCGAGGGGGCCCAGGCCTGCGTGCAGGTCTTCTTCATCCGCTCGCACCAGAACTGGGGCAACCGCGCCTACTTCCCGCGCATCTCGGCCGAGGCGGAGGAGAGCGAGATCCTGGGCGCCTTCCTCGGCCAGTTCTACGCGGAGAAGACGCCGCCGCGCATGGTGCTGCTGAGCCACCCGGTCGAGGACCCGGCGCTCGTGTCCGACGCGCTGAGCAGCATCGCCGGCAGGCGGGTCGCGGTCGCCGTGCCCCGGCGCGGCGAGAAGCGCCAGCTCGCCCTGCACGCGGCGCAGAACGCACGCGAGGCGCTGGCGCGGAAGCTCGCCGAAAGCGCGAGCCAGGCAAAGCTGCTGGCCGGGCTCGCCGAGGCGCTGGACCTGCCCGAGCGGCCCGAGCAGATCGAGGTCTACGACAACAGCCACATCCAGGGCACGAATGCCGTCGGCGCGATGATCGTGGCGGGCCCGGAGGGTTTTGTCCGCTCGCAGTACCGCAAGTTCAACATCCGCGGCGAGGAGCTGACCCCGGGCGACGACTTCGGGATGATGAAGGAGGTGCTGACGCGGCGCTTCCGCCGGCTGATCAAGGAGGACCCCGAGCGCGCCTCCGGCGCCTGGCCCGACCTCGTGCTGATCGACGGCGGCCAGGGCCAGGTCTCGGCGGCGGCGGAGGTGCTGGCCGAACTCGGGATCGAGGGCCTCGCACTCTTCGGCGTTGCCAAGGGCGAGGAGCGGGACGCGGGGCGCGAGGTGTTCCACGCACGCCGTCGCCCGCCCTTCGCGCTGCCGTTCCGCTCGCCCGTGCTCTACTTCGTCCAGCGGCTCCGCGACGAGGCGCACCGCTTCGCGATCGGCAGCCACCGCGCGAAGCGCGCGAAGGCCCAGCGCGCCAACCCGCTCGACGAGGTCCCCGGCATCGGCGCCGCGCGGAAGCGCGCGCTGCTGGCGCATTTCGGCTCGGCCAAGGCCGTCAGCCGCGCCGGTCCCGCCGACCTGAAGGCGGTCGACGGCATCTCGGCCGCGCTGGCCGAGACGATCTACGGCTTCTTCCACGGCCAAGGCTGATCGCCGCGGCCCTTGAAGCGCCGTCCGCAACGGGTCATTTTGCAGCGCATGATCTGGAACGTCCCCAACGCCCTCACCATGGCGCGCGTCGCGGCGGCGCCGCTCGTCGCCGTGCTGTTCATCACGGTCTCGCGGCCGTTCGCCGACCTGCTGGCGTTTCTGCTGTTCAGCTCGGCGGCGCTGACCGACTTCCTCGACGGCTTCCTCGCCCGGCGCTGGCAGCAGCAGACCGCGCTCGGCAAGATGCTGGACCCGATCGCCGACAAGGCGATGGTGGTGATCGCGCTCGCGGTGCTGCTCGCGCTCAACTCGCTGGCCGAGGACGTGGGCGGCTATATCGAGGGGCTGCGCTGGGAGCTGGTGATCCCGATGGCCGTGATCCTGATGCGCGAGATCCTGATCTCGGGCCTCCGCGAGCACCTGGGCGAGATCAAGATCCACGTGACGCCGCTCGCCAAGTGGAAGACGACCGTGCAGATGGTCGCGATCGGCATCGGCTTCCTGCAGGGCGCGTCCGAGGTGCTGGCCTACCTGTTCGGCACCGGGCCCGGACCGATCTCGGCCGCGCTCTGGTCGCTGTTCCTGGCGCTCCTCTGGACCGCGGCGGTGCTGACGGCGATCAGCGGCACCGACTACTTCGCCAAGGCGATGCCGCATCTGCGCCGGCAGGAGGGGAGCTGATGCGCGTCCTCTACTTCGCCTGGCTGCGCGAGCGCGTCGGCGCGGGCGAGGAGGAGGTCGAGCCCGGCGGCGCCGCGACGGCGGGCGAGCTGGTGCGCGCGCTGATCGCGCGCGACGAGCGCTACGCCCGCGCCTTCGAGGACCTGGGCTCGGTCCGGGTCGCGGTCGACCAGCAGATGGGCGACCTCGACACGCCGATCGCGGAGGCGCGCGAGGTGGCGTTCTTCCCCCCCGTCACGGGCGGCTGATGGACGGCGGCGCGCGCACGAGCCGCGTCTCGGTCCAGGCCGAGGACTTCGACATCGGCGCCGAGATCGCGCGCCTGACCGCGGGCGCCGCGGACGCGGGCGCGGTCGTCAGCTTCACCGGGCTCGTCCGCGGCGGCGCCGGCGAGGATGCGATCGAGGCGATGGAGCTCGAGCACTATCCCGCCATGACCGAGCGCGCGCTGGACGCGATCGTGGCCGAGGCCGAGCGCCGCTGGCCGCTGGCGGGCGTCCGCGTGATCCACCGCCACGGGCGGCTCGAGCCGGGGGCGCGGATCGTGCTGGTGCTGACCGCGAGCCGCCACCGCGGTGCCGCGTTCGAGGCGGCCGAGTTCCTGATGGACTACCTGAAGACCCGCGCGCCCTTCTGGAAGAAGGAGCACGGGGGCAAGGGCGCGGCCTGGGTCGATGCGCGGGAGGCCGACGACGACGCCGCGCGGCGGTGGGAGCGGGAGGGCTGAGGCCGGGTCGCCGCCGGCGCCACTGATCCCGCCGCGCCGTTCCGTCCCGAGCCGAGCGACTGCCGCTGCCGGAACGGGGGGCTATTCCACGGCGCGGAACTCGATCCGGCGGTTGCGGGCGCGGCCGGCCTCGGTCTCGTTGCTCGCGACCGGGTCGGCCTCGCCGAAGCCGCGCGCGCGCAGGCGGCGGAGCGGGACGCCGCGGTCCAGGAGCTCGGCCATCACCGCCTCGGCGCGGGCCTGGCTGAGGTCGAGGTTCATCTGCTCGTCGCCCTTGCTGTCGGTGTAGCCCGAGACCTCGATCTCGGCGTCGGGGCAGCGGTCGAAGAGCCCGGCGATGGTCGCGAGCCCCGGCAGGCTGCTCTCGTCGATCTCGACGGAGCCCGAGGCGAAGAGGACCTGCCGCTCGGCCGCCAGGCGCGTCATCAGATAGGCGCAGCGCTCGGCCGAGAGCGTCACCGCCGCGACCACGTCCGGCACCGCGACCGCGAACTCGGTCGAGACGCGGACCCCCGGCGGCAGCTTCGCCCGGAGCGCGCGCGTGAGGCGCCCCGCCTCCTCCGGCGCCTCGACCCGGCCGGTCACCCGGACCGCGCCCTCGGTCACCTCGGCCGCGCCCTCCGGCACCTCGGCCAGCGTGTCCGCCGCCGCCATGGCCGAGCGGGTCCAGTCGGGCAGCGCGGCCCCGTCCTCGCCCGGCCGCGCGAGGTCGGTCTCGACCCTGTCCGCGCCGAAGAGCGCCGCGGCATAGGTGCCGAGCACGGTGCCGGTCAGCGCGTCCGGCACTCGCCCTCGGAGCCGGATCCCCTCGCTGTGCCGCTCAAGCGTCAGCCAGACCTGCCGCGCCGGCTGGCCCGCCGTGCTGACCACAACGGCCCTGGGCTCGAGCATGCTGGCCGCCGCCGGCGGCGGACCGGCGAGCGCGGCGAGGACGCCCGCGGCAGCGATGAAGGCGATGGGCTTCGGCGGCTGCACCTGCGGCTCCGGCGACGACTCGGAGCCTCGGAACCTAGTGCGGGTCGGCCACGAAGGGAAACGCCGCGCTGGCGGTCGCCGGGCGTTCGTGGCAGGTGTCCGGGCAGCGCGAGGAGCTGGCGGAGGCGGAGCGGCATGGAGAGCACCATCGGCCGCGCCCCCCGGACGGCCACGGCCGGGCGCGTCGTCGCCCACCGCGGCGCCAGCCGGGTGGCGCCGGAGAACACGCTCGCGGCCTTCCGGGCGGCCGCCGGGCAGGGCGCGGAGTGGATCGAGTTCGACGTCTCGCTCCTCGGCGACGGCACGCCGGTCATCCACCATGACGCGGGCTTCGAGCGGTGCACGAACCGGACGGGACGGCTCGCCCATGCGTCGGCCGGGGACCTGGCCGGCATCGACGCGGGCGTCCGGTTCGGCGATGCCTACCGGGGCGAGCCGGTGCCGACGCTCGCGGCGACGCTCGACCTGATCGAGGCGCTGGGGCTGTCGGCCAACCTGGAGATGAAGGCGCACGGGGACGAGGAGGAGGCGCTGGCGGGCGCGGTCGCCGAGGCGCTGGCGCGCCGGCCCTGGGCGGAGGCCCGGGTGCTGGTCTCGAGCTTCGCGCACGCGACGCTTCGGCATCTGCGGGCGCGGCGCCCGCGCCAGCCGGTCGCCGTGCTCTGGGAGAGGCTGCCCGCCGGCTGGCTGGAGACCGTCCGGGCGCTCGACGCCGCGAGCGTGCACCTCGACTGGCGTCGGCTCCGCCCCGGGGCGCTCGCCGAGCTCCGCGGGCACGGGATCGAGGTGCGGGTCTACACGATCAACGACCCCGGCCGGGTCGCGGGGCTGCGCGACGGCGGGCTGACCGGCGTCATCACCGACCACCCGCCGCTGTTCCTGGAGCGCGCGGACTGGGCCGCCTGGGCGGCGGAGCCGCGCTGAGCCGGACGATCAGGCGGCGGCGGCGTAGATGCGGTCGGCGACCTGGACCCCGAGATAGATCAGCGTGGTGATGCCGAGCACGAGGCCGACCGGGTAGTAGATCGACTGGTCGAGCGCCATCCACCCGGTCTTGCGGCCCTTGAGACGCGCCCGGATCAGGCGGTGCAGCATGAGCCCGACAAGCGTGACGACGCCGTAGACGAACAGCACGAACAGCACGTCGGAGGCGGAGACGAACGGGATCAGGACGGCGATCAGCTTCATGTCTCCGGCGCCCACCTTGCCGCCGGCGAGCGCGAAGATGCCGAAGCCGACGACCAGGAAGCCCGCCGCGAAGGCCAGCCGCCAGAGGAAGACCTCGAGCGGCAGGCCCCAGAGCCCGGTCACGAGGTAGACGCCGAGCACCGCCAGCACGACCCAGTTCGGGATCCGGAGGCTCTTCAGGTCCGACCACATCACGTAGGCCATCAGCGGTGTCATCGCGATCAGCGCGATGATCAGCGGCGTCGTCTCCATGGCGGGCCTACTGGATGATCGTCGATTCGAGCGCCGCGAGGCGGTCCGCCGCCGCCTGGTAGTACTGCGGATGCGTCGCGACCGCCTCGGCGAAGAGACCCCGCGCGATCCGCGGTTCGTCCCGGCGGAGCGCGATCACGCCGAGATTGTTGAGGATCTGCGCCCGCTCGACATCGGTCAGCGGCATCACCGGGATCTGGTAGTCGCCGCGGAGCCCGCGGCTGAGCGCCAGGTTGTTCTTGGCCTCGAACAGGCGCGAGTCGAAGGAGATCGCGCGCCGGAAGGTGGCCTCGGCCACCTCGACATCGCCGCGGGACATCAGGCTGACGCCCCAGTTGTTCAGGACCTCGCCCGGGTTCGGACTCATCCGCTCGGCCCGCTGGTAGGCGGCGTCGGCGGTCGCCCAGTCCTGCCTGTGGTCGGCGAGGAGCGCGTCGAGCAGGTGCCGCCGCGGGGTGTTCATCGCCTCGGGAAGCGCGGCCGCGGCGGCCTGCGCGTCCTCCCACCGCTCGAGCCGCATGGCGACGTAGCCGTATTCCAGGCGGTCCGCCGGCTCGGCCTGGCCGAGCGCGATCATCTCCTCGTAGACCCGCGCCGCTTCCGGGTAGCGCCTGGCCTTGGCGTAGGACTTGGCGAGGCCCCGCCGCGCCTCGTAGCTGTCGGGGTTCCGCTCGACCGCCTTCTCGAAATAGAGCACCGCATCGGCGGGGTCCCCGGCCGCGAGCAGGAGGTCGGTGAGGTTCGCCTCCTCGATGATGTCGCCGGCCAGCGGGTCGGGCTTGTTCTCGACATTGGTCGGGGCGCAATTCGCGAGCCCGGCGGCGAGGGCGGCCGCGACGGGCCAGTACCGTGCCTTCATCCTGCTCTTCTCCCGTTCGCCGCGGGGATCAGGGTCCCGCCTCGACCGGCTCGGGCTCGACCGGGTGGGGAACGGCTCTGACGGCCCCCACCGGATCGGGCGCGATCCGCTCGGGCACGACCGGCTCCGCGGCCACTGCCTCGATTACGATCTGCCGCTCTTCCGCCGGCTTCAACGCGCTCAGTTTGAACTCGCTCGACCCGCGCCTGTCCACCCGGAAGTTCGTGGCCGGGTCGACCACGGCCAGCGCCGCCTCGCGCTCGGCGATGACCTCCTCGCTGAGGCGGAGGTTCTGCAACGCCATCGGGCTCGCGCCGTCGGACAGGGCGAACGCGGCCTGAAATGCCTGGCGCGCCTGGTAGGGCTCGCCCAGCCGGAACAGCACGACGCCCAGATTGTTGTGCGCGACGACGGAGTCGGGGGCAAGGTCGCGCGCCTTCTCGAAGTAGCGCGCGGCCATCGTCAGCAGGCCCTGCGCCTCGGCCGCGAGGCCGGCGCCGGTCATCGCCTGGGCGCTCGGCCCCTCGGCGACCAGCGAGCGCTCGAACGCCTCCATGGCCAGGTCGTGCTCGCCGGCCGCGAGCAGGCGCTTGCCGAGCACGAGCCAGGTGTCGCCGCGCTGCGCCAGCGCCCGCTCGGCCGGATCCTCGACCGGCGGCAGCGTCACGCCGCTGCTGGCGCAGCCGGCGAGGAGCCCCGCCGCGAGCACGGCCGCGGCCCCTGCGCGGGACGCCCGCGGCGGCAAGGTCGGGAGCGTGGGGGGCGACGGCACCAGGTCAGCCAGGCATCGCGCCCGTAGTCAGGCCGCTGAGGGCCCGGATGATCATGATGAAGGACGGGCCGATCAGGATCAGGATCAGCGGCGGCACGGTGAAGAACATCGTGCCGAGCGTCAGCTTGGTCGGCAGCAGGTTCGCCTTCTCCTCGGCGCGCATCAGCCGCTTGTCGCGCATCTCGTCGGCATAGACGCGGAGCGCCTGGCTGACCGAGGTGCCGAAGGCCTGGCTCTGGATCAGCACGGTCACGAAGGACGAGATGTCGTTGACCCCGCAGCGGTCGGCGAAGTCGCGGAGCACGGTCGCGCGCTCCTTGCCGGCGCGGAACTCCTGGCTGACGATCGTGAGCTCCTCGGCGAGCGGCCCCGACGAGTGCTCCATCTCCTTGCCGACGCGGGCCATCGCCTGGTCGAGCGACTGGCCGCCCTCGATGCAGACCAGCATCATGTCCATCGCGTCCGGGAAGGCGTTCTGGATGTCCTCGGTGCGCTGCGCGATCCGGCGCTTGATCCACCAGACCGGCCCCAGGAAGCCGGCGAGGCCGAAGAGCCCCGACATGACCATGCCGAAGAAGGCCTGCGGCTCCTCCGGCACGAGCAGGAAGATGAACATGCCGAAGAGCAGCAGGCCGAGCCCGAGCAGGGCGCGGGTGAAGAAGTAGACGCGGACCGCGGAGCCGCCCTTATAGCCGGCCCGGCGCAGCATCTTGCGCGTCTCGCCGACCTCCTCGGCATCGGTCGGCTCGAGGTACTGCGAGAGGCCCTTCAGCGTGCCGTCGTCGTGGTCCTCGCGCAGGCTCGCGAGGTCGCCCTGCAGGCGCTCGTCCTCGAAGCTGAACCGGTCGAGCGGGTCGCGCTGCTTCTTCAGCGCCACCGGAAGGGCAAGCAGCGCGAAGGTCACGCCCATGCCCGCGATCAGGTAGAACGGCGCCGCCGGCCCGTAGGTCTCGATCAGGCCGACCCAGGCGCGCTCGATGAACCCGAGGAGAAAGCCGCTTTCCATAGCCTCAAACCTTTATGTTCACGAGGGCGCGCATGAAGAAGACGTTCAGAATGAGCAGAATGAAGGTGAGGATCGCGCCCGGCAGGAACAGCGGATGGTCGGAGACCTGGTCGTAGTAGTCGGGCTTCACGAGCTGCACCAGGATCAGCGCGACGATCGGGAAGATCGACAGGAACCATCCCGACCAGCGCGCCTCGGCCGTGATCGCCTTGACCTTGCGGAACAGCTTGAAGCGCGCGCGGATGACCTTGGCGAGGCCGTCGAGGATCTCCGCCAGGTTGCCGCCCGACTGCGTCTGGATGTTGACCGCGATGGCGACGAAGCGCAGGTCCGGCACCGGCACCCGGCTCGCCATCCGCTCGAGCGCGTCGTTGATGTTCATGCCGTAGGTCGCCTCGTCGGCGATCAGGCCCATCTCGGTCCCGAGCGGGTCGGGCAGCTCGCGCGCGACGATCGCGACCGCCGCGTTCATCGGGTGACCGACCCTGAGCGAGCGCACGATCAGGTCGAGCGCGTCCGGCAGCTGCTCCTCGAACAGCGCGAGCCGCTTCTTCGCCTTGTTCTTGAACCAGAGATAGAGCGCGGCGTAGCCCAGCACGATCGCGACCACCAGCCGGATCTGCAGCAGCGCCTGGGTGAAGAAGGTCAGCATCAGGAAGGCCAGCATCATCGCGGCGATGAGCGCCATGGAGACGCCGATCGGCGTGACCGAGATGTTGGCGCGGCGCGCCTGCTCGATGATCGCGCCGATCACCGGCATCCTCGCGCCGTGCTGGCCGCCCTCGCGCTCCTTGCGCAGAATCGCCATCACCTCTTCGGTGTCGCGGCCCTCCTGCAGGAGCGCCAGGCGGCGGTTGACCTTCTTCTCGCGCCGGAGCGTCTTGCCGTAGAGGACGAGGTAGGCGCCCTCGACCATCATGAGGATGCCGATGAAGATCAGCGCATAGATGACGGGCTGGAACATGGTCTGTCAGGCTCCCCTCAGACGTCGGGCCGGTAGAGGCTCGCGGGCAGGTCGAAGCCCCACTGCTTGAACCGGTCGGAGTAGCGCGACCGGATGCCGGTGGCGGTGTAGCGCCCGCGGATCATGCCGTTGGCGTCGGTCCCCTGCCGCTCGTACTTGAAGATCTCCTGCATGGTGATGACGTCGCCCTCCATGCCGACGATCTCGGAGATCGAGGTCATGCGGCGCTTGCCGTCGGAGAGGCGCGCGACCTGCACCACCACGTTCACCGCGGCCGCGATGTTGGTGCGCACCGCCTTCAGCGGCAACTCGATCCCGGCCATGCCGATCATGTTCTCGAGACGGCCGAGCGCGTCGCGCGGGCTGTTCGCGTGGATCGTGGTCATCGAGCCGTCGTGGCCGGTGTTCATGGCCTGCAGCATGTCGATGACCTCGTCGCCGCGGCACTCTCCGACGATGATGCGGTCGGGACGCATTCTGAGGGCGTTGCGCAGGAGATCGCGGATGGTGATCGCGCCGGTGCCCTCGATGTTCGCCGGGCGGCTCTCCATGCGGCCGACATGCTCCTGCTGGAGCTGCAGCTCGGCGGTGTCCTCGATCGTGACGATGCGCTCCTCGTTCGGGATGAACGACGACAGCGCGTTCAGGTTGGTCGTCTTGCCCGAGCCGGTGCCGCCCGAAACGAGGATGTTGAGCCGGGTCCGCACCAGCGCGTGCAGGAACAGCGCCATCTCCTCGGAGAACGCCCCGTTCTCGATCAGCTTCTCGACCGTGAACGGCATCTTGGCGAACTTGCGGATCGACAGCAGCGGGCCGTCGACGGCGCAGGGCTTCACCAGCGCGTTGACGCGGCTGCCGTCCTCGAGGCGGGCGTCGACCCAGGGCTGGCTCTCGTCGACGCGCCGGCCGACGGCGGCGACGATCTTGTTGATGATCCTGAGGAGGTGCCGCTCGTCCTTGAACTGGACGTTGGTCTTGTGCAGGCGCCCGCCACGCTCGACATAGACGTGCTCGTGCGTGTTCACGAGGATGTCGGTGATGCTGTCGTCCGCGAGCAGCGGCTCGAGCGGCCCGAGGCCCGTGACCTCGTGCACGAGATCGTCGACCAGCCCCTCGACCTCGGGCCGGCTGAGGACCAGGTCGCCGGTCGCGAGCTCCTCGCGGGTGATCTCCGCGATTTCCTTCCGCAGCTCCTCCTGGCTGACCTTCTCGATCGCCGAGAGGTTCAGGACGTCGAGCAGCCGGCGGTGCAGCTCGACGCGGAGCGCGAGGAGGCGCTTGCGGCGGCGCGCGTCCTGATCGTCGCCCGCACCCGCACCCGCACCCGCACCCGGACCCCCGGCGGGCGCCGCCGGCGCCGCGCTGCGGCGCACCTCGCGCAGGCGCTCGCGGGCATCGACCTCGCCGCCCTTGGCCTTGGCGCGGTCGGTCGGCTGCTCGGGGGCGATCAGCGCGGTCGAGCCGCGCTCCTCCCCCTCACCCTGCGTACGGATCCGACGAAACATGTCCCTCTCTCCCCATGCCGATGCAGCGCAGCCCTGGCCGCGCTAGCCCGCCTTGGCCTCCCGGTCCACAGCCTGCGCCTCCTTCTGCTCCTCGTCCAGAAGGCGCTGGGCGTATTTCGCGATCTCCTTGCGCAGCGGGTTGCCCTTGGCCGCCTCGGACAGCGGCACGCCCTGATCGCACGCCGCGGCCACCTGCCTGCCGCCGTCGGGGAGCTGGTGCGCGAACTCGATGCCCAGGCTCTCGGCCACGCGCCTGACCCGCGCCTTGGCGCTGAGCTCGGTCATGCCCGGCGCCCGGTTCAGCAGGAAGCGGAGCCGCTGCAGCGTCATGCCCTCCGACTTCAGCGTGCGCAGGAAGCGGAACATGTTCTGCGCCGAGCGCATGTCGGTCTCCATGACCGCCAGGAAGGCGTCGGCCGAGGTGTAGACCTGCTCTGACCAGTTCATCAGCGCCTGGGGCATGTCGATCACGACATAGTCGAACGACTCGCGCGCCAGGGCGATGATCGTGCTGATGTCCGAGGGCGAGACGATGTCGAGCGGCAGCGACTCGCGCGGGGCCGTCAGCACGTGCATCCGGTCCTGATAGGTCGAAAGCGCCTGCGCGAAGCTCGTCTGGTCGAGCGCCGAGGCCTCGGACACGAGCTCGTAGACCGCCTCGCGCCGCGGCACGTCGAGGAAGGTGGCGATCGAGCCGTACTGGAAGTTGAAGTCGAGGAGCGCGACGCGGTGGCCGTCGCGCCGGACGAGGTTGCAGAGCTCCCAGGCGAGGTTCACGCAGAGCGTCGACGCGCCGACCCCGCCCGCGACGCCGTAGACGCCGATCACCCGCCCCTTGCGCTGGGCACCGCCATGCGCGACGAGCGCCGTGTTCTTGCCGGAGGAGCGGGCGAGCCTGAGCCGCTGGATCGCCTCGCGCAGCGCCTCCCGCGGCTCGGGATAGGGCGCGAAGTCGGCGACGCCCTCGCGCATCAGCAGATGCATTGAGCGCGAGGACACCTCGCCCACCACCAGCAGCACCATGAGACCGGCCTCGCGCGCCTTGCGGATCAGCCGCGCCGTGGCGTCGATCGTCGCCGGGTCGTCGGTGCCGATGGTCACGAGGGCGAGGTCGGTGGTCCCCCGCACGCTCTGGATCGCGCGGTCGACGTCGCCGGTCGCCGCCTCGATCCACTGGTCGGGGCCGAACTCCTCGTCCAGGTCCTCCGCGAGCGGCTCGACGTCGGCGAAGCCTTCAAAGAACACCAGCGCTTCCGCCGGCGCCGCCGCCGCGTCGCGCTTGAAAGAAAGGGCCATTCAGCTCGCCTCCCGCTCACCGGAGGACCCGGGCACGAATGCGGTGCCTGCACGATTCGTGCCCGCGCGCTCCGCCGATGTGCTCGAATCGTCCGTCATCACCCACCAATCAGCGACGGCTGCACCCGCATCCCCAAGCAAGCCGCCATCCGCGGCGGCAGGGACTCTTTCGGCCCAATCCCCGCGGGTCCGCCCTCTCGAGCGACCCGCTTACCGGAAGTTCGCGGCGAAATCATGATCTGGGGAACGGCATCGCCGCAACCCCGGTCACGCCCACTCCACCCTCGCTAATAACAGGAATCACCCCATGAGGCACTAGAATATTTCGCCCTTTGCGCTAGAGCGGCGCCTCCCGATCAGCCGCGGCTTGCGGCGGTCCGGAACGGAAAAGGCTGCCGGCGGGCGCGCCGCCGGCAGCCGGTCCGGTGGTCGGCAGGAGCCTAGTTGCCGACGTAGCCGCTGTAGATCGCGTTGGCGATCCGGCCGTCCATGCCGAAGCCGACGAACTGGCGGTCGAGCCCGGCGACGGTCGTGACGACGCGGCGGTTGCGCCGCTCGCGCTGCTCGGTCGGGATCAGCGGGTCGTTCTCGCCGCGCGACACGAGCTCGTCGAGCCTGTTCCGGGAGATGCCGTTGGCCACCATGTAGCTGACCACGGCCTGCGCCCGCCGGAGGCCGAGCCTGTAGTTGTAGCCGTCCGGTCCGACCAGGTCGGCGTGGCCGGTGACCGACATGCGGACCCCCGGATTCCGCATCAGCCAGGCGATCTGCGTGTCGACCGCGGCCCGGGCCGTCGGATCGAGCGCGGCCGAGTCGAAGGCGAAGGTCACCATCTCGTCGGTCTCGGCCTGGAACGCCGCCGCGAGGTCGCGGAGCCGGCCTTCGCCGTAGGCGATCTGGACGGCGATGTTCTGCCGGACCGCTTCGCCGTAGAGGGGCGTGAGCGCATCCGACCCCGCCGGCTCGTTGGTGCAGGCCGACAGCATCGTCGCGGTGGCGGCCAGCGTCAGTGCAGGAAGTTTTCTCATGATCCGATCACTCCACCACGTAGCCGAAGCCGCCATCGAAGTCCTGCGCCTCCACGTCCAAGGCGGACGTGGGGACGGCGGTCTGCCCGAGCAGGAAGAGCTCCCGCTCGTTTGGAACCGTGATCCGATCGTGCGGGATCGCCAGCAGGTCCCCGTCGACCGGCGTCACCAGATGGGCCGAGACGATGATGACGAGCTCCGACTCGTTCTTCAGGTAGCTTGCCGACCGGAAGAGCGTGCCGAGGATCGGGACGTCTCCGAGGATCGGAAACTGGCTGATGTCGTCGGTGAAGGTCTCGCGGATCAGCCCCGCGATGGCGAAGCTGTCGCCGTCCTTCAGCTCGACCGTCGTCGTCGAGCGGTTGACGTTGAAGCTCGGCAGGTCCCCCTGGCCGGTGTCGACCGTCTCGCCGAGGTTCGACACCTCGGCCGAGAGCCTGAGATTGATGATGTCGTCGGTCAGCACGCGCGGCGTGAAGTCGAGCACCACGCCCGTGCGCTTGAACTCGATCGTGACGACGCCGTCTTCCCCCTCGACCGGGATCGGGATCTCGTCGCCGACGAGGAAGCTCGCGGACTGGCCGGAGAGCGCGACGATGTTCGGCTCGGCGAGCGTGCGGGCGAAGCCCTTGCCCTCGAACGCGTCCACCGCGAGGTTGATGCCGAAGTCGCCGAACCGGGCGAGCAGGCCGAGGCCGGTGTCCTGCACGGCGACGCCGCCGATGTTGACGATACTCGGATCGAAGGCCGCGGCGGGGCTGCCGCTGGTGATGAAACCGCCGACGTCGCTGCCCTCGCCGAACGCACCGAGCGAGATGCCGAGCGCCTTCGAGGCCTGGCGCGACATCTCGGCGACGCGCACCTTGAGCATCACCTGCTGGGTGCCGCCGACCGTCATCATGTTGACGACGCCGCCGCCGGCATAGATGTTCGCGAGCCGCATGATCTCCTCGATCCGCGCGGCGCTCGACACCGTGCCCGACAGGATCAGCTGGCCCCCGGCCACGCGCACCTCGACGTCCTCGTCAGGCACGACGGCCGCGAGCTGGGCCTTAAGCGTGGCGATGTCGGGGATCACCTGGACCATGACGTTGGTGATGAGCTGGCCCCCCTCGCCCAGCAGCGTGAGCGTCGTGATGCCCCGCGACCGGCCGAACACGTAGAGCGCACGATCGGACAGAGGCGAGACGTCGGCGACGGACGGCTGAGCGACCGAGACCTCGATGAAGGGCTGGGCGCTCTCGACCACGACGGCGCGGTTCTCCACCACCGTGATGTTGTTGGAAGCAAGGCCGCGGGCCACCCGGAGCACCGAAGGGCTCTGGGCCTCGGCGGGCGCGGCCGCGAGCGTCGTTGCAGCGGCGAGACCTATGGTCAACGCCGCCGCCAATGCGCGTTGTACGAGATTCATCATGTGCTTTTCACGCCCCCCAGCGTGGTGCGAAAGTTCCCCCAGAAGTCGTCGAGCCAGCTAACGATCAGCGGGACGGTCGAGGCAAGGCCGCGCACGTCTCGGTTGAGGAAGATCGTCTAAGGTTGTGGGAATTTTGACTCACTTGCGCCGGCCCCGCGGGGCCGGCGCAAGGGAACCGGGCCGAGGCGTCGTGGCGCCGCGGCTCAGTTGATGGTCTGCTTGGTCTGCTCCTCGAGGCGCTGGAGCTCCTCGGCGACGCGCTTCTGCTCCTCCTCGAGCTCCAGGCGCTTCTGCTCGAGCATCTCGGGCGAGTCCTCGACCTGCTGCGTGCCCAGCGACGTGCCGCGGCGGACGCGCACCTTCACGCCGAACTGCGGGGCGTCGGCGGTCGGCGCGTCGGGCCTGAAGTTGAAGGCGCTGGTGTCGACCAGATCGACCTCCTCGGAAACGGTCTCGTGGACGCCGCGGAGCATCAGCAGCAGCTCGCCGACACGGCTTGCCAGAAGCAGCTGCTGCGCCTGCGTCCGCGTGACCTCGATCGTCGCCCGCGAGCCGCCGCCGCTGCTCCGCTCCTTGTTCAGATTGCGGTCGACCGCGATCACCGGCACGTCCTGCATGATGACCTTGGACAGGAGCTGCCCGTCCTCGGTCTTCGTCAGGATCACGTCGACCCGGTCGCCCGGACCGATGAAGCCGCCGCCGCCCGCGTCGCTGATCCCGATCGTGAACGCGCGCTTTCCTTCGGGAAGCTGCGCCGCGAGCCGCGTCGACGTGCCGAAGCCCGAGAGCTTGGTGGTCAGCAGCGGCTCTCCCGCCTCGATCGTGCGCAGGGCGATTCGCGGATCGTTGTCGTCCTTCTCTTTCCCGAACAGCGCCTCGATCGAGGTGAACGCGCCCCCCGGGACCGAATCCTTCGGCCATTCGACCCAGCGCAGATCGTCCTTGTTCACGCGATGACCGTAGCTCAGCTGTTTCTTCGCGACGATGATGCGCTGCGTCTCCGGCCCCGAGACCTGGAGACCCGCCTTGTACAATTCCATGTACACGGACGCGTAATAGATGCCGCCGCCAGCGAGGGCGGCGCCGAAAAGCAGGACCAGGATCGCGAGGATTCGCATGATGCTTTTCTTATGTCAGAAATATGGGCGCCCGCAAGATCGCGGGCGCCCGTAGCTTCATTGAAGCCGCTGCCTCAGTTCGAGGTATAGACGGCGTCGCAGTCGGCCGACGAGATGCCGCCGCCGGTGAGGCTGCCGCAGATGCCGGCCGAAGCGCCCTCGAGCTGGGCATTGATGTTCTCGACCAGCGGCGAGACGCCGTTGTTGAAGATCGAGAAGACCACGGCGATGCCGAGCAGCAGGATGCCGGCGGTCAGCGCGACCCAGTCGATGGTGACCGCGCCGGTCTCGTCGTGCAGGAAGTTCTTGATCATGGTCATGTTAGGTGCCCTCCAGGCATTGCAAGGTTTGAAGAAAGCTCGGCCTAAGCCGCTCAGTTCA
>DATKCY010000100.1:0-10288 GCA_035512995.1 Thermohalobaculum sp.
CCCGCGCGGCTCCGCCGCCGGCAGCGGGGGTGCTGCCGGGCGCGTGCCGGTCGCGGACGCGTAGAGCGCCGCCGCGGCCTCCCGCAGGCCCGCCAGCACCGGGTTGCTGCGCATGCTGGCGACGGCGCGCTCGACCCGAGCGCGGCCGTGGAGCGTGCGCAGCGTCTGCCCGCCCGCCTGCATCAGGCGGATGCGCTCGGGGCCTACATAGCTCCTGGACTTCGCGTGGAAGACATAGGTGTGGGTCGCGACGACGAGCGCGAAGCCGGCATCGGCCGCGCGCAGGCAATAGTCGTTCTCCTCGCCATAGCCGCGCGGAAAGCTCTCCTCGTCGAAGAGGCCGATCGCGTCGATCAGGCTCCGCGAGACGCCGAAGCAGAAGCCGTGGACGAGCGGGGTCAGCGGCAGCGTGTCCGCCCCGCTCCAGTCCTCGCAGGCCCGGTTCAGGTCCTCGGGGCTCAGCGACGGGGGCAGGACGTTGATCGCGGTCTGGTCCCTGGTGCCGAGATGGTCCGGGATCGACTGGTGGCTCGCCGCGTTCGACATCGGCCCGACGATGCCGCCCCGCTCGGTCGAGAGAAGCGCCTCGGCCATCTTCTCGGCCCAGTCGGCGGTGACGATCGTGTCGCTGTTGAGGATGATGACGACCTCGGCGTCGGACGCCCTGAGCCCGATATTGGCGGCGCGGGTGTAGCCGACCGCCTGCTCGTTCCGGATCAGCCGGACATCGTCGTGCGCGTCCGCGTGCTCCGCGAGGAAGGCGGCGGTCTCCGCGCCCGATCCGTCGTCGACGAGGATGATCCGCTGGCGCGCATGTCCCTTCGCCGCCTGCAGCGAGGCGAGGCAGAGCTTCACGTCGTCGAGCGCGTCGTGCACGCAGACGACGATGTCGACGGGGAGGCCGCGCACGGCCTCGAGCCGGCGGTCCCTGACCGACCGAAAGCTCGGGCCCGAGAGCGGGTCGAAGGTGCCGGTCGCGAGCGCGCCGACCACCTCGTCCAGGTTGCCGGCCGCCGGGTCGTGCTCGAGCAGGGCGAAGTCCGGGTGGTTGCGCGTGCTCGTCCGCTTCTCGGTCAGCGGCAGCCAGTCGAGCTTCGCCTGGGCCAGCGCGCGGTTCACGCTGATCTGGTCGCGCCTGCTGCCGCGCTCGATCTCGGCCCACCAGCCGTCGAGGAAGTCCGCCACCCGCGGGTCGCGGAGCTTGAGCATCATCAGGTTGGTCTCGATCAGGTCGTCGCAGTCGAAGCCGGCGCCGCGGTAGCGGGCGAGCTGGGCCTCGAGGATTTCACGGTCGTCCATGCCGCGGGCGATGCACTCCGCGCCCTCCTCGAACACCGAGGACCGGCGCGGGTGCGGGATGCACGCGACAGCCCTGTCCGAGGCGAGGAAGGCGTCGAGCATGGCGTAGGGCTCGGGCCCGCGGATGACGATGTTGGAGTCGAGCCAGACCGCGACGTCGTAGCCGGCGAGCAGGCGGTGCGGGTGAGTCTTCACGAAGCGGGCCGCGCGGCGCGGGTCGGCGCAGTGGTAGGGGGTGGCGCGCATGGCGCAGAGGTCGAGCGCCGGGGTCGGGCGGTCGACGAACAGGACGTAGTCGACCCGCGGGTCCAGCCGCTCGTGCACCTTCTGCGTCTCGAAGCCGCCGCAGATCGCCGAGAAGAAGGCGATGCGCGGTGCGCCCGCCGGGCGCTTCGCCCGCTCGAGCAGGTAGTCGCCGATCGTCGCGCGCAGCTCCTCGACCGGCCGGTAGCGGAACGGCCTGCCGCTCCAATAGGTGCTGGCGTTCAGGGGGGCCGGGACGGAGGACGGCGGCGTCACTGCCGGCGCCTCGGGCGCCCGGGGCGCCGTCTGGGCCGTCGCCCGCCGGCCCCGGCGGCGGAGGTGGTGCAGGAGCGGGTTCACGTCCGTGACCGCCGCGTCGAGATGGCGGGCGGCATAGGCCTCGCCGTCGAACCGGGGCGACGGCAGGCGGCCGAGCCGGGCGCCGAGCCACAGGTAGTGCTCGGCCGGATCGATGCCGAGCGCCCGCACGTCCGGGTTGTTCGCGAGATACCATTCCGCGTCGAACAGCTCGGAGGCGCGGATCGACGCCAGGTCTTCCTTGGTGAAGCCGATCATGCCCTGCCCCGTTCTCGCCGCCAGGTGCGGAGCGGCCCTCAGGCCGTCCTGCCCGAGCCGTTCGTCCGCGGGTCCTGCCCGAGCAGGGGGTGAGGCGCCCGCCCCTCGGCCGCGCCGTGCACGACGAAGTGCAGCACGGGGTCGATCTTCGCCTCGAGCACGTCGTCGTTCTGCGCCACATACCAGTCGGGGTCGACGAGGCCCGCCCGGCGCAGCCTGCGCGCCGCCAGGCGTGCCTGGAATCGGCCGAGCCCCGGCAGCCGCCGGCCGAAGGCCAGCGCGACGCAGGCGCTACGGACCAGCTGCGCCGCGGCGGCGCTCTGCCATCTGAGCTCGGTCAGCTCGCGCGCGTGCCGGCGGCCGTCCTCCAGCAACAGCGCCACATGCTCGCGATAGCCGGCCGACGTCTTCTCCGCCTCGGCCCGCGCGGCCACGGCCTCGACGAGCTCGCGTTCCGCGCGTGCGAGCCTCGCCGCCGCCTGCTCGCGCGCGGCCGTCCCGGCGGCCAGCTCCTCCGCGCGGGCCTGCCGCTCGGCGCGAAGGGCGCCGAGCGTCTCGCGCGCCTCGGAGAGGGTCCGCACCCTGGCCGAGAGCTCCTCCTTCAGCGCCCGCAGCTCCTCGCGGCGCTCCGCTGCCTCCGCCCGCAGGGCGGCGAGGGCGGCCTGGGCGTCCTCGGCGAGGCGCGTCTCAGCCGCGCGCTCCGTCTCGGCCGTCTCGAGCCGCGCGCGGGTCTCGGCGACCTCGCCTTCCAGGCGGGCGGTCTCGTCCCTCAGCCGCTTCGCCTCGGCCGCCTCGGCCGCGGCATCCTCGAGCCGCGCCTGCGTCCTCTCGAGGCTCTGGCGCAGCGCCCGCGCCTCACCCGCGGCGTCGCGGCCGGCCCGGACGAGCCGCGCGAAGGCCGGCGCCGATGCGTCGAGCTCCGCCCGGATCGTGTCGAGCGTGTCGCGGTCCACCTCGTCCTCGCCGCTCCGCGCCCAGCGCGAGAAGATCTCGTAGGCCGTGCGCAGCCAGTCGGGCAGCGTCAGGTCCCGGGCGACGCGGGCCTCGCCCGCCGCGTGGTGACGGTGCTCGTCGGTGACGAAGGCCTCGATCTCGGCGGCGGCCAGGTCGGACATCCGCGGCCAGACGATGCCGAGATCGGATTCGGCCTTCCGCGTCACCGTGCTCCAGCCGTCGAGCAGGCTCTCGTAGCTGGTGAAGGACCGGGGGACGCCGCGCGTGCCCGCCTCGGCGTCGAGCACGTGGCGGAGCCAGAGGAGCTGGCCGAGCCGCGGCTCGAAGCCGTCGCGGGCCCGGAGCGATGCGGCGACGTCGAGCGGGTTGCGGACGGGCAGCACGGCAACCGGCCGTACGCCGTAGGCCTCGAGCGCCTCGATCCAGAACCCGGGCAGACGGCAGATGCGCGGGTCCTTGAGCGTGAAGAAGTACGAGTCGCCGAAATCGTCCGCCAGCACCCGCTGCGCCTTCTCGCGGAACTCGTTCGCCTTCGGCGAGGCACGCCAGCCGTCGCCAAGTCGCTGCCAGTCGTCCCAGGAGGTGCCGGCGGAGGCGAGGATCGCGTCGTTGAGCTTCATGACCGCGCGGGACTCCGCTGCGCGGGAATCCGCATATCCGTGCGGGTTGCTCCTGCTCGGCCCGGGCACGGTGCTGGACGGCAGGTCGCAGCCGAGGATGCTGAAGACGCGCGTGAGCGCGCTGGTGCCCGACCGGTGCATGCCGAGGACGAGCACCGCCGCCCGTCCCTGCCCCTGCCCCTGCGCGGCGCGCTCCGCCGGTTCCGCCTGCGTGATCTGCTCGAGACGCATCGCGTTGCGTTCCTTCTCGGCTGCCTGCGCCGATATTCCGCATCTGCTCTCGGGAACCGGCCGTCGACTTCACTTATGGTAAACAACCTGCGCGAGCGGTGGTCAAGCTTCTGTTCAGGACTTTTCAATGTTTCCGTGCCGTTAACTCTTTATTAATAAATATAGGTTTGGCCACGACATCGGGTCGCTCTTCCATAGGTTGAAAAGACGACCGCCGCTCAGTCCCGCCGCCGGGCGGGCGCGGACGGCCCGGCATCGCGCGCGCTTCCGCCGCGGTCGACGAGCCGCATCAGGGCGTGCGCCGACGCGGCCGACGCCACCACGAGGAACGCGAACAGCAGGAGCGCGGTCACGATCATCCGGCCGTCGCCCCAGAAGACGGCCGCGAGGAGGGTGACGAGGGGACCGACCGCGCCGAGCGACAGCGCGTGCACCTTGAGCTGCCCGTCCCGCGCGAGCGCCGCCCAGCCGATCCCGAGCGTGAGCACCGCCGTGCCCAGGATCGCGAGGGCGCTGACCGCGGTGACGGCGAGCCCGCTCATTCGCTCGGGTCCCGTTTCTCGAGGAAGCGCCCGGCCGCCACCGTCTGCACGAAGACCAGCATCGCGAGCACGAGGGCGATGTCGAGATAGACCGCCTCGCGCCGCTCGACCGCGATCACGATCAGCCCGGACATCAGCACCACCGAGGCCGCGTCGAAGCCGATCAGCCGCGTCAGCAGGTCGTCCGCGCGCGCCGCCCGCACGAGCAGCAGCAGCAGGAGCGCCGCGTGCCAGAGCAGGAGCGCGCCGAAGATCAGGTCGTGCATTTTCCCGTGTCCTCCTGTGTCAGGGCAGCATCCGCCGCTGGAAGCGCCGGTACCAGCGGCGCTGGTCCGCGCAGTGCCGGTCGCGCCGGCGGGCGGCGACGAGGCTGACGCGCATCGCGCCGCAGTCGACCCGGATGACGACGCTGTCGGCGCTCGCGGCCTCGATCAGGGCGAGGAGCGCGGCGCCGTCCGGCGTCTCCGTCTCGGTCTCGCAGCGGACGAAGCCGAGCTCGGCCCGGCCGGCGCGAAAGGCGAGCACGCGGAACATCGTCCAGCTTCCGCTGGCGATGCGCCGGAGGCAGCCGAGCAGGAACCAGGGCAGCACCAGCGCCCGCGCCAGCACGCTGAGCGCGCCGCCGGGCCCGAGCGCCGGGCCGCGCGCGCCGAGAACGAGCGCGAGCCCGAGGCCGGGCACCGCACCGGCAAGCCAGTTCGCCGGGTCGGCGGGACCGGCGAGCACCGCGTAGATCAGCACCAGCGGGATCGCGCGGAGGAGCGGCCTCATCGTCCGCCCCCCTCGAGAAGCGCGCCCCCGAGGGTGACCGTCAGCGCGCCGAGCGGCGCCGCCAGCGCGCCGAGGAGGACGGTCAGGGCGGCGAGCGCCGCGGCCGCCCCGCGCGCCGGCGGGCCGTTCCTGGGCAGCGTCTGCAGCCGCTCCCAGAACCGGACGGTGGCGACGAACAGGAACAGCGTCCCGACGATCAGGGCCGCGACCAGCACCGGGCCGATGGCGGTCGCCCAGACCGCGCGGAAGAGCTCGACCTTGGCGAGGAAGCCGACCGTGACCGGCAGTCCCGCGATGCCGGCCGCAGCGACCAGGCCCGAGGCGCGGCGCGCGAAACCGGCGCTCTCGAGGCTGAGGAAGGCCGCCGCCTTCTCGAGCGCGCCCGCCAGCACCGCGAGGAGCGCCGCCGCCGTGCCCACGGGCCCGCCGACGCCGAGCGCGAGCACAACATAGCCCGCCTGCGCGATCGAGGCATAGGCGACGATCTCGCGCGGGCGGGCGCGGTTGGCCGCGAGCACGGCGCCGTAGACCACGGTCAGCGCGCCGAGCAGGAGCAGCAGGTCGGCCGCCCGCGCCCGCGGCGCGCTCGCCGCCATCAGTCCCATCCTGAGGAGTCCGTAGGCGCCGATATTGATGAGCGCGCCGCTCATCACGGCGGCGACGGCCGGGTGGGCATGGCTGTAGAGCACCGGCACCCAGTAGTGCAGCGGGAAGAGGCCGAGCTTGAGCGCCAGCGCCGTGAAGAGGAGCGCCGCCCCGAGCGGCGGGATGCCCCGCCCGCCGTCGTCCGCGAGCCGCCAGAGCTCGACGAAGTCGATCGTGCCGGCCTGGTGGTAGACGACCGCGACCCCGGTCAGGAAGATCACCGAGCCGAGCAGGTTGACGGCGATGTAGATCAGCGCGCCCCGCGCCTCCTGCCGGCCATAGCCGTAGGCGGCGAGCGCGAAGGAGGAGACGACCGAGACCTCGAAGAAGACGTAGAAGTTGAACAGGTCGCCGGTGAAGAAGGCGCCGTGCAGCCCGGCGGCGAGGAACAGGAGCAGGCCGGGGAAGGAGCGCGAGCGCAGGCGGCGGCCGCGCTCGTGCACCATGCCGGCCAGGATCACGGTCGACGAGACGGCGGCGAAGAAGAGCGCGACGGCGTCGACATGGAGGCGGATGCCGACCCCCGCCGGCCAGCCGCCGGTGATGACCGTCAGCGCCTCGCGCCCGCCCCAGACCATCTGCGCCATGAGCGCGAGGTCGGCGGCCGTCGCGAGGGCGAGCACGGCCGCCGCGCCCCACGACACCGAGGGCCGCCGCGCGTCGAGCAGGAGGACGACCGGCGCCGCGAGCCAGCAGAGCGCGAGGGGCGCGAGCGGGGTCAAGCGGGATCTCCGGCCGGTCGCCCCTCCGCGGCCTCGCGGTCGGCCTCGGCCTCCTCCTCGGCCTCGTCCTCCACCTCGGCCTCGGCGAGCTTGTCCATGTCGAGCGTGTCGTGCGTCTCCCCGACGGTCAGCGCCACGCGCAGGAGCAGCACGGTCGTGCCGAAATTGATCACGATCGCCGTCAGCGCCAGCGCCTGCACCAGCGGGTCGGAGACCAGCTCGATCGTCCGGACCGGCAGGATCGGCGCCTCGCGCCCGTCGAGGGCCGGGGCCATCAGGAACAGGATCGCGGCGTTGCCGATCAGCAGCGTGCCGCCGACCAGCCGGAGCACGTCGCGGTGCGCCATCGCGTAGGTGCCGGTGCCGAAGAGCACGCCGATGACGAGGGCTGTCAGCATGGTCATGGGCTCACCCGCTCCAGAAGGTCGGGAACAGGCGGTCGAGCGTGCTGACGACCGCGCCGTAGACCGTGAGCGCGATGCCGAGGTCGAGGAGCGCGGCCGTGTGCAGCTCGAGCACGCCGACCGTCCTCACCTCGGCGCCCGGCGGCGGCCAGTGCGTGACCGGGGGCAGGCCGAGCGCCAGCGGCCCGAGCGCCACCGCGAGCGCGACGACGAGCCCGCCGAGGAGGAACCAGCGCGACCAGCGTGCGGCCGTCCGCCGGCGCGCGTCACGGTAGTCGAGCGTCACGTATGCGAGCGCCGCGCCCACGCCCGCAACGGCCCCGGCGCTGAACCCGTCGCCGGCCTCGGCATAGCCCCGCGCCCAGAGCGCGAGCGCCGCCATCAGCGACAGCGGAAAGATCACGCGGGCGATTCCGCCGGTCACGCGGTGCGCCCCGCCCAGATCGCGACGGCGCCGGTGATCGCGATGACCAGCACCGTGATCTCGCCGGCCGTGTCGAAGCCGCGGAAGTCGGCGAGGATCACGGTCACCACGTCCTTGCCGTGCGCCTTCTCGGTCAGGTTCACGTAGGCGCCGGTGTTCGACTGGGCCGACGGCCACGAGAGGGCGACCCACGCGGTCGCGGCCGCGGCGACGCCGGCGAGCGCGCCGACGACCACGGCACCCCGCATGCGCGCCTGGGCCCGCGCCGCGATCAGCACCTCGTGGCGCATGTGCGAGAGCGAGGCGATGAAAAGGAGCGTCAGCATCGCCTCGACCAGCGCCAGCACCAGCGCGACGTCCGGCGCATGGGCGAGCGCGAAGGCGAAGGAGAGGCTGAGGCCGACGAAGGACAGGAGCAGCACGAAGGCCAGGTGCCCGACCGGCAGGACCGCGACGGGCGCCGCGACGGCCGCGACGAGGAGCGCCGCGGCGAGCGGCAGGTCAGCGGCCTCGAAATCTCCGACATCGGGCCGGCGCCCGTCGGCCCAGAGCCCGAGCAGCACGATCGCCGCGGTCACGAGGAAGACGGCCGTCAGCCGGTCGCGGGCGCCGCGCACCTCGCGCCCGTGGACGAAGTCGGAGAGCGCCGCCGCGGCGGCCGACGCCCGCGCGGTCAGCGCCGCGGGTCCCGCGATCCCGGCCAGCCGGCCGAGCCCCGCCCAGAGCGGCCCGAGCCGGCCGTGGACGAGCCAGAGCAGCGCCCCGCCCGCCCAGCCGGCCAGGGTGAGCGCGAGGTCGGGCGTCAGCCCGCCGGGGTAGCGGAGGTGGAACGCCTGCTCCTCGCCCGCGACATGGGCGGCGGCGTCGGCGAAGACGGGCGCGAGCGGCGCCGGCCAGACCCCGCCGAGGACCGCGAGGACGCCGAGCGCCGCGATCGGCCAGACCAGCATCGGCGCCGGCCGCTCCGCCGGGCGGGCCGGACCGCCGAAGATGCCGAACCAGAAGCGCGCGAGATAGGCGAGCGTCAGCCCGACCGCGAGCGTCGCCAGCGCGGCCGCGAGCGGCCCGTGCTCCAGCGCCGCCTTCAGCAGCACCTCGTCCTTGAAGAAGCCGATCGTCAGCGGCAGCCCCGCGACGGTCGCGACCGCGACCAGGCTCGCGACGCCGAGGACCGGCAGGGCGCGCATCAGCCCGCCGCTCCGCGACAGCCGCTCCTCGCCGGTCGCCTGCGTGACCGCGCCCGCGGTCATGAAGAGCGCGGCCTTGCCGAGACCGTGGGCGACGATGAAGAACGCGGCGCCGCCGATCCCCTCCGGGCCGCCCGCGCCGACGAGCACCAGCCCGTAGCCGTACTGCGCGATGGTCGAGTAGGCGAGCACGCGCTTGAAGCGGTCGGCGACGAGCGCGAAGAGCCCGCCCGCGACGATCGAGGCGAAGCCGAGCCAGAGCAGGCCGTCGAGCAGCCAGGGCGCGTCCACCAGCAGCGGCCGGATGCGGAGCAGAACGAAGACCCCCGCCGCGACCAGCGCCGCCGAGTGCAGATAGGCCGAGACCGGGGTCGGCGCTGCCATCGCGCGCGGCAGCCAGAAGTGCAGCGGCACTTGCGCGCTCTTGGCCAGCACGCCGAGCGCGAGGCAGACCCGGGCCGAGTCGGGCACCGCCTCGAGCACGGCCCGCTCGCGCAGCGTCGAGAGGTCGGTCGTGCCCGCCTCCGCCGCGACGATCACGAGCCCCGCGAGGAACAGGAGCGAGCTGCCGCCGGTCAGCACCAGCGCGAGCCGCGCCGCCTCCCGCGCCTCGCGGTCCTGGTCGAAGCGGATCAGCAGGAACGAGACGAGGGCCGTCAGCTCGAGCGCGAGGAAGATCAGCAGGAGGTCCTGCGCGAGCATCAGCAGCACCATCGCCAGCGCGAAGCCCAGCATCAGCGCGCCGAACGGGGCGACGCCCTCGAGCCCCCTGCCCTCCTCGGCCAGGTGCGCCGGCAGATAGGCGGTCGCGTAGACGAGCACCGGCACCGCCATGCCGGCCGCGTAGAGGGCGAGCGGCGTGCCGAGCGGGTCCATCGCGAGCGCGAAGCGGCTGCCGAGCGGCGCGTACCAGCCGAGGTCGAGCTCGAGCGGATGCGCCCAGGCGGAGGCGGCCAGCACCGCCGTCATCGCGGCCGCAGCCGCGGCCACCGCCCACCCCGCGAGCCGCGGCCGCCACGCCTCGGCCGCCACGGCGGCGACGACCGGCAGGATCAGGAGGACAGCGACCAGCATCGGCGCCACCGGCGGAGGAACATCGGTCCGGGATGATGGCCCGGAGCCACGACTTTGACAGGGGCGGCCTTGCCGCCGACGCCGGGACGTCGCCCGCACCAGCCGTCGGCGTCCGGCCCGGCGCGACCGCCGGCGCCGCCGGTCGATGGAGCGGGGTGGAGCGAGCAGCGGGATTCGAATTCGCACCAAGAGCTCTGGAAGGGACGCGCGCAACCGGCGCGCTTCCACGCAAGGTCAACGGCCTGCGCCGCCATTGGCGCCAGCTTCGCAGTCGGAAGAAAATTTCTGGAGCGGGCAGCGGGAACCGAACCCGCACGGCTAGCTTGGAAAGGGACGTGCGCAACAGCCCAATAATCGCGCACCATCAGGCGGTTAGTCCGCGCCATCGGCTCGTTTTGCAGGCGATTTGTCGGACGAAAATTTCTGGAGCGGGCAGCGGGAATCGAACCCGCACGGCTAGCTTGGAAGGCTAGAGCGCTACCATTACACCATGCCCGCAAGATATCTGCGACGTAGAGATTTGGGTTGAAGAGGTCAAGTTTTCCGGTGGAGGAGCTGGTCCGCAGCCGTCTTCGAAGCGGATCCGCTCTGGAACA